>NZ_BAAHNO010000035.1:3757-12049 GCF_054656615.1 Arthrobacter sp. AD-310 | reverse complement strand
AACTTGGCACACTATTGAGTTCTCAAACAACAGACACACCCGGCACCACCCAAACCAACGTTCAGGATCGCTCCGGAGCAACTTTTCAAACTTACCCGATCCCCAACCTGGAAGCAAATCCATCTCTCAGGATTCCCATCGGCGGAAGATCGTCCCCCACCACTTCCCGGCGCCCTAAAGAGCAACCAGATCCTGGCGTTGAGTTGGGGTTTTGGCCACCCGGTGATCAGTTCTTCACTGTCTCCCCCGCGGCGACTCAGAAAACAATACACGCCCCCGCACCCCACCGCAACTCCTCGGGCCAGCAGCCAAAAACCCCGTAAACACGCGGCAAAACAAGCCGCGGAGGCACCCCACGCGCTTCCCGCCGTCGAAAGTTATCCCTGTGGGCTGCAGCACAGGTGAGTTCGACAAGCTCAACCACCAAGGACAGGCTGAAACACCAAGGGATTCAGCGGGCCCAGTCACGGGTTTAAACCAGGAAAGGGCCGGCAACCGTGATGGTTGCCGGCCCTTTCCCAACAGCTGCAGTCAGCCGCGCGGGATTACCAGGAAGACTTGGTGATGCCCGGAAGTTCGCCCTTGTGGGCCATGTCGCGGAAGCGGACACGGGAGATACCGAACTTCTGGAAGGTGCCACGGGGGCGGCCGTCGATGATGTCGCGGTTACGCAGACGGATCGGGGACGCGTTGCGGGGCAGCTTCTGCAGGCCCAGGCGGGCTGCTTCGCGTGCTTCGTCGGTTGCGTTTTCGTCAACCAGGGTCTTCTTCAGTTCGAGGCGCTTGGCAGCGTAACGCTCAACGATGACCTTGCGCTGCTCGTTGCGAGCAATCTTGGACTTCTTAGCCATGTTTAGCGCTCCTCTCGGAATTCGACGTGCTGGCGGATCTTGGGGTCGTACTTCTTCAGGACCAGGCGGTCCGGGTCGTTACGACGGTTCTTGCGGGTTACGTAGGTGTAGCCCGTGCCCGCGGTCGACTTGAGCTTGATGATTGGACGTACGTCCTTGTCCTTAGCCACTAGAGCTTCACCCCACGAGCCAGAATGTCGGCGACGACTGCGTCGATGCCGCGAACGTCGATGGTCTTGATGCCACGTGCAGAGACCTGCAGCGTGACGTTACGGCGCAGGGACGGAACCCAGTAGCGCTTCTTCTGGATGTTCGGATCGAACCGGCGCTTGTTGCGGCGGTGCGAGTGCGAAATGCTGTGCCCAAAGCCCGGCTCGGCCCCGGTCACTTGGCAGTGTGCTGCCATGACTTCTCCTCAAAGATTGGATGTAATGGTCCGCATATCTGCTGCTGGACCATGCGGCTAAGGGCGACCCCCATAACGAAGGGCGAACGGTTAGTCACGCAACTTGAGCCCCTAACTACCGGCCTCCTGGCGAAAATCACCGGGCAACCGGAGCAATTGCGCACGCTCCGCGCACTTAGCGCCTACCAAGTCTACGAGTTCGCGCAATTAAAGACCAATCCGGGCTTTTTGGGTGTATAAGCAGCGCCCGACGGCGTGCCGCACCAGCCGGGGTGTCAAAGCCGGGTCAGCTGGGGGTACTTGGGCGAGAGGTTGTCACCCGAGGACTTGCCGGTCACGCGGCGGACGACCCACGGGGCGGCGTATTCGCGGAACCATTGGGCGTTGGCGCGCATGGCCTCGGCGCGGCCCAGTTCGGGAACCGGGGTCATGGGCGGGATGTCGATGGAGTGGTCGTACTTGAGGACCTCGAGGACGCGTTTTGCCATGTTGGCGTGGCCTGCGGCGGACATGTGCATGCGGTCCCGCGCCCACATGCCCCAGTCGTAGTACTCGCTGAAGCGCCAGTAGTCCACCAGCAGGGCACCGTGGTCGCCGGCGATGCCGCGGACAAGTTCGTTGTAGATGGCTGTGCGGCCGCGCATGGTGCCGAACACCTTCGAGCCGCGGGCGTCGAACCCGGTGAACAGCACAACGGTGGCCCCCGTGGCACTCAACTTGCGGACGCCGTCGTCGTACTCCGCCAGGAGGTCGTCGATGTCGATGCGGGGGCGCAGGATGTCGTTGGCCCCCGCGTAGATGCTCACGAGGGTGGGTTTGAGTTCGACGGCGGCGTCCACCTGCTCAGCCAGGATCTGCCGGAGCTTCCTTCCGCGGATGGCAAGGTTGGCGTACCCGAAGCCGGGATCCGCGGCGCCCAGTTGCTCGGCAACCCGGTCAGCCCACCCGCGGACCCCGTTGGGGCGGGTGGGATCGTCGTCGCCGACCCCCTCGGTGAAGGAGTCGCCGAGGGCCACGAACCGGGAGGTGAATTCCATAGTGGCTAGTCTGCCATCCGTTGCTGGAAGCAACCAACCGGGGGGGCGCCTAGCTTTCGCGCAGGATCCAGTGGTCCTTGTCCAGCCGGCCGACCACCTTCTCGCCGATCCGGGCAAGGTCCAGGACGTCCTGTTCCGTGAGGGCATCCAGGAACAGGTCCCGGACGTCCTCCACGTGGCCGGGAGCGAGGCCGACGATGGTTGCCATGCCTTCCTCGGTGAGGTGCGCGATGGTGACCCGGGCGTCGTGCGGATGCGGCCGGCGCTCCACCCATCCGCGTTTCTGCAGCTTGGTGACGACGTGCGAAAGCCGCGACAGGGAGGCGCTGCTCCGGGCGGCAAGCTCGCTCATCGGCAGGAAACGGTCGTCCGCCTCAGACAGCATGGCAAGGACCGTGTAGTCGAACAGGGACAGCTTGCCCGCGGCGTGCAGCCGGGTGTCCAGGGCTGCAGGCAGCAGGGTGTTGATGCTGACCAGGGCCAGCCAGGCGCGTCGTTCGTCGGCATTGAGCCACCGCGGTTCGGTCATCCCCTTATTCTACGATTGATCTTTCAACTGACTGCGGCACGCCCGGTAGTCTGGGCGCATGTATGTTGTTTCCCTCACTTACCGGGTTCCGCAGGACATCGTCGATTTCCACAATGACGCCCACATCAGCTGGCTCCAGAAGGCATTCGACGACGGCGTCTTTATTGCCGCCGGCCGCAAGGTCCCGCGCACGGGCGGCATGCTGCTGTCCCAGGTGGACCGCGCCACCCTGGACGCCAGCCTGGCGCAGGACCCCTTCTACTCCAACGGCGTGGCGGACTTCGAGGTGGTCGAATTCCATGCCGGCCGCGTGGCGCCGGGCTTCGAAAACCTGCTGGACACCCCTCCCGCAGCCACCAGCTAAGGCGGCCCGGCCCGCCGGAGCGGGGCGCCGCCGTCGTCCATCGCTGCCGCAAGTTTTTTCAGGCCGCCCTTCCGCGGCACCTTAACCGGTTCGGGCCAGCGCGGGCCCAGCTGGTCACCCAGCGTGACGCCGCGCAGCTTCCGTCCGAACAGCGGCAGGACCCAGTCGTGCACCCAGCGGCGCTGCCGGCGTTCCCATTCCCGCAGCGTCAGCCGGGCGGGCGGATCCCAGTCCTTGGGTTTGATTTTGTGCGCGACGCCGAGCTGGTCCAGCACCTGCCCGGCCAGGTATTTGTGCCCCGCCTTGGACATGTGCAGGCGGTCCGCGTCCCACATGCGGCGGTCATGGAAAGCATCCAGGCACCAGTAGTCCACCAACACCGCCCCGTATTTGTTGGCAATGTCCCGGACGCGCTGGTTGTAGTAGGTGTTGCGCTTCTTCAACGGTTCCAGGAGTGCTGAGACTTTGACGTCGAACCCGGTGAAAAGGACCAGCGTGGCTCCGGTCCCGGCGAGCCTGGCCACGAGTTGTTCGTAGTCGGCCATGAGGGCGGCCATGTCGGTTTTGACGTCGAGGATATCGTTGCCGCCCGCGTAGAGCGTGACGAGCGTGGGATTCATCCGCAGGGCCGGTTCCAGCTGCTCGTCGATAATGTGCCGGAGGCGTTTGCTGCGGATGGCGAGGTTGGCGTACCGCCAGCCCGGCCGGGCCTTGGCGAGCTTCTCCGCCACCCGGTCGGCCCAGCCCCGAACTCCGTTGGGCAGCCGCTCGTCCCGGTCCCCCACGCCCTCGGTGAACGAGTCCCCAAGGGCAACAAACACCCGCCGGCCGGAAATGGGAAGCAAGGGTTCAGGCACCACAGCGCCAAAATAGCCAGCCAAGGAGAAGCAGGCACGACGGCGGGATGAACAGTAAGTGAGAGCGTTCGGCTCCAGCGCCCCAAAAGTGATAGAGCGTCGCAGGGAAAGCGGCAAAAAGTGATAGGGCGTTCGGAAACGCTTTACCCTTCGGCTTTGCCCTGCCTCCAGTACCCCATGAACGCCACCTGCTTCCGGTCGATCCCGACGTCGCGGACGAGGTACCGGCGCATGTCCTTGATGACTCCGGCTTCGCCCGCGATCCAGGCGTAGAAGGGCATGGCACCGGCGGGCATGTCCGGGTTCTTGGTGGCCCGGATCTCTTCGGTTTCCATGCGGGTGGGCGTTTCCCAGAGGATGTCCTCGTCCACGTTGACGTCCTCGGGTTCCGGCCCGGCGCCGCCGTCGACCGCTTTGAGCCCGACCCACCCGGGCACGGGGACGGCCTTGCGGACCGCTTCCTGCAGCAGTTCGCCGTGCGGGCGGGACCGTCCGATCTGCGCGCCGCGTGCCAGCCAGGTGATTTCGACGTCGGCCGGCGAGTGAAGTTCCAGGAAGTCGCCTGCTTCGGGGACTTCGAGGAAGGCGTGCCCGGTCATATAGGGCGGGAGGCTCTCGAGGATCGCGGAGATCGCGGGGACGGCGGTCTCGTCACCGGCGAGGAGGATGCGCTGCGCGAGGCCCGGCCGCCATTCGATACCGGAGTAGATTTCGGCGGTGACGCAGTGCGCGGCGCGGTTGTTGGGGCCGATGATGGTGATGGCGTCGCCCGGCCTTGCGTTCCGGGCCCAGTTGGCGGCCGGGCCGCCGTGGCCGTCGGCGTCGAAGTGCATCACGAAGTCCACATCGATCTCCGGGTACACCGCGTCCAGGCGGGACTGCCGCACGGTGTAGGTGCGCATGGAGCCGCGGACCGCCGGATCCATGGCCAGCCACTCCCGGTACCAGCCGGACGAGGCCATTTCGAAAACCGGCAGCGGAAGCGGGCTGCCGTCCGGCGCGAGGGACGGGATCATGAGTTTGATCCGGAGGTCGCGGGTGTCGCCGTGGACACCGAAGTCGCGCAGCGAGTAGCCGCCGAACGTGATCCTGCGGAAGTTTGGGCTGAGCACCTGCACGGAGGAGACGGTCACCTCGAACGCCAGGGTCATCGGCTCGGTGTTCATGGAAGCAGCATTCAGAGGAGCAGGGTTCACGGCCTTGGCGGCGGCAGCATCGCGGGTCTTCATGAAACAAGCTCCAGTTCAGTGGGGACGTGGTGGCGGCCGATGGGAATGATCAGGGGTGTTCCGGATACCGGGTCCGGAATAACGCGGGACTCGAGGTTGAAGACATTGCGGACCAGGCCTTCGGTGACCACGTCGCGGGGATTACCGACGGCCACCACGGCACCGGCCTTCATGGCGATGACGTGGTCCGCATAGCGTGCGGCGAGGTTGAGGTCGTGCAGGACGATGGCCACGGTGGTACCGCGTTTCCGGTTCAGGTCCGTCACCAGGTCCAGGACCTCCACTTGGTGGGCCAGGTCCAGGTAGGTGGTGGGTTCGTCGAGCAGCAGCACATCTGTTTCCTGGGCGAGGGCCATGGCAATCCAGACCCGCTGCCGCTGGCCGCCGGAGAGTTCGTCCACGTCGCGCCCGGCGAGGGCCAGCGTTTCGGTGGCTTCCAGCGCGCGCTGCACGGCGGCGTCGTCCCCCTCACTCCAGCTGCGGAAGAGGCCCTGGTGCGGGTAGCGTCCGCGGCCCACCAGGTCGCGGACGGTGATGCCGTCCGGCGCGGTGGGGTGCTGCGGCAGCAGGCCAAGGGTGCGGGCCAGTTCACGGGCGGGGCGGGAATGGATGTCCTTGCCGTCAAGGGTGACGGTGCCGGCCGCGGGTTTGAGGAGCCGGGACAGGCCACGGAGCAGGGTGGATTTTCCGCAGGCGTTGGCACCCACGATCATGGTCACCTTGCCCTCGGGGATTTCGGTGCTGAGGCCGTCCACGACGCAGCGCTGGTCGTATTTCAGCGTCAGGTCGTTGGCCTTGAGAACAGCCACGTCAGGCATCCTTTCGGTTGGCTGTGACCAGGAGCCACAGCAGGAACGGGGCGCCAAGCGCACCGGTGATGACGCCGACCGGCAGGACGGTGCCGTCCAGCAGCACGGGGGCGAGGTTGGCCGCGAAGTAGTCCGCCGCGAGGACAATGAGGGCGCCCACGAGGGCCGACGCCGGGAGGCTGGCCTTTCCGGTGAAGCGGCGGGCGATGGGACCGGCGAGGAAGGCGACGAAGGAGACGGGGCCGGCGGCCGCCGTCGCCACCGCTGCGAGGGCCACCGCGATGATCACCAAGGCCAGGCGTGCGGCGTTGACGCGGATGCCCAGGCCGGCGGCCGCGTCGTCGCCCAGTTCGAGGATCCGCAGCGGGCCCGCAATGACGGCCACCGCGGGGATGAGGACTGCGAGGGCGAGGAACAGGACGCCGGCCCGCTCCCAGTTGGCGGAGTTGAGGGAGCCGTTGAGCCAGACGAGGGCGTCGGCTGCGGTGCGGATGTCCGCGCGGGTCATCAGGAAGTTGACCACCGCGTGCAGGGCCGCGGCGATGCCGACGCCGGCCAGGACCAGGCGGTTGCCGGCGGCATTACCCCGGCTGGTCCCCCGCAGGGCGCCACCGGCGGAGATGGCGTAGATGATCCCGGCCACCGCCAGTGCGCCGGCCAGTGCCGCCCCGGAGACCACAGCGCCAGACGCGCCGAACATCACGATCGCGACGACGGCGGCCGCGCTGGCGCCGTAACTGATGCCAATGACATCGGGGCTGGCCAGGGGGTTGCGGAGCATCGTCTGGAAAAGGGCACCGGCCAGGCCGAATGCGAGCCCGATCATGGTGCCGATGACAGCCCGCGGGAGCTTGTTTTCCATGACGATGAAGCTGGCGCCGGGGATTCTGGGACCCCCGGTCAGGTGGTTGAAGACGATGGTGAAGAAATCGGGGATGGTCACCGTGTAGCTGCCCAGCAGCACGGAGGCGAAGAAGAGGAAGACGACGGCGGCGCCCAGGGCGGCTGTCCGGTTCAGGCCGTGCCGTCCCCGGCGTTGCCCGGTCACTTTTGGTCCTTCAGTGGCGGTGTTAGCCGTCATATCTGACAGCGCAACCCGGGTCCGCGTGCCCGTGTCTTTCAAGCTCACAGCCCGGCCCCCTTCCCGCGGCGGACCAGCCACACGAACACGGGGGCGCCGATGAGGGCCGTCATGATGCCGGCCGGCACCTCGCCGGGCAGCAGCACTACCCGGCCGGCGATGTCCGCGGCCAGCAGCAGCACGGGCGCGGCCACCAGGGAAAACGGCAGGATCCAGCGGTAGTCGGGACCGGTGAGGAACCGGACGGCGTGCGGCACCACCAGGCCCACGAACGCGATGGGACCCGCCATGGCTGTGGCGGACCCGCACAGCAGCACAATTCCCAGGGCGGTGAGGGCCCGGGCAAGTCCTACCCGCTGGCCCAGGCCGCGGGCTATGTCGTCGCCCAGCGCCAGGCTGTTGAGGATGCGTCCGGTCAGGAGGACAACGACGGCGCCGGCGAGCAGGAAGGGCAGTCCGGACAGCACCACGGACCAGTCGCGGCCGGCGACGCCGCCCACCTGCCAGAAGCGGAACTTGTCCAGGGTGTCCTTGCTGGACACCAGGACAACGCTCATGAGCGAGTAGAGGCCCGCATTGAGCGCGGCGCCCGCAAGGGCCAGCTTGACGGGGGTTGCACCGTCCCTGCCCAGGGATGCGATGGAGTAGACCACGACGGCGGCCACCGCGGCGCCGATGAAGGCGAACCAGATGTAGCCGGACAGGGAGCCGATGCCAAAGACGTAGATGCCGGTCACCACGGCGAGGGCGGCACCCGCGTTCACGCCCATGATGCCGGGGTCTGCGAGCGGGTTGCGGGCTACGCCCTGCATGGCGGCACCCGCCAGGCCCAGCGCACCCCCGGCCAGCAGGCCAAGGACGGTGCGCGGGATGCGGGCGTGGACCACTGCGTGGTCGCCGTTGGCCGGATCAAACTGCGTGAGCGCCTCCCACACGGTGGCAAGGGGAAGCCCGCGGGCGCCCACGGCAAGGGAAGCGCCCGCCAGGACGGCGAGGACGACGACGGCGGCAAGCAGCCAGGCGGCGCGCTTTCCGGGATAGGCACGGGCGGTCCCCGGGGTACGGGCTGCCGTTCCCGGCACCAAGATGGCGGGATTCCGGCCCTGGCGCGCCGCCGTCGTCGAACTCT
>NZ_BAAHNO010000035.1:0-3657 GCF_054656615.1 Arthrobacter sp. AD-310 | reverse complement strand
TTCCGGGATAGGCACGGGCGGTCCCCGGGGTACGGGCTGCCGTTCCCGGCACCAAGATGGCGGGATTCCGGCCCTGGCGCGCCGCCGTCGTCGAACTCTATGTCACGTAACCGGTGCTACTTCACGGCATCCGCTGCGGATGCCAGCTCGGGCAGGAACGTGTCCAGCGCCCAGGGCAGGCTCAGCGGGGAGGAAGCGGAGACGGCGAGGACCAGGCTCTTGTTGGCGTCCGCCACGAACGCACCGTTCTTGACCGCGGGGATCTGGCCGAGCAGGGGATCATTCTTGATCGCTTCGGCTTCGCTGGTGTCCTCGACGGAGCTGAGGAAGATGTCCGAGTCCAGCTCGTTGACCTTCTCGGCCGACCACGGCACAAAGAATTCCTTCGAGCCGGCCGATGCCTGCTCCGCCACGGGCGCGAGCTTCATGCCAATGGAGGACAGGAACTTGGGCCGGTTGTCATTGGCCGTGTAGATGCCGGTCTGGGTGAGGTCGGAGGGGACGGCGTAACCGTAGATGAAGGTCTTGTCCTTGATCTGCGGGTACTTGGCAGCCTCTTCCTTGATGGTGTTCTCCGTGTCGGAGACCAGCTTGGCAGCCTCGGCGTCCTTGCCAAGGGCCTTGCCAACGATGGTGGTGGCATCCTGCCAGGAGGTTCCGTAGGCAAGTTCAGGATGGGCGACCACGGGAGCGATTTCGCTCAGCTTCTTGTAGTCCTCTTCGGTGAGGCCGGAGTAGGCGGCGAGGATGACGTCCGGGGTCAGCTTGGCGATCTCGGTGAAGTTGATGCCGTCGGCCTCGGAGTACTGGACCGGAGCCTTGTCCGTGCCAAATCCGGCGCCGAGTTCCTCGAGGGCTGCGTCCTTCCAGGGGGTGGAGCCCTGGTCGTTGCCGCCCCACTCGTTCTTGGGGACGCCGACCGGGACCACGCCCAGGGCAATGGCGACGTCGTCATTGACCCAGGAGACGGTGGCCACACGGGTGGGCTGCTTCTCGATGGTGGTTTCACCAAACGCGTGCTTGATGGTGACCGGGAACTGTGCGCTGCTGCTGGAGCTGGAAGCGCCGGCGTCCGCGGTGGACGCCGGGCCGGTGGAGCAGGCGGAGAGGGAGAGGGCCGCCGCGGCCAGGAGTGCGGTTGCCTTGCCTGCTGACTTGAGCAGCGTGCGGCGCGTGGTGCCTGCGCCGGAGAAGAGGGGGGAAGCCATTGAAATCCTTAGGTGAACGGTGCGAACCCAAGTAAGGCTAGCCTATCCTCGCTCCTATTACGCAAGCTTTTCGTAGCTTATTCGCCAACGTGACGAAGGACACAACCCTTGCCTGCGTGTCGCTGCCAGTTCGAGTCGTGCCCCCTTTGGACACGCGACGGTGGCTTTGGCAGGATGTCACTGCGGGGCACGACACGGTCCGCCCGCATGCGTACGACGGGAATTCGAGGAACAGATGAGCAGGCGCGGGGTCATTCAGCCCGCCGCTGCCGTGGAAAGCGGGGCGGCCACTTTGGCCTGCTCAGCGGGGAATGACTGACCCCCCTCCTTACCTTGCCCGCCTCCGGGCTTCCCTCCTCCGTAAAGGTCCACCCATGCAATCAGTCACGCCCCAGCAAATCCGCTCATCATTCATCAATGCCAGCCGCTCCGAGGCCGCCAAGCTCAACCTGCCCAAGGACTTCGGCTCCCTTGACTGGGACAGCCTCGACTTCCTGGGCTGGCGCGACGAAAAAATGCCGCTGCGGGGCTACCTCGTCGTCCCCGGCCCTGGCGGCCTCACCGGCGTGATGCTGCGCGCACCGGAGGGCGGTGCCCGCAAGAACCGGTCGGTGTTGTGCGAGCTCTGCCGGGACGTGTTCTCCAAGGAGGACGTCCTTCTGTGGGTGGCGAAGCGTGCCGGCCAGTCCGGACGGGACGGGAACACCGTCGGTACGCTGATTTGTGCCGATTTCCTGTGCTGCGGCAACGTCCGGAAGGAACCGCCGGCGAACGAGATTAACCCGGACCCGGCCGCCGTGGTCCTCCGCCAGATCGAAGGCCTCAAGGAGAGGACCGCGCAGTTCCTGGGCCGGGTGCAGGCCAGGTAGCTACGCCCCGCGCCGCCGGCGTGCCAGCAGGAAGCCCTCCCTCACGAATGTGCAGGAGGGCTTCGTCTGTTGCCCGTCAGCGGTACGTGAAGCTCATCAGCAGGTCCGTCAGGGCCTGGCCTTCCCCGCCCGCAAGCCAGGCCCTGGCCGCCTCGTCGCTGGCGAAGGAAGGACCCGTGAAGATGACTGTCGCGGCCAGGACGCGGTTGCCCCCCACGATGGTTGCATCCGCCGCCGGTTTGCCGTCCGGGGAGACGGCAGGTCCTGCCGTGATGGCCATGCGGTAGTGCAGCTCGCCGTAGATGTTGTCGACAAAGAAGGATGCATGGGCAGCAGGAGCGGAGTGCCCCAGCAGCCCCGGCACCGGTTCTGAGTAGAGCACCGTCCTGGTGAGCGGGCCCATATTGGCGCCGCCCGCCTCGCTGTAGAAGAGGTGGACCTGCTCGTTACCGCCGGCGTCGTAAACGGTCGCGTTCTCCACGGAGGGGGGCTCCAGGCGTCCCGTACGGTCGACGTACCAGCCTGCGGGATGCGTGAAAGACAACCGCCCGTCGGGGAAGGTGAAGGCCACCGGCTCCGCGGCAGCAGGAACCTGATCTGACGACGGCGGGGTCCCGGCCGGCGCGGGCGGCTGACTGGAAGCTGCGGGGGCAGCCGCAGGAGGACTGGCGGCGGCGGAGGGCGCGCTGGCGGCGGGGGCGCTTTCCGGGGCCGACGGGGCCGACGGGGACGCGGCAGCCGCGGTTGTGCTGCCGCTCCCCGCCGAGGCGTTAGGCATGCAGCCCGTCACGGTGAGCGTGAGCAGTACTGCCAGCGTAGGGAAGAAGTTCACGCGCCGTGCCGAATACATGCTGTTGCCTTTCAAGAGAACCCCCTAATGACATCTTGGTCAGCGGTACGAGAAACTCATGAGCACGCCTTTCAGGGCCTGGCCCTCGGCACTCCAGTACCAGGCCTGTGCTGCCTCATAACCGTCAAACCGGGGTTCATCGAACAGCACATCAGCGGTCAGAATGCGGTCACCGAGCTTGACGAGCCCGTACTCCACCTGCCCGGTGGGCGAAACTGGCAATCCCGGCGTCAGCCCCATGCGGTACTGGGTAGCGCCATCAGCTCGGTCGATAAAGAACGACGAATGCGCGGGGACATAATCCACCAGCCCCCGTACCACATCCGTTTCAATGACGTTCCTGGTGACATTGCCGGCAGTTGCGTCACCTACCTGGCCGTAATAGATGTTGATCTGCTCCTTGCCGCCGGCATCGATGACGGTGGCTGTTTCAACGGCAGGTGAGGTCGTCACCTGCTCGTGTTCCACGCGCCAGCCCTCCGGATACGCGAACGACAGGCGTCCGTCCGCGAAGGTGAATTCCTGTGGCCCCCGGGGTACCGGGGATGAAGTGGCGGCGGGAACAATGGTGACCGCCGGGCTCGTCGTGGGGGCGGAGGGCGGCGCCGGCGTTTCCGCCTCCGGCGTGGCCGTCTGGGCGGAAGTCGCCGCCGGAACTGCCCCGCTGCCCGCAGGAGTGGAGGGGGGGGGGGGGGGGAGGGGGGGGGGGGGGGAGGGGGGGGGGGGGAGG
>NZ_BAAHNO010000034.1:0-116393 GCF_054656615.1 Arthrobacter sp. AD-310 | reverse complement strand
CCTCCGCACCGTCCGCGGCACTCAGCCGCAGCCCGTCGTCGTCATCCCCCAGCGTGTAGCCGCCATGCGCGGCGCTGAACCGCCCGGCCCAGGCCGCGAGCCGGACGCCGGGAACGAAGGCCGTCCGCACCGAGGGCGGCCGGCCGGCACCGGCTTGCCGTGCGGACATGACGCCTCCTTCACGGGACTGCCGCGCGGCAGGATTGCCGAACGACTGGAAGTAGCCTATCTATGTGGAAGATCTCTTCGGGCACGGGCCGGGCAACGACGATGACGGCGACGACGGTGCGCCTGCCGCCCGCCGGAGTGCCGGGGGAGCGGGCAGTGCCTCCCCGCGCGGTCCGCTCGCCGTCCGGATGCGTCCCCGCACCCTTGATGAAGTAGTCGGCCAGCAGCACCTATTGGGCCAGGGCTCGCCCCTGCGCCAGCTCGCTGCCGGCGCCGGAGCGGACACGTCCGGCCCTGCGGGACCCAGTTCACTGATCCTCTGGGGGCCGCCGGGCACCGGAAAAACCACCCTGGCGCATGTCATCGCCCGCGGTCCGGGCCGGAAGTTCGTGGAGCTGTCAGCCATCACCGCGGGGGTCAAGGACGTCCGCCGGGTGATGGACGAGGCCCTCACCGCCCGCGACCTCTACAAGACCACCACAGTCCTGTTCCTGGACGAGATCCACCGCTTCAACAAGGCCCAGCAGGACGCGCTGCTACCCGGCGTCGAAAACCGCTGGGTGGTCCTGGTGGCCGCCACGACGGAAAATCCGTCGTTCTCGGTGGTCTCCCCGCTGCTGTCACGCTCGCTGCTGCTGACCCTCAAGCCGCTCACCGACGCCGACATTGAAGGGCTCCTTGTCCGGGCGGTGCAGGATCCTCGCGGCCTGGACGGCAAGGCCGAGCTCGATGAAGAGGCGCTGGCCCACCTGGTCCGGCTGTCCGGCGGCGACGCCCGGCGCGCACTGACCGCCCTGGAGGCGGCTGCGGGCGTGGCCTTCGGCGATGCCGATGACGCCGCCGGCGGCGACGGCCCGGTGAAGGTCGAGCTCAGGCATACCGAACGCGCCCTCGACGTCGCGGCTGTCCGGTACGACCGCGCTGGGGACCAGCACTACGACGTCGCCAGCGCGTTCATCAAATCCATCCGCGGCTCCGACGTCGACGCCGCACTGCATTACCTGGCGCGCATGCTCGAAGCGGGGGAGGACCCGAGGTTCGTCGCCCGCAGGATCGTCATTTCCGCGGCGGAGGACGTGGGCATGGCCGATCCCACCGCACTGCAGACTGCGGTGGCCGCCGCCCAGGCGGTCCAGCTGATCGGCATGCCGGAAGGCCGGATCATCCTCGCCGAGGCGGTGGTCCACCTCGCCACGGCTCCGAAATCGAACGCCGCCTACATGGGCATCAACAAGGCCATCGCCGATGTCCGGGCAGGGCTGGGCAACGGCATCCCCGCCCACCTCCGCGATTCGCACTACCCGGGATCGAAGCAGCTCGGCCACGGCCTCGGCTACAAGTACGCCCACGACGCACCGCACGCGGTGGCAACCCAGCAGTACCCGCCGGACGACCTTGTGGGCCGCGACTACTACCAGCCCACCGGGAACGGTGCGGAGCGCGACATCGCCGTCCGCCTTGAACGCCTGCGGAAGATTGTCAGGGGCAAGTGACCGCCGTGCTAGGATGGATGTTTGTCTGGCAAGGCGCGGACGCACAATCCCCCCGAATTTTCTTCGAGATGGTTATGCCCTGCGCCCAGTAGCAAAAGGCAGCGGTTGGCCGATGCTCTCCATCGTGGAGGCCAGTAACACTGACACACCGCAGATATTGGAAGGACACAAGTGGCTAACAACACTCGTGCTCGCCGTCAGGCCCGCCTCTCGCGGTCCCTCGGCATCGCCCTGACCCCCAAGGCCGCCAAGTACATGGAGCGCCGTCCGTACGGCCCCGGTGAGCATGGCCGCGCCCGTAAGAAGCAGGACTCCGACTACGCCGTTCGTCTGCGTGAAAAGCAGCGCCTGCGCGCCCAGTACGGCATCCGCGAAGCACAGATGACCCGTGCCTTCGAGGAAGCCCGCCGCACCAAGGGCCTGACCGGTGAGAACCTCATCGAACTGCTCGAAATGCGCCTCGACGCCCTGGTCCTGCGTGCCGGTTTCGCCCGCACCATTGCCCAGGCCCGCCAGCTGGTTGTGCACCGCCACATCATGGTTGACGGCGTCCGCGTGGACCGTCCGTCGTTCCGCGTCGGCGAGGGCCAGCTGGTCCACGTCCACAGCCGCAGCGAAACCATGGTTCCGCTCCAGGTTGCAGCAGCCGGCGCCCACCGCGACGTCCTGCCCGCCGTTCCGGCCTACCTGGACGTCAAGCTCGAGGCACTGCAGGCCCGCCTGGTCCGCCGCCCCAAGCGCTCCGAAGTTCCGGTGACCTGCGAAGAGCAGCTCGTCGTCGAATTCTACGCACGCTAATCCCAGCAGCGTATCCAAAGAAGCCCGTGGCAAGCGCCGCGGGCTTCTTTGTATGTAAGGTACTTGGGGGACATCTGCGGAACACCGCTTTTCCGGGCGCCCGCAGGATGGCCCGAATACAAAAACTTCGAGGAGATGAACGTCTATGTCTGGTGGCGATATCGCCGGCCTGATCGCTGCCGGGGTGTTTGCGCTCCTGGTGCTGCTGCTCGCCGTGCCCATCCTGAAACTGGGCAAGGTGTTCGACGAGGTCCGGACGGCCATCAGGTCCCTTAGCGACGGCGCAACACCCCTGATGGACGAGGTCACCGCCACCGTCTCCACCACCAACCAGCAGCTGAAGAAGGTGGACGGCATTTCGTCCAACGTCTCCGACGCCTCAGCGAACCTCTCCGCCCTGTCCTCCCTGGTGGCGGCCACGGTGGGCTCGCCGCTGATCAAGGTCGCGGCGTTCAGCTACGGTGTGCGCACCGCGCTGGCCAACCGCAAGAAACCCGCGGCCGGCCGCCGCAGCCGCTGAGTTCCGAAAGAACGGGAAAATGAAACGACTTGTCTGGATGGGAATCGGCGTCGCCATCGGCATCATCGCTTTCCGCAAGGTCACCGAAGCACAGTCCAGCCTCGGGCCGGAAGGCCTCAACCGGGCCGTCGGCCGCCTGGCCGACGGCGTGTACGAGTTCGCGGACGCGGTCCGGGACGGCATGCGCGAACGGGAAACCGACCTTCGGGCCGCCCTCGGCGTCGAGGCAGCGGACTCCACCGGCCGCTGACCGCCTGGCCGCCAGCCTGGCCGGCCGGAAGCAAACCGGCAGGACCCGTCCCCAAGGTCCTGCCACATGAACGAACAACCGCGCAGGCGCGCGGACCAAGAAGGGTAAGAAAACAGCTCATGAAGTCGCAGGAGATCACAAAGCGCTGGGTGGACTTTTTTGTCAGCAAGGGCCACACGGCGGTTCCCTCCGCATCGCTGGTCTCCAGCGACCCCTCGCTGCTGTTCACGGTTGCCGGCATGGTGCCGTTTATTCCCTACCTGACGGCCCGCGAGGAGCCGCCCTACACGCGCGCCACCAGCGTGCAGAAGTGCATCCGCACCGGCGACATCGAGGAAGTGGGCAAGACGGCCCGGCACGGCACCTTCTTCCAGATGTGCGGCAACTTCTCCTTCGGCGACTACTTCAAGGAAGACGCCATCAAGTTCGCCTGGGAGCTGCTCACCAAGAGCGTTGACGACGGCGGCTACGGCCTTCCCGAGGAACGCCTGTGGGTGACCGTCTACGAAGAGGACGACGAAGCCGAAGCGCTGTGGCTCAAGAACACCGGTGTCCCGGCCGAACGCATCCAGCGGATGGGCAAATCGGACAACTACTGGTCCACCGGCCAGCCCGGCCCCGCCGGCCCCTGCTCGGAGATCTACTACGACCGCGGCCCGGCGTACGGTGTGGAAGGCGGCCCGCTGGCCGACGAGACCCGCTACATCGAGATCTGGAACCTGGTGTTCATGCAGTACCAGATCGACAACGTCCGCTCAAAGGTCGACTTCGACATCGTCGGTGAGCTGCCCAAGAAGAACATCGACACCGGCCTGGGCATGGAACGCCTGGCAATGATCCTGCAGGGCGTCGAGAACATGTACGAGACTGACCAGGTCCGGCCCGTCATCGACAAGGCGGCCGAACTGTCCGGCAAGGAATACACCTCCGCCGAATCCGACGACGATCCGCACCACGCGGACGATGTGCGGATGCGCGTGGTCGCCGACCACATCCGCTCCGCCCTGATGCTGATTTCGGACGGCGTCACTCCGTCCAACGAAGGACGCGGCTACGTCCTGCGCCGCCTGATCCGCCGTGCCGTGCGCTCCATGCGCCTGCTGGGCGTCGAACAGGCCTGCCTGCCGGAACTGCTGCCGGCTTCCCGCGACGCCATGAAAGGCGTCTACCCGGTGGTGGAGACCGACTTCGCCCGGATCAGCCGGATCGCCTATGCCGAGGAGAAGGCCTTCCTGCGGACCATCGCGTCCGGCACCGCCCGCCTGGAAGACGCCGTCCGGGAATCCAAGGCCGCCAACAAGCCGCTCTCCGGCGCGGACGCCTTCACCCTGCATGACACCTACGGCTTCCCGATCGACCTCACCCTTGAGATGGCCGAGGAAGCCGGCCTGAAGGTGGACGAAGCCGCCTTCCGCAGCCTGATGCAGGAACAGCGCCAGCGCGCCCAGGCGGACGCCAAGGGAAAGAAGGGCGGCCACGCCGACCTCAGCGCCTTCCAGGAGATCCTCGCCCAGGGCGAGACGGTCTTCACCGGCTACACCGACCTCGACGGCGAATCCCGCGTTCGCGGCCTCCTCGCCGGCGGCCGCCCCGTCGGACAGGCCTCCACGGGCGACGAAATCGAACTCGTCCTGGCCGAAACCCCCTTCTACGCCGAAGCCGGCGGCCAGGCCGCCGACACCGGCCTGATCACCGGGGACGGCTTCGTGGTGGAGGTCCTCGACGTGCAGCGCCCGCTGAAGGGCCTGAGCGTGCACAAGGCCATTGTCCGGGAAGGCGAGATCGGCGCCGACTCCCTGGTGCGCGCCGCCGTCGACCGTGAACGCCGGCATGCTGCCGAACAGGCGCACACAGGCACCCACATCGTGCACGCCGCCCTGCACCAGATCCTCGGGCCCGAGGCAACCCAGCGCGGCTCCTTCAACAAGGCCGGGTACCTGCGGTTCGACTTCGCCTGGGGCGAAGGCCTGAGCACCGCTACCCGCTCCGAAATCGAAGAGGTGTCCAACCTCGCCATCCGGAACAACTTCACCGTGGAAACCAAGGTGATGGGACTGGCCGAGGCCAAGGCCCTGGGTGCCATGGCACTCTTCGGCGAGAACTACGGCAGCGAAGTCCGCGTGGTGGAGATCGACGGCGCCTGGTCCCGTGAGCTCTGCGGCGGCACCCACGTGGCCAACACCTCGCTGATCGGCAGCCTGTCGCTCCTGGGTGAACAGTCGGTAGGTTCAGGCAACCGGCGCGTGGAAGCCTTCGTGGGCATGGACGCGTTCCGGCACCTCGCCGCCGAACGTGCCCTGGTGACCGAACTGACGGACATGCTGAAGGTCCCCTCGGGCCAGCTGGCCGACAGGATCGCCGCGACCCTGGCCAAGCTCAAGGCCACCGAGAAGGAACTCGACCGCCTGCGCAAGGAACAGCTGGCAGCCGCCGCCGCCCAGCTGGTCAACAGCGCGCGGGACGCCGCCGGGGTCAGCGTCATCGCCCACGACGCCGGCACCGTCAGCGGCGCGGACGATCTCCGCGGCCTGGCACTGGACCTGCGCAACAGGCTCGGCTCCGCAGCAGCCACCGTCGCGGTGGCCGGCGTCGCCAACGACCGGCCCATGATCCTGGTGGCCACCAACGAGGCAGCCCGCAGCGCCGGCGTGAAGGCCGGTGCGCTGGTCCGCCTCGCCGCCGGTGTCCTTGGCGGTGGCGGCGGCGGCAAGGACGACGTCGCCCAGGGCGGCGGAACCGACGCCGGCAAGGTGGGCGCAGCCCTCGCCGCCGTCGTTGACGCCATCGAACGGCGCTAACCCTGCCATGACCAATCCTGAAGCTGCCGGCGGCTATCCCCAGGGCGTGAAACTGGGGGTGGACGTCGGCACCGTCCGGGTCGGCCTTGCCGTCTGCGACCGGGACGGGATCCTGGCGACACCGTTCAAGACCCTGGACCGGAACGCGAAGAAGAACTCCGACGTCAAGCTCATCGCGAGGCTGGCGGAGGAACGCGGCGCTGTCCAGGTCATTGTCGGACTGCCACGGACCATGAAGGGCGAGGAACACTCCTCCGCCAGGATGGCCACCGACTACGCCGTGCTGCTCGCCGCCGAGCTCGCCGCCCGGGGCCTGGACGTGCCGGTGAACCTCGTGGATGAGCGGCTGAGCAGCGTGACGGCGCACCGCAACCTTCACGAAGCTGGCATGAGCAGCCGCAATCACCGTAAAGTAGTTGATCAGGTCGCGGCGGCAGGTATCCTTCAGCACGCCATCGACATGCAGAAAGCCAGGGGAGCGGATGTCGGCTCACGCGTGACAGCGCCGTCCCCGACCGTGGACCTGGGGGTCACCGAAGAGGACGCGCCAGTCCCCGTGACCCCGGGGGATACGGCCCGATCTTCAGATAATGGAAGGCAACAGTGAGCCCTGCCAACATTGACGACGCTTCCGCCCCCCTGGACGGGCCGGCGAGGCCGCTGACCCGCAAGGAGATGCGGGCCCGGGAAAAGAGCCTGAACACCGGCGGCCATGGCACTGTTCCCGAGCAGGCCTACGAGACGGAACATGAGGTTCCGCCGCTGCCCGCCGAACCGCCCGTCGTTGCTGCAGCCCCTCCTGCGCCCGTCCCCGCCGCTCCGGACGTCCCGGCGGCAGCGCCCGCCGTTCCCGCAGCACCGGACACGCCCCCGTCCATCCAGGACGAACTTCCGGTTGAGCCGGCCATGGCTGCAAGCCACAGCCCCGCGACGCAGCACATCGACCGGGTCGGGCAGGCCGGGCAGGGCCACCACGGCACCGTGCACCAGGACACCGTGCACCAGGAGACTGGGCTGGACGACACAGTGCACCAGGCGCCGGTGTACCACGACGAGGATTACCACAATGACGTCCACTACGACGCGCCCCACCATGCCGCGCACGACGGCATGCACCACCAGGACGTCCACGCCCACGGTGCGCATTACCACGACGGCCACGACGACGCCCCTCACGACGACCACGGCCATCACGGGCTCCTGGCCGGCTCTTCGGCGGCGCAGGTAGTGGCCCGCCCCTCCAAGAAGGTCCGGCGGCGGCGCAGGCTCCTGGCGCTCTTCCTCACCCTCGCCGTCTTCGTCACGGCCGTCGCCGTCGGAGCGCAGTTCCTCAAACCGCTCCTGGGCGGAGGCAAGCCCAGCGATTTCCCCGGTCCGGGCACCGGCGAGGTCCAGGTGACCGTGGACAACGGCGAAGGCGCCCGGTCCGTGGCCATGGACCTCGAAAACAAGGGCGTGGTGGCCAACGCCGACACGTTCCTGCAGGCCTTCAGCGCATCGGGCGGAACCCTCTCACCCGGCGACTACGTCTTCAAATCGGAGATGAAGAACAGCGACGCCGTCAGCGTCCTTTTGGGCCAGGACAAGACCAAAGTCATCTACTTTGCCCTGAGCGCCGGCCTGCGGATCGGCGAATCCCTCCAGGCTATCTCTGCGGGCTCCGGAGTCTCCGTCCAGCAGCTGCAGGAGCTCAGCAACCAGCCGGCCCAGTTCGGGCTGCCGGCGAACGCCAAGAACCTGGAAGGCTACCTCGCCCCCGGTGAACACCGGTTCCCGCTGGGCACTCCGGCCAAGGACATCCTGCAGTCCCTCGTCCAGATCACCGTCGACGAGCTCGTGTCGCAGGGGATCACGGACCCCGCCAAGCAGTACGAGGCCGTGATCGTGGCCAGCATTGTCCAGGCGGAAGGCGGCCAGGCGGAATACGGGGATGTTGCCGGAGCCATCTACAACCGGCTCAAGCCCAACGACCAGACCGGCGGTTTCCTGCAGGTCGACTCGGCCGTGACCTACGGCCTGGGCACCAAGAGCTACAACTTCACCGATGAACAGCGCCAGGACAAGTCGAACCCATACAACACCTACGCGAACCCCGGACTGCCGCCGGGCCCCATCGGATCCCCGGGGAAGACAGCCATCGATGCTGCCGCCCGCCCCAAGACCAACGACTACCTCTACTGGGTGACCGTCAACCTGGACACCAAGGAGACCAAGTTCTCCCGCACGCTGGCAGAGCACAACGTCTACGTGGAGCAGTACAACGCGTGGTGCACCGCCAACGTGGGCCGCTGCGCATGAGCCTTCGGGCAGCCGTCCTGGGCCACCCCATCAGCCACTCGAAGTCCCCGGCACTGCACACGGCGGCCTACGATCAGCTGGGGATCGGCATCAGCTACACGGCCATCGACGTCACAGAAGAGCTGCTGCCGTCCCTGATGGGCCAAATACGGGACCAGCCCGGCTGGCGGGGCCTCTCCGTCACCATGCCGCTGAAGACCGCCATGCTGGACCAGGTGGATGAAGTACGCGGCGTGGCCGGGGTCCTCGGCGTGGTCAACACCGTGTCTTTCGAGGAGCACAACGGCACGGCAAGGACCGTGGGCTCCAACACTGACGTGGCAGGCATCGTCAACGCGCTCCGCCACGCGGGGACCGGGACTGCGCCGACCGCCGTCATCCTCGGCGGCGGCGGCACGGCCGCGTCCGCCGTGGCTGCACTGAAGGAACTCGGGGCGGCCAGCGTGCGGGTCTACGTCCGCGATCCGGCCCGGACCGCGGACGTACGCGCCGCTGCCGACAACTTCGGCGTGCGACTGGATGTCCGCCCCCTGACTGAAGCCGCCCGCCCCACGGCGGCCGCCGACGTCGTGATCTCCACGCTGCCGCCGCGCGCGGCTGATGGCATTGCCGCCGGGATCGCCGCGCTGAAGACCCGGACGCCCGGCGTCCTGCTGGACGTGGCGTACGACCCCTGGCCCAGCCTGGCCGCCTCCGTGTGGCAGGCGGGCGGCGGCACCGTCGTCCCCGGGCTGGAGATGCTGCTGTACCAGGCCGTGGAACAGGTGCGGCTTTTCACGCGCCGCGGAGATGATGTCGACGCGGCCGTCATAGATGTGATGTGCGCCTCAGTCGGCCTTCCCCGACGGGCTTTGTAACCGCCCTCCGTGGCAGGATGGAAGATATGTTGCGTTGGTTGACTGCCGGTGAATCCCATGGTCCGGCTCTGATGGGAATTATTGAAGGCGTCCCCGCCGGTGTTGAAATCACCAGCGGGCACATCGCAGACTCCTTGGCGCGCCGCCGGCTCGGCTACGGACGCGGCGCCCGGATGAAGTTCGAGCAGGACGTCGTCACCATCCTCGGCGGCGTGCGGCACGGCGTGACCCAGGGCGGCCCCGTTGCCGTCCAGGTCGGCAATACGGAGTGGCCCAAGTGGGAGCAGATCATGTCTGCCGACCCCGTTGACGCCGAACTGCTGGCCGACCAGGCCCGGAACGCCCCGCTGACCCGGCCCCGGCCCGGCCACGCTGACTTCACCGGCATGCAGAAGTACGGGTTCGACGAGGCCCGCCCCGTCCTGGAACGCGCCAGTGCCCGCGAAACCGCCACCCGGGTCGCCATGGGCACTGTTGCTGCCCGGTTCCTCAACCAGCTCGGGATCGAGCTGGTCAGCCACACCGTCTCCATCGCCAGCGTCGCCGTCCCCGAGGGGCGGCCGCTGCCTGTACCTGCCGATGTGATTGCCCTGGACTCGGATCCGCTGCGCTGCTTCGACCGGGAAACGTCGGATGCCATGGTGGCCGAAGTGGACGCCGCGCACAAGGAAGGCGAAACCCTGGGCGGTGTCGTGGAAGTGCTGGCCTACGGACTGCCGCCGGGTCTCGGCAGCTACGTGCACTGGGACCGCCGCCTGGACTCCCGGCTGGCGGCTGCCCTCATGGGCATCCAGGCCATCAAGGGCGTGGAAGTCGGCGACGGCTTCAAGACCGCTGCGCGCCGCGGCTCGGCAGCCCACGACGAAATCGTCCGCGACGCCGACGGCCGGATCGTCCGCGCCAGCAACCGTGCAGGCGGCATCGAAGGCGGCATGAGCATCGGTGACGTCCTGCGCGTCCGGGCAGCCATGAAGCCCATCGCCACGGTTCCCCGTGCACTGAAGACGATCGACGTCAGCACCGGCGAGCCCGCCAAGGCCCACCACCAGCGCTCCGACGTCTGCGCCGTCCCGGCCGCGGGTGTCGTGGCCGAAGCCATGGTGGCACTGGTCCTTGCCGAAGCAGTGACCGAAAAGTTCGGCGGCGACTCCGTGGCCGAGACCGCCCGGAACATCAAGGGTTACCTGGACAACATCCCGGCGTCCCTGGACTCGATCGGCAAGTAGTGCCGCACCGCAGCAATACTGGTCCCGTCGGCGACCGGCCGATCGTCCTGATCGGTCCCATGGCCGTCGGCAAATCCGCCATCGGCCAGCAGCTCGCCCAGCAGCTGAACGCGCCGTTCGTCGACACGGACGCTGTCATCGTTGCCGCCCACGGCTCCATCGCCGACATCTTCGCCGGGCGCGGCGAGCACGCGTTCCGGGAGATCGAGGCACGGACCGTCGCCAGCGCCGTCGAAGCGGCTGAAGGCACAGCCACCGTGATTTCCCTCGGTGGCGGCGCCGTCCTGGACTCGGGCACCCAGCAGCTCATCAGCCGCTGCACCGTGGTGTACCTCGAATGCGACGCCGAAACGGTAGCCGGCCGCATCGCCCGCAACTCAGGCCGGCCCCTCCTGGCGGGCGACGCCATGGGCCGCTGGATTGCCATGTTCGCCACCCGCAAGCCAGTCTACGAACGGCTGGCAGATATCACCCTGGACGTCCGCCACGGCTCGGTTGCCGAGCTCGGCGGGCAGCTCGAAGCAGCACTGCGCACCCATGCAGCTGCCAAACAGGAAGTTGAACAGTGAACACCTCATCAACAGTGATCAAGGTCACCGGCGAATCCGCCGCCAACAACTACGACGTCGTCGTGGGACGCGGCCTGCTCGGTGAACTCCCGGGACGGCTGGGGGAGCGGGTGCAGCGGGTCCTGGTGATCCACCCCCGTGCCCTCCGGCTCACCGGCGACACGGTGCGTGACGAGCTGGCCGCCGCCGGCTTCACCGCATTGACGGCCGAAATTCCGGACGCTGAAGAAGGCAAGCACATCCAGGTGGCAGCCTTCTGCTGGCAGGTCCTGGGACAGAACGACTTCACCCGCTCCGACGCCATCGTCGCCGTCGGCGGCGGCGCTGTCACCGACCTCGCCGGCTTCGTCGCCGCCACCTGGCTGCGCGGGGTCAAGGTCATCCACATGCCCACCAGCCTGCTGGGCATGGTGGACGCCGCCGTCGGCGGGAAAACCGGCATCAACACTGCCGAAGGCAAGAACCTCGTAGGTGCCTTCCACCCGCCCGCCGCGGTCCTGGCAGACCTGGACACCCTGGACACCCTGCCGAAAAACGAGATCATCTCGGGCATGGCCGAGGTCATCAAGTGCGGCTTCATCGCCGATCCCGCCATCCTCGACCTTGTGGAAAAGGACACCGACGCCGTCGCGGATCCCCGTTCGGAGACCATCCGCGAACTCATCGAACGCGCCATCGCCGTCAAGGCAAAGGTGGTGTCCGAGGACCTCAAAGAGTCCGGGCTGCGCGAAATCCTCAACTACGGGCATACCCTGGGCCACGCCATCGAACTGGTGGAACGCTACTCCTGGCGCCACGGGGCGGCAGTCTCCGTGGGCATGATGTTCGCCGCGGAACTCGCCCGCAGCGTGGGACGCCTGAGCGACGCCGACGCCGACCGGCACCGCAGCATCCTCGAGTCCCTCGGCCTCCCGGTCACCTACCGCAAGGACCGGTGGCAGGGCCTCCTCGACGGGATGCGCCGCGACAAGAAGTCCCGCGGGGACCTCCTGCGGTTCGTGGTGCTCGACGGCGTCGCCAGGCCCGGGATCCTCGACGTGCCGGACACGTCGCTCCTGTTCGCCGCCTACCAGGAAATTGCTTCCTGATGCAGGGCGACATCACGGGAACAGCAGACTGGCCCGAAGCAGGCTTCCCCGGCATCCGGATCAACCCGGAGACGCTCCTGCCCGAGGTCGTGAACGGGGACGCCTGCCGGGAAGCGCTGGCCGCATCCACCGATCCGGCGGACCACATCTTTGTGCTGCTGGTTGAAGGGCACGCCGCCGAGGCCGCCGAACTTCTCGCCGAAGCGCGCTTCAAGGACCCCGAGTCCTTCCGGCTGCGCGCCTTCGAAGCCGAGGTACTGCGCGTCTCCAACCGGCTGGACCGCGCGGTTGAACTCTTCAGGCAGCTCCTTACCGAAGTGCAGGGAACGCCCCGCGAAGCCCTCGTTCTGCAGTTCCTGGGAAAGACCCAGTACACCGCGGGCCAGACCTCCGCGGCCGTGGAGTCCTTCGCCCGCGCCCTGGATTTGCGCGTTGCGGAGTCCGCCGACGCGGCGTTGATCTACTCCTCGACAGTGGCCCTGCAGCGGGCGCGGGACGTCCTGGACCTCGCCTGCTGACCCTGCCGTAACCCGCAGCCGGAAAGGCGCAGTCCATTTACCGGTAGAATGGTTCTTGGATTTTTCCCAAACCACGCGATTTTTGACAAACACGCGCCGGCAAACCGCTGATCGGACCGGCCGGCATAGAACGTCTGACCAGCCAGACAGAGAAACCAGAGGAAACCAGTGGCAACCACTAACGACATCAAGAACGGAACGGTCCTGAAGCTTGAGGGCCAGCTCTGGAACGTCATCGAATTCCAGCACGTCAAGCCCGGCAAGGGCGGCGCCTTCGTCCGCACCAAGATGCGCAACGTGATGTCCGGCAAGGTCGTTGACAAGACGTTCAACGCCGGCCTGAAGATCGAGACCGCCACCGTGGACCGCCGCGACTACCAGTACCTCTACCAGGACGGCGCGGACTTCGTGTTCATGGACACCTCCGACTACGACCAGATCACCGTCTCCGGTGCCACGGTGGGCGACGCCACCAACTTCATGCTCGAAAACCAGATGGTGAACATCGCCATCCACGACGGCACCCCGCTGTACATTGAACTGCCCCCGAGCGTCGTGCTGGAAATCACCTACACCGAGCCGGGCCTGCAGGGCGACCGCTCATCCGCGGGCACCAAGCCCGCTACCCTGGAAACCGGCTACGAGATCCAGGTGCCGCTCTTCATCGAGAACAACACCAAGGTCAAGGTAGACACCCGCGACGGCAGCTACCTGGGCCGGGTCACCGAGTAGTGAGCGCCCGCGGTAAAGCCCGCAGCAGGGCCCTGGACATTCTTTTCGAAGCTGAGCAGCGCTCCGCTTCCCCCTTCGACGTCCTACGTGCACGCCGGGAAAAGACTGACCAGATTGTCAATCCCTACACCGTGGACATTGTTGAGGGCGTTCTCTCCCGGCAGGCCGCGATCGACGAGTTCCTGGAAACCTACTCCCAGGGCTGGAGCCTCGAGCGTATGCCCTCCGTGGACCGGATCATCCTGCGGATCGGCACCTGGGAGCTGCTTTACAACGACGACGTTCCGGACGGTGTTGCGGTGAGCGAGGCGGTGGCGCTGGCCAAGACGCTGTCCACCGACGAATCGCCCCAGTTCATCAATGGGCTGCTGGGACGGCTGCAGCAGTTGAAGCCGTCACTGCTCGCGTAGCCGTCACTGCCCGAATATTCCACACAGCTCCAGCTCCCCAGAGCCCCGGCCAGGTCCACCTGGCCGGGGCTCTTTTGCTTAGTCATGCTAAAGCCCGCCGAAAACGCAACGTCCACGTACGGTCCAAAGGCATTCCTATAGGATTTGAGCATGAAGAAAGCCTCCGATACCGCCGATACCCTGCCAGTGGACCGCGCCGGTGCCCAAAGTTCCCGCCGCGCAGTCAACCGCCAGGTGCTCGCCGACCATGTCTACTCCGAGCTGCTGGCGTCCCTTATGGACGGCCGCCTGGCGCCGGGATCCGTGGTGAGCATCGACGGAACCGCCAGGGACCTCGACGTTTCTCCAACTCCCGTCCGCGAAGCCCTGGCGCGGCTGGAGCACACAGGAATGGTGCGCAGGGTCGCCCTGAAGGGTTACCGGGTGGCGCCGGTCTTCACCCGCGAGGATTTCGCTGAACTGATGGAGGCACGGCTGGCCATCGAGCCCGTCAACGCCATGCTTGCTTGTGAACGCATGGACGAACGGGGCCTGACGGAGCTTAGGCAGGCGGTTGAAGACCTCAAGGCAGCTCCCCGGGGACCGGCCTTCGCCGAGTTCAAGGACTACCTGGAGGCAGACGAACGCTTCCACCAGATCATTGCGAAGCAGACCCGAAACCAGTTCATGGAGGCCGCCTACTCGGCCCTCGGCGGCCAGATTCAGCGGTTCCGGCTCTTCAAGGGAGTGGGAATCACTGACGCGGAGTGCGCCATTGCCGAGCACCAGGCTGTCCTGGACGCTATGTCTTCAGGTGTTCCGGCGGCAGCGGAAGCAGCAATGGCTGCACATATCCAGCAGGTCCGGGCAAGGGCGATTGCGGACGCGCCCGAAAGCTAGGGGTCTCCTAAGCCCCCTGAACCAGCCCCGGGGGTAGCAGCCGGCCAGGGTATAAGTGACCTTGACAACACTTCGTTCAATAGTAGATCCTATAGGAAACACGATCTACGAAAGAGCGGAACCTTGGCTTATACAGCACAGAACTGGCCGATTACCGCAGCGCTGCTGCAGTTTCAGGCAACCGACGCCTCCGGGACCCATATCAACAACGCCGATGCGTCCGCCTGGGCGGAAGTCTTCACAGAGGTAAAGGAGGCGGGCTTCGCCAACGCTGACCTCACCGACAGCTGGGTGCGCCCCGGTGACCTCGACAAGGAGCGCCTCGCCGAGTTCAAGCAGACCGCCGAAGAGGTGGGCGTTGGCCTTCCCGTTATTTCCGCCATCCGCCGCAGCGTCATCGAACAAGGCAACTGGGAAGCCAACCTTGCCTACAGCCACCGCACCATCGACGCCGCTGCCGAACTGGGCTGCGAGGTTGTGTCCTTCGGCTTGCACCAGGCCATCACCCCGGCGCAGCAGAAGCAGCTGTGGTTCTGGACGGTCGAAGGGTACAAGGACCCGGCGGGGGACAGGGAAGCGTGGAACAACGCTGTGACCCGCCTCCGTGAACTCGGCCGCCACGCGGCCGAAGTCGGTATCCTGCTCTCCCTCGAGATGTACGAGGACACGTTCCTTGGCACTGCGGATTCCTCCGTGCAGCTGGTCCAGGACATCGGCTTGCCAAATGTCGGCCTCAACCCTGACCTCGGCAACCTGATCCGTCTCCACCGCCCCATCGAGGACTGGCGGGACATGGTGGCCAAGACCCTGCCGTACTCCAACTACTGGCACATGAAGAACTACATGCGCGACGAGGATGTGGCCCGCGACGTTTACGTCACCATGCCGGCGCCGATGGAAAGCGGCCTCATCAACTACCGCGAAGCCTTCAAACTGGCACTTTCCGCAGGTTTCCAGGGAATCCTCTGCACCGAGCACTACGGCGGAGACGGCCTGAGTGTCACCGCCAGCAACCAGGAATACCTCCGCCGCCACGTCCTGCCCAAGACTGACGGCTACGCGCTCGGCAAGAGTCAGGTGGCCCAGGGGCGGCAGCAGCCCACGGCCGCCCAGCTCAGCAGCGTCTGACTGCGGCCGGACCAGCAATCCGGACGCAATCACCAACAAAGGATTCAACGAGGAACCATGACCCAGATTTATGACAACCCTGCTGACTTCGCGGATGAGGCACTGGACGGCTTTGTTGCTGCCAACCGCGGCTACGTCGCCCGGGTCGACGGCGGCGTCGTCCGGTCCACGGAAGTACCCGCCGGCCAGGTGGCCCTGGTGGTGGGCGGCGGCTCGGGCCACTACCCCGCCTTCGCCGGGCTGGTGGGACCGGGCCTCGCCGCCGGCTCCGCCTGCGGCAACATGTTCGCCTCTCCGGCGGCCGGCCAAGTGTACCGGGTGGCCAAGGCGGCAAACGCCGGCGGCGGCGTGCTGCTGAGCTACGGCAACTACGCCGGGGACGTGCTCCACTTCGGCCAGGCCCAGCTGCGGCTTAAGGCGGAAGGTATTGACACCCGCACCGTCCTCGTAACCGATGACATCGCCAGTGCTCCACTGGACCAGATCGAGAAACGCCGCGGTATTGCGGGCGACCTGACTGTCTTCAAGATTGCAGGGGCAGCCGCAGAAGCCGGACTGGACCTGGACGCAGTCGAGCGGCTGGCACGCCGCGCAAACTACCGCACCCGCTCCCTGGGTGTTGCATTTGACGGGTGCACGCTCCCGGGGGCGGATGCTCCGCTGTTCCATGTCCCAGCCGGCCAAATGTCGCTGGGCCTGGGCATCCACGGCGAGCCGGGCATTTCCGAGCATCCCATGCCCACAGCCTCCGAACTTGCCGACCTCCTGGTCTCCAGGCTCCTCGAGGACAAGCCGGAGGACGCCGGAAACCGCGTGGTGCCCATCGTCAATGGCTTGGGAACGGTCAAATACGACGAGCTGTTCCTGCTCTTCGGCAAGATCGAAAAGCTCCTTTCCGCAGCCGGCCTGACCGTTGTCGAGCCCGAGTGCGGCGAGCTGGTCACCAGCCTGGACATGTCCGGACTCTCCCTCACCCTGCTGTGGCTGGATGAAGAACTGGAGCGCTACTGGGCGGCCCCGGCCGACACCCCTGCCTTCCGCAAGGGCAACCTGGTCCCGCGGGCACGCCGGGAACTGTCCGGACAGGAAGACGCTGTGGCAGGCGAAGGGGAAGATACGACGCCGGCAGCAGCTGGGCTGGGCCGGCTGGCAGCCGCCGTGCTCGCCCAGGTGCAGGACGCCGTCGTCGAACATGAGGAGGAACTGGGCCGGCTCGATGCGGTTGCCGGTGACGGCGATCATGGCATCGGCATGCGGCGCGGTGTTGACGCGGCAGCGGCAGCAGCGCAGCAAGCTGCGGCCGCCGGGGCTTCCGTGCAAAGCGTGCTCACCGCGGCGGGGGAAGCCTGGAGCGAACGTGCCGGGGGGACCTCGGGTGCGCTGTGGGGAACGGCCGTGATGGCTGCCGGCTTGAGCCTCGGCAACAAGACCTCCTACGTTGCCGGGGATGCGGCCGCCGCGGTGAACGCCTTCGTGGACGCCATTACCGCCCTCGGCAAGGCCCAGCCAGGGGATAAGACCATGGTGGACGCGCTGCTTCCCTTCAGGGACATCTTCCAGGCCGTGTTCGACGGCGGGTCGCCGGCAGCCGAAGCCCTGGCCGCGGGGGCAGCAGCGGCGCAGGAAGCCGCTGAAGGTACGGCATCCCTCCGGCCGCTCAAGGGGAGGGCACGGCCCCTGGCCGAGAAGAGCCTGGGCCATCCGGACCCCGGGGCGGTTTCCTTCGGGCTGATCGCCCGACGCATCTCCGACTACTTCAATTCTGAACTGACCGACTATTCACCCCTGGCCGCCTCCGCGGCCGGAAACGGAGCAGAAGCATGAGCGCACAGGGCGCAGCAGCAGGATGGCGCATTGTCATCGGAAACGACGAAGCCGGCGTCGAATACAAACAGGCGTTGAAGGCGCTGCTCGAAGCGGACAGCCGCGTGGCATCCGTCAGGGACATCGGTGTCGGTGCCGAGGACTCCACCGCGTACCCGCATGTGGCGGTGGATGCCGCCCGCAAAGTCGCCGAAGGCGAGGCCGACCGTGCCCTGCTGATCTGCGGCACCGGGCTGGGCGTGGCCATCGCGGCCAACAAGGTTCCCGGCATCCGGGCCGTGACCGCCCACGACAGCTACTCGGTGGAGCGCTCCGTCCTGAGCAACAACGCCCAGGTGCTCACGCTGGGCCAGCGCGTCATCGGCCTTGAACTGGCAAAGAAGCTGGTGGGCGAATGGCTCGACTACCGCTTCGATGAAACGTCAGCCTCCGCCGCAAAGGTGGACGCCATCTGCTCCTACGAACCCGATTACACAAAGGCAGTCTGATCATGACCGAAACAGCAAACACGGCATCAAATCCGGAGAACACGGCATCGGCGGACGTCCAGCCCGCCCGGAAGATCGCCGTAGTCGGCTCCGGCTACATGGGCGGGGGAATCGCGCAGGTCCTGGCCCTTGGCGGGGCACGCGTGGCGCTGGCGGATGTGTCCGCCGAGGTGGCGCAAAGCAATTACGAACGCCTCCTGGTGGAGTCGGACCAGTTCGTGGCCGACGGCCTGTTCCCGGCGGGCTCCACGGAAATCCTGAAGCAGAACCTCTGGGCTGCCAAGGACATCGAGGAGGCCGTGGCGGACGCCGACTTCATTGAGGAAGCCGTACCCGAAGTCATCGCCATCAAGCACCAGACCCTGGCCCGCGTCAGCGCCGCCGCCAGGCCGGACGCCATCATCGGCTCCAACACCTCCACCATCTCCATCGCGGAGCTTTCCGGGCCGGTCACCAACCCGGAACGGTTCCTGGGCGTGCACTTTTCCAACCCGTCGCCGTTCATCCCCGGCGTGGAAATCATCCCGCACGCCGGCACCTCCTCAGCCACGGTGGCGGCGGCCCGCGAGCTGGTCCATGCGGCCGGCAAGCAGACAGCGGTGGTCAAGGACGTCACCGGCTTCGTGTTGAACCGCCTGCAGTACGCCCTGTTCCATGAAGCTGCGCAGCTGGTGGAGCAGGGCATAGCGACGGCGGACGACGTGGATACGCTGGTCCGCACCACATTCGGCTTCAGGCTGCCGTTCTTCGGACCGTTCGCCATCGCCGACATGGCCGGGCTGGACGTGTATGCCTTCTGCTACAAGTCCCTGCAGACCGACTTCCCGGAACGGTTCGCAACCCCAAAGATCCTGAGCGACCTGGTGGACGCAGGAAAGCTGGGCACGAAGACCGGCGCCGGTTTCCTCAACGTCCCGGCCGAGCGGACGCCCGAGCTGATCGCCTACCGCAACAAGGCCTACGTCGCCATGCAGAAACTGCTCGAAGACCTCGGCCCTGCCCCCATCAACTAACCCGACTGCCCTAACCAGGAGCACGCATGAGCAGTTTTCCCATCGAGCGCACCGCCATAGTCACCGGAGCGGTGTCAGAACGGGGCATCGGCCGGGCCACCGTCAACTACCTCGCAGGCCAGGGCTGGAATATCGGCATCATCGACCTCGATGACGCCCTCTGCGAGGTCACGGCCAAGGAACTGTCGTCGCAGTATGGCATCCGCGCCCACGGCGTGGGCGCCAACGTGGCGGACGAAGCATCCGTCCGCTCCGCCATCGACTCCATCGAGGCGGAGCTGCCCCAGATCGTCGCGCTTGCCAACGTTGCCGGCGTCAGTTCACCCGTTCCATACCTGGAGCTGGACGCAGCCGAATGGGACCGCGTCCTCAGCATCAACCTCAACGGCGTCCACTACGCCACCCGCCGGGTGGCTGAATCCATGGTCAGGAACCGGATCGGCCGGATTGTCAACATATCCTCGATCTCAGCCCAGCGGGGCGGCGGAACGTACTCCAAGACGCCGTACTCGGTTGCGAAGGCCGGCGTTATTGGCCTGACCCGTTCCACCGCCAGGGAACTGGGGGAGTACGACATCACGGTCAACGCCGTTGCCCCGGGCCCGATTGATACGGACATCATGGGCGGCACCCTGAGCCAGGAACGCAAGGACGAACTGTCCAGGGACCTGGTGGTCAACCGCATCGGGTCCACACGGGACATCGCAGCAGCCATCGCCTTCCTCATCAGCGAGGACGCCGGTTTCATCTCCGGGCAGACGCTGAATGTGGACGGCGGGCTCTACATGCACTAGAGAGGGCCTTCCCTTGGCACGCAACAGCAAACAGGCAGCGGCGCCTTCACCAGCACGGCCCGCACCCGCAACAACAGCCCTTACCAGCGGTCCCGCGACCTGGAGCCGCGCACGACGGATCTACCTTGCCGTGGGCATCCTCGCCTGCATCACAGGGGCCATGATGATCGCGTTTTCCCTCTAGGGCCTCCGAAGCACACCCAACGTGCGCAACTGATTCACTCAAAGAGGAGTTTTAGTGTCTTTAGCAGCAACATCCACCAAGGAGCTCCTGGACTCGCCGGTCCTGAAATCGGCGATTTCCAAGGCCTCCCTCCGGCTTATGCCGATGCTGGTCATCCTGTACATCGTGGCGTTCCTTGACCGCACCAACGTGGGCTTCGCTGAAGCTGCGCTGGAAGTGGACAGGGGCATCACCGCCGGCGCGTACGCGCTCGGTGCCGGGATCTTCTTCATCGGCTACGCCCTGTTCGAAATCCCCAGCAACCTGCTTCTGAACAGGTTCGGAGCGAAGGTGTGGCTGGCCCGCATCGCCATTACGTGGGGCATCGTGTCGGCATGCTTCGCCTTCGTCCAGGGCGAGGCGTCCTTCATCATCCTGCGTTTCCTGCTGGGTGTGACTGAGGCCGGCCTGTTCCCGGGCGTCATTATGTTCCTGGCTGCCTGGTTCCCCAACAAGGTCCGCGTCAAGATGTTTGCCATCTTCTACCTGGCCCAGCCGTTCTCACAGATGATGGGCGCGCCGCTGTCCGGCTGGCTGATCAACATCGGAGACCAGGTTCCGGGCGTCGCAGGCTGGCAGGTCATGTTCTTCGTCGAAGGCATGCTCGCTGTTCTCGCAGGCGTTGCGGCATACTTCTTCCTGATCAACAGCCCCCAGGATGCGAAGTTCCTGAACCAGGGCGAAAAGAAGGCGCTGCTGGACGTCATGGCGCTCGAAGACACCGTGAAGGAAGAAACAGGCCCCCGAGGCGTGCTCGCGGCGATGAAAAACGGCAAGGTCTGGTACTTCACCGTCATCTACTTCTGCCTGCAGATCGCTGTTTACGGCGTGACCTTCTATCTGCCGCAGCAGGTGTCCCAGCTGACCGGCCAAAAGGTTGGCCTCGCCGTCGGCCTCATGGCAGCCATCCCGTGGTTCTTCGGCATTTTTGCCTGCTACCTCATCGGCAAAGCCGCCAACACCCTGGTCCGCCGCAGGGTCTGGGGCACCGGCCTGTTCATCTCCACCGGCCTGTGCATCTTCGGCTCCGCGTGGGCGGGCATCAACCACCTGCCGGCCCTTGGCATCGTCTTCATCACCCTGGCTGTGTGCAGCTTCCTCGCCATCGGTCCCATCGCGTGGTCCTACCCGACGGCGTTCCTGACCGGAACGGCGGCAGCAGCGGGAATCGGCCTGATCAACTCGCTGGGCAACCTCGGCGGCTTCGTTGCACCGATCCTGCGCACCACCGTGAACGGAATTGCTGGTGACTCCACCGGCTCCGCCGGGGTCGTTGCCCTTGGTGTTCTCCCGTTCCTGGCCGCGGCCATGATGTACGCCACGAAGCGGTTCCGCAACAAGGCCGACGACCTGCTTGATGCCAAGTAAGACTGCAATGCCTGAATGCAACACCGGAAAGGAACCAGCCATGACCGGCACCATGTACATCGGAGTCAGCACGAAGATGTACATGGGGTACCGGGACACCATAAGTTGGCTCGGACAGATCCGGAACGAAGTGGACTCCCGTCCGGCCCTGGCGGCCGGGCGGGTAGTCCCGTTTGTGATCCCTTCTGCCCCGATGCTTCCTGCTGCCGGTACAGTCCTGGCCGGATCACCCGTCCTCCTGGGTGCGCAAAATTGCGCTTGGGCGGATGGACCGTGGACCGGTGAGGTATCGCCGTCACTCCTGGCAGAGCTCGGGGCCGGACTCGTAGAGATCGGGCATGCCGAGCGTCGCCGTCACTTCGGCGAAGACGGCGAACAGATCGCACGCAAGGTCAGGGCCGCAGATGCCGCGGGCGTCCGGCCCCTGCTCTGCGTCGGTGAGGAAACCCCCGACGACGGAACCCGGGCAGGCGCTGAGGCCGCCGCCGGGTTCGTCCACCGGCAGATCGCCGACGCCGTGAACGGCGACTGGGCACTGGCTTCCCGGCTCATTATCGCCTACGAGCCCGTCTGGGCCATCGGGGCAGCTGAACCAGCCAGGGCCACATACGTCTCCGCCGTTGTCCAGGCACTCCGCGGGCTCCTGCACACGCACGGAAGGGAGGCGGGCGTGACAACGCTGCGGGACCTTCCCATCATTTACGGAGGTTCGGCAAAACCAGGGCTTCTTCCGGTGCTGGACGGCACCTCCGGGCTCTTCCTGGGCCGTTTCGCCCACGATGCCGGCAACTTCGGCAAAGTTCTGGACGAAGCCCTTGCCTTGACGCGCCTGGTACCAAGCTGCCCCTAGTCCCGCTGCCGCCATCGCGGTCCAGCTCCCGGCGAAGCGCCAATCCGGGCCTGAAGACTCAGCCGGCGACGGCCGCGCGCAGAGCGAGGACCCGCTGCAGTTGCTGCCGTTCCTCGGCCTGGTGCAGCTGGACATCCCGTCCGCTGAGGATCCGCTGCCGCGTGTTCGCCAGGTGGGTTGCGGCTTTCACGAACTCCTTCATTTGCCGTTTCCTGCCGTATCCGCCTGCCCAGTTCAGCGCTGTCCGGCGGCCGCCCAGTGTTGCCAGGAGTTCGACTTCCGCGGGGGTGAACCAGCCGGCCGCCGAGTATTCCAGCAGGCGCTGGCGGGTGAGGCGCTTCTCGGCAACCCGCAGCGAGACGATGCCTGCCACCGCGACGAGGAAGATGGGCACCTGGACAACGATGTAGTCCAGCAGGAACCCCTGGCCCATGCTGTTCCACCGGTTGTGCAGGAACATGGCGGGCAGGAGCCCCACAAAGAATGCTGCAACCGAGGCGCCGGTATGCCACCGGCGGGCCGCGTAGCCCATGATCAGGCCGGTGGTGCCGGTAAAGATGGCGTGGGCGAAGGGCGACATGACGCCGCGGAGGAAGAAGACCTGGGCGAAATCGCTGGCAGGGCTGGCCGATTCGGCGATGGCCCTGCCGAAGTACAGGATGTTCTCGGTGAACGCGAACCCGCCGGCAATGGTGAACGCGAACACCACGCCGTCCACCGGGCCGTCGAAATGCCGCCTGGCCAGGAGCAGGAGAAGGAGCAAACCGAGGGATTTGGCGAATTCCTCCACAATGGGTGCCTGTACCGTCGCCATGTAGGTCTGGAGGTCCGGGAGGTCCGAGAACTGGAAGCCAAGCACGAAGAAGGGCTGGATCAGGAGCGTGACCGCAATGGACACTGCGGCCCCCCACGTAAAGGCGAAGAAAAGCAGGCGCTTCGGCTCAGGTTCCCATTTGTCGATGACGTAAACGGCCAGCAGCACGGCCGACAGCGGCAGCAGGGATGCCAGGAAACCCATGACAAACCCGGTGGTGCCGGTGTTGGAGAGCAGGAACGGCACCACCAGGAAGAGGCTCAGGAATGCCAGCGTCCCGCCCGCAACTGTCAGCCCTGCCAGGCCGCCCCGGGTGCGCGCGGCACGGAGCGCAGTTCCCTCTGCCTGCGGCGGGACCACAGAGGCCACGGGTCCGCCCTGATGGCCGGGCGCGGGCCGGTAGTTTTCCGGCTGGACGTGGCCCATCCAGCTGGGATTGGCCTGGCGGGGAAGTGGCGCCGCCTGCCTTGAATACGGATCTTCGGGGTGTCCGGGTGACGGCCGGCGGGGATTGATCGACATAACCGACAGCCTAGGTGTGGCCGGGGTTGCCACCAAGGATGCGGTGCCTCGAATGTGACCAGCGCCGCCTTCCCGCGGCACCGGCAGGAGAGGGCCGGTGTGGTAATTTTGGTACCGCACATGATCCTTTTTTAATTCCGTCCTGTGAGGCGGGGAAAGGGGAGACGAGCGTTGACTTCTGTCACCAGCGCACCGGTTCCAGCCAGGACAGTCCTGAACCAGGCTGATATTGACCGGGCCCTCACTCGTATCGCCCATGAGATCCTCGAGGCCAACAAGGGATCCCAGGACCTCGTCCTTCTGGGCATCCCCCGCCGCGGCTACCCGCTGGCAGTCCGGCTGGCCCAAAAAATTGCCGCCGCAGACAACACCGTGGACGCTGCCGCCATCGTCGGGCAGCTTGACGTCACCATGTTCCGCGACGACCTCTCGCGCCAAGGGACGCGCCCTCCCTATCCCACCAGGCTCCCGAAGACCGGCATCGACAACAAAGTCGTCGTCCTCATCGATGACGTGCTCTACTCCGGCCGCACCATCCGCGCCGCACTCGACGCCCTCGTCGACCTGGGCCGCCCCCGCATCGTCCGCCTGGCGGTCCTGATCGACCGCGGCCACCGCGAACTTCCCATCCGCGCCGACCACGTGGGCAAGAACCTTCCCACTTCCTCCGCCGAGAAGGTCCGGGTCCGGATCGAAGAAACCGACACGCCCCCCGGCGGCACCCCTGTCAACGAAGTAGTGATCGAAGGCGGCTCGTGAAGCACCTGCTCTCCACCCAGGACCTCAGCCGGCCGAACGCCATCAGCATCCTGGACACCGCCGAGGAAATGGCGGCCGTCGGGGACCGCGAGGTCAAGAAACTGCCCGCCCTGCGTGGCCGCACCGTGGTCAACCTTTTCTTCGAAGACTCCACGCGCACCCGCATCTCCTTCGAAGCCGCAGCCAAGCGCCTCTCCGCGGACGTCATCAACTTTGCCGCGAAGGGATCCTCGGTGTCCAAGGGCGAGTCCCTCAAGGACACGGCCCAAACCCTGTCCGCCATGGGCGCCGACGCCGTCGTCATCCGCCACTGGGCCTCCGGGGCACCCCACCGCCTGGCCGCCACCGACTGGATCGACGCCGCCGTCATCAACGCCGGTGACGGTACGCACGAGCACCCCACCCAGGCGCTGCTGGATGCGTTCACCATGCGCCGGCACTGGGCGAAGCTGTCCGGTACCGGGTCCGAAGGCGCCGATCTGAAGGGAATGCGCGTCGCGATCGCCGGCGACGTCCTGCATTCCCGGGTCGCCCGTTCCAACGTGTGGCTCCTGCGCACCCTCGGAGCCGACGTCACCCTGGTGGCGCCGCCAACTCTGCTGCCCATCGGCGTCGAAAAATGGCCGTGCAAAGTCAGCTACAACCTCGACGAAACCCTGGCGCAGGGCGTGGACGCCGTCATGATGCTCCGCGTCCAGGGCGAACGGATGAACGCGTCCTTCTTCCCCACCACCCGTGAATACTCACGGCGCTGGGGCTTCGACGACAACCGGCTGCGCGCCCTGGACCGGCTCGGCATGAAGGACACGATCATCATGCACCCCGGCCCCATGAACCGCGGCCTGGAAATCTCGGCCGCAGCCGCCGACTCGCCCCGCTCCACCGTCCTGGCCCAAGTCCGCAACGGCGTGTCCGTCCGGATGGCCGCACTGTACCTGCTGCTCTCCGGGGACACCCGTGAACCAGCCGCCGAACCGGTCCTGGCCTCTGCCGGCACCGCCCACCCCACCAAGGAGAGCAACTGATGGCAGGCAACACCGGAACCTACCTGATCCGCGGCGCCTCGATCCTGGGCGGCGAACCTGCGGACCTGCTCATCCGTGACGGCATCATCGCCGAAAAGGGCGCCGGGCTTTCCGACGACGACGCCACAGTCATCGACGCCGCCGGCCTCGTGGCCCTCCCCGGCATGGTCGACGTCCACACCCACCTCCGCGAACCCGGCCGTGAGGACGCCGAAACCGTGGAAACCGGCACCCGTGCAGCAGCCCTCGGTGGATTTACCGCCGTCCACGCCATGGCCAACAGCACCCCCGTGGCTGATACCGCCGGCGTGGTGGAGCAGGTCCACTCCCTGGGCCGGGCGGCCGGCTGGGTTGATGTACGGCCCGTCGGTGCTGTCACCGTGGGCCTGGCGGGGGAGCAGCTGGCCGAACTGGGCGCCATGGCCGATTCCCGTGCCCGCGTGCGCATGTTCTCCGACGACGGCATCTGCGTCCACGACCCCGTCCTCATGCGCCGGGCGCTGGAATACGTCAAGGCGTTCGACGGCGTCGTGGCCCAGCACGCGCAGGAACCCCGCCTGACCGCCGGCGCCCAGATGAACGAGGGCGAAGTGTCCGCGGTCCTGGGCCTCACGGGCTGGCCTGCGGTGGCAGAGGAAAGCATCATCGCCCGCGACGTCCTGCTCGCCCAGCACGTTGGCTCCCGCCTGCACGTCTGCCACGTCTCCACGGCCGGTTCCGTCGAAATCATCCGCTGGGCCAAGGAACGCGGCATCAACGTCACCGCCGAGGTCACCCCGCACCACCTGCTCCTCACCGACGATCTGGTGCGCAGCTACGACCCCGTCTACAAGGTCAACCCGCCGCTCCGTACCGACGCCGACGTGCAGGCGTTGCGCGCAGGGTTGGCTGACGGGACTATCGACGTGGTCGGAACGGACCACGCCCCGCACCCCAGCGAGCACAAGGAATGCGAATGGGCGCAGGCGGCCATGGGCATGACCGGGCTCGAAACCGCCCTGTCCGTGGTGCAGCACACCATGATCGAAACCGGCCTCATGACCTGGGCGGACTTCGCCCGCGTCACCTCAACCGCGGCGGCAAAAATCGGCCGGCTCGAGGACCAGGGCCGGCCGCTGGAGGCCGGCGAACCGGCCAACGTCATCCTTGTGGACCCGGCCGCCCGCTGGACGGTCGACCCGTATCAGATGGCCACGATGGGGCGGAACTCACCGTTCAAGGGCCGCGAACTCCCGGGCAAGGTGGTGGCCACCTTCTTCAAGGGCCACCCCACCGTCCTTGACGGCAGGCTCAACACGCCGTACCGGTACGCGGCCTCTCCGGCAGGCGCCGCCTGATGGACAAAATCCTTCCCGGACTGGCGATGCTGGCGGTAGTCGCCGTCGTCTTCGTCCTCCTCGCCATCGGCTGGCGCAACCGCCTGAAGCGCCAGGCCGACGTCGAACAGCTGCCCCAGGTGCCCGCGGCTCCCGGCGAGCCGCTCACCAGCGCCGAGGGCCAGTACGTCGCCACCACCACCGGCGGGGACTGGCTGGACCGAATCGCCGTCCACGGCCTCGGCATCCGCACCAACTCGGACCTTGCCGTGTACCCGCACGGCGTCCTCTTCGACCGGTCCGGCGCCCCGGCCCTCTACATCCCCGCTGCCGCCCTGGCCGGCGTCCGGCAGGACAGCGGCATGGCCGGAAAGTTCGTGGAGAAGGACGGCCTGCTGGTACTGACGTGGACCCACGGGTCCCACGAACTGGACACCGGTTTCCGCACCCGACGCGCCGCGGACAAGGAAGTGCTCTACACGGCCCTTCAGCAATTGATCTCCCCAGCCCCACAGACCCAGCAGTGAAAGCGAATACAGTGACAGCAACTACCTCCGCTCCGGCAGTACTCGTCCTCGAAGACGGCCGCTTCTTCCGCGGGACCAGCTACGGCGCCACCGGAACGGCCTTGGGCGAAGCCGTCTTCGCCACAGGCATGACCGGTTACCAGGAGACCATCACGGATCCGTCCTACGCCCGCCAGCTGGTGGTCCAGACAGCGCCGCACATCGGCAACACCGGCGTCAACAGCGAGGACGCCGAATCCCGCCGCATCTGGGTTGCCGGCTACATCGTCCGGGACGCCGCCCGCCGTCCGTCCAACTGGCGCTCGGAGCGCTCCCTCGACGAGGAACTCGTGGAGCAGGGGATCGTGGGGATCCAGGGCGTGGACACCCGCGCCATCACCCGCCACCTGCGCGAACACAAGACCATGCGCGCCGGCATCTTCTCAGGCGACGCAGCGCAGGCCCCGGACAAGGAACTCCTCGACGCCGTCCTGGCCAGCGCCCCCATGGAAGGCGCCCGCCTGGCGGAGGAAGTCAGCGTGGATGAAGCCTACGTGGTGGAGCCCAAGGACCACGGCTGGGACAAGGAACCGCGCTTCACCATCGCCGCGATCGACCTCGGCATCAAGGCCATGACCCCTGTCCGCTTCGCCGAGCGCGGCGTGCGCGTGCACGTCCTCCCCGCCACCGCCACCCTCGAGGACGTCAAGGCCGTGAACCCGGACGGCTTCTTTATGTCCAACGGCCCCGGCGACCCCGCCACCGCCGAAACCCAGGTCAAGCTGCTCCGCTCCGTCCTGGACGAGAAGCTGCCCTACTTCGGCATCTGCTTCGGCAACCAGATCCTCGGCCGCGCACTCGGCTTTGGCACCTACAAGCTCCGCTACGGCCACCGCGGCATCAACCAGCCCGTGATGGACCGCCGCACCGGAAAGGTGGAAATCACCTCGCAGAACCATGGCTTCGCCGTGGACGCACCGCTCGACGGCGCCACCCAGGCCCCGGAGGCACGCTACGGGCGGGTGGAAGTCAGCCACGTCAGCCTCAACGACGACGTCGTGGAAGGCCTCGCCTGCCTGGACATTCCCGCCTTCTCGGTGCAGTACCACCCCGAAGCCGCGGCCGGCCCGCACGACGCCGCCTACCTCTTTGACCGCTTCATCGAGCTGATGGAGGGCACCCGGGACGGCCGGACGGCCAACCTTTCCAAGGAGCCGGTGGACTCCGCACACCCCGCAGAAGCGGACAACGAAGCAGCGGACACCGCAGCCTCCGCAGCGACGAACAACTCCGACACCAAGACTGAGGACAAGAAGTAATGCCCAAGAGAACTGACCTGAAGAGCGTCCTGGTCATCGGTTCCGGCCCGATCGTCATCGGCCAGGCCGCCGAATTCGACTACTCCGGCACCCAGGCGCTGCGCGTCCTCAAGGAGGAAGGCCTGCGCGTCATCCTCGTGAACTCCAACCCGGCCACCATCATGACCGATCCCGAGTTCGCCGACGCCACCTACATCGAACCCATCACCCCCGAGGTGGTGGAGAAGATCATCGCCAAGGAGCGTCCCGACGCCGTCCTGCCCACCCTGGGTGGCCAGACCGCGCTGAACACCGCCATCGCGCTGGACAAGAACGGCGTGCTTGAGAAGTACAACGTGGAGCTCATCGGCGCCAACATCGCCGCCATCGAGCTCGGCGAGGACCGCGAGAAGTTCAAGGGTGTGGTGGAACGCTGCGGCGCCGAATCCGCCCGCAGCCACATCATCCACACCATGGAGGAAGCCTTCAAGGCCGCCGAGGATCTCGGCTACCCCATGGTGGTCCGCCCGTCCTTCACGATGGGCGGACTCGGCTCCGGCCTGGCCTACAACGAGGACGACCTGCGCCGGATCGTTGGCCAGGGCCTGCAGTACAGCCCCACCACCGAGGTGCTGCTCGAAGAGAGCATCCTCGGCTGGAAGGAATACGAGCTGGAGATGATGCGGGACAAGAACGACAACGTCGTTGTTGTCTGCTCCATCGAAAACTTCGACCCCGTGGGCGTCCACACCGGCGACTCCATCACCGTCGCCCCGGCGCTCACCCTGACGGACCGCGAGTACCAGAAGCTGCGCGACGTCGCGATCGCCGTCATCCGCGAAGTGGGCGTGGACACCGGCGGCTGCAACATCCAGTTCGCCATCGACCCCAGGACCGGCCGCGTGGTTGTCATCGAAATGAACCCACGCGTGTCCCGGTCCTCGGCCCTGGCATCGAAGGCCACCGGGTTTGCGATCGCCAAGATCGCCACCAAGCTGTCCCTTGGCTACACCCTGGACGAGATCCCCAACGACATCACCCAGAAGACTCCGGCGTCCTTCGAGCCCACGCTCGACTACGTCGTGGTCAAGGTCCCGCGGTTCGCGTTCGAGAAGTTCCCTGCAGCCGACAATACGCTGACCACCACCATGAAGTCCGTGGGCGAAGCGATGGCCATGGGCCGCAACTTCACCGAGGCGCTGCAGAAGGCCCTGCGCTCCCTCGAGCAGAAGGGCTCGCAGCTGGACTTCAGCAGCGTCCCGGAATGGGAAGTCGCGGAGCTCATCGAAAAGGCCAAGCGGCCCACCACCGAACGCCTGTACCAGGTCCAGCGCGCCCTCCTGGGCGGGGCCACCGTGGAACAGCTCTTCGACGCCACGAAGATCGACCCCTGGTTCCTCGACCAGCTCCAGCTCCTGAACGAGGTCTCCCGGGAGATCCGCCAGGCCGGTTCGCTCACCAAGGACATGCTGCAGCGCGCCAAGCGCCACGGCTTCTCCGACGAACAGATCGGCGCCCTCACGCACAACTCCGAGGCTGTGGTCCGGGGTGTCCGGCAGGCACTGGGCATCCGCCCTGTCTACAAGACCGTGGACACCTGCGCCGCCGAGTTCGCCGCCTACACCCCGTACCACTACTCCGCGTACGACGAAGAGGATGAGGTGGCGCTGCACTCCAAGCCGTCCATCCTGATCCTGGGCTCCGGCCCCAACCGCATCGGCCAGGGCATCGAGTTCGACTACTCCTGCGTCCACGCCTCCATGGCACTGCGCAAGGCCGGCTACGAGACCGTCATGGTCAACTGCAACCCGGAAACCGTCTCCACCGACTACGACATCTCCACCCGCCTTTACTTCGAGCCGCTGACCCTCGAAGACGTCCTGGAGGTCATCGCAGCCGAGGAACGCACCGGCGGCGTGATGGGCGTTTTCGTCCAGCTCGGCGGCCAGACCCCGCTGAAGCTCGCCCAGCAGCTCGCCGACGCCGGTGTGCCCATCCTCGGCACGTCCCCGGAAGCCATCGACCTCGCAGAGCACCGCGGCGCCTTCGCACGGGTCCTGGACCAGGCCGGCCTGGTGTCCCCGAAGAACGGCACGGCCGTGTCCTTCGAGGACGCCAAGAAGATCGCCGACGAAATCGGCTACCCCGTGCTGGTCCGCCCGTCCTATGTCCTGGGCGGCCGCGGCATGGAAATCGTCTACGACGAGGCCAACCTGTCCCGCTACATCGCCAACGCCACCGAGATCACCCCGGACCACCCGGTGCTGATCGACCGGTTCCTTGAGGACGCGGTCGAAATCGACGTCGACGCGCTCTTCGACGGCACCGACCTGTACCTCGGCGGCATCATGGAGCACATCGAGGAAGCCGGCATCCACTCCGGCGACTCCGCCTGCGTCCTGCCGCCGATCACCCTGGGGAGCAACGTCGTCGAACGCGTGCGCACCGCAACCCGTGCCATCGCCGAAGGTGTCGGCGTGCGCGGCCTGATCAACATCCAGTTCGCGCTGGCCTCTGACGTCCTGTACGTCCTCGAAGCCAACCCCCGCGCGTCCCGGACCGTGCCGTTCGTGTCCAAGGCGACCGGTGTGCAGATGGCCAAGGCCGCCGCCCTGATCGGCACCGGCGTCACCATCAACCAGCTCCGCACTGCCTACAAGATGCTGCCTGAAACCGGCGACGGATCCAGCCTTCCGCTGGACGCCCCCGTGGCCGTCAAGGAAGCCGTCCTTCCGTTCAGCCGGTTCCGCACCCCCGCGGGCAAGGTGGTCGACTCCCTGCTCGGCCCGGAGATGCGGTCCACCGGCGAGGTCATGGGCATCGACAAGCACTTCGACACGGCGTTTGCCAAGAGCCAGGCCGGGGCCAACAACGCACTGCCCACCGAAGGCAAGGTGTTTGTGTCCGTGGCCAACCGGGACAAGCGCTCGGTGATCATGGGCGTGAAGCGGCTCTCCGACCTCGGCTTCGAGATCGTCTCCACCGGCGGCACCGCCGACGTCCTGCGCCGCAACGGCATCCAGGCCACCCCGGTCCGCAAGGTCGCCGAAGGCAGCAGCGCCGAGGGTGAAGGCACCATCGCCGACCTCGTCGTCGCCGGCGAGATCGACATGGTGTTCAACACCCCGTCCGGCGGCGAGGCCCGCAGCGACGGCTACGAACTCCGCGCAGCCGCAACCTCCATCGGCATCCCCTGCATCACCACCGTCGCCGAGTTCAACGCCGCGGTCCAGGCGATCGAGGCAATGCGCACCTACGAGTGGTCTGTCACCAGCCTGCAGGAGCACGCTTCCGCCCTCGCTGAATCGCAGAAGGCGGCCCTGCAGAATGCCTGACCAGGAAGCAGGTGCCGGCCGGGAGTCCTTCGGCTCCCGGCTCGGCGCCGCCATGGCCGCGCACGGCCCCCTGTGCGTCGGCATCGACCCGCACCCGGCGCTGCTGAAAGGCTGGGGGCTGGACGACGACGCCGCCGGCCTGCGGCGCTTTTCACTGACAGCCCTGGAGGCGGTTGCCACGTCCGCTGCCGCGATCAAGCCGCAGGTGGCGCTTTACGAACGCCACGGCTCGGCGGGCATGGCCGTCCTCGAGGAACTCCTCGCCGCCGCACGGGACGAATCGGTGCTCACCATCGCCGACGCCAAGCGGGGCGATATCGGCTCAACCATGGCCGCCTACGCCGACGCCTGGCTCCGGGACGGTTCCCCGCTGGCCGCCGACTCCGTCACCCTCAGCCCCTACCTTGGCTTCGAATCGCTGCGTCCGGCCCTGGACCTGGCCGCAGGAACCGGGCGCGGGGTCTTTGTTCTGGCGCTGACTTCAAACCCCGAGGGGTCCTCCGTCCAGCACGTCGGGGGAGCGGACTCCGTGGCCCGCCGGATCACGGCCGCGGCGGCAGCGGAAAACACCCGCTACGCAGGCAGCCTCGGTTCCGTTGGCCTGGTGGTTGGTGCAACCGTGGGCACCGCGCTTCAGGACCTCGATATTGACCTCGCCGCCATGCGCGGACCGATCCTCGCTCCGGGCCTCGGCGCCCAGGGGGCGACCCCGGCGGACCTCAGGTCCACGTTCGGCCCGGCATTCCCGCAGGTCCTGGGCACCTCCAGCCGGGACATCCTCAGTGCCGGCCCCGGGCCGCGCGGGCTGCGCGAAGCGGCCCTGCGGACCCTGGACGGGCTGCGGGGCGCATAACCGCGGGTTTGTGCGCATGCATTGATTCAGGCCACGGCAGAGGGTAGTTTCAGGACAGGTTCAAGGGCGGCCGCCCCTGAACGAATCCGCCGAAACCGGGGGTGTCCGCCATGGTGCTGCGTCCGTTGTCCGCGTCGGAACGGGCTGATGCCCTGAACAAGGCAGCCGCGGCCAGGGCCACCCGCGCGGCGGCCAAGGAGAGCCTGAAGAACGGCAAGAGGTCAGCGGCGGACATCATCAACTCGGCGATGGAGGACGACGCCCTCGCCCGGATGCGCGTCTCGGAACTGCTTGAGGCGCTGCCGGGAATAGGCAAGGTCCGGGCGGCGGCCATCATGGAGCAGCTGGGCATCGCCACCTCCCGCAGGGTCCGCGGACTGGGCGTCCACCAGCGGCGGGCGCTGGTAGATTTTATAGACGAGCATTAGGGCGGGTTTCCACCGGCCCGTCCCCGAACCCCGGAAAAGGAATACGTGAGCAAGAAACCTGGACTGACAGTCCTCGCTGGTCCGACGGCTGTTGGCAAAGGCACCGTGTCCACCTACATCCGGGACAACTATCCCGAAGTCTGGCTGTCCGTTTCGGCCACCACCCGGGCTCCGCGGCCGGGAGAGGTGGACGGCGTCCACTACTTCTTCAAGTCCAAGGACGAGTTCGAACAGCTGATCGCCGATGGTGAACTCCTGGAATGGGCTGTGGTCCACGGCCAGAACACCTACGGCACGCTGAAGAGCACCGTGAACCAGGCCATCGCCGAGGGCCGCTCTGTCCTGCTGGAGATCGATTTGCAGGGTGCGCGGCAGGTCAAGGCAGCCGTCCCGGACGCCCAGTTCGTCTTCCTCGCCCCGCCCAGCTGGGACGAAATGGTCCGGCGCCTGGTGGGCCGCGGCACCGAAACCCCGGAGGAACAGCAGCGGCGGTTGGAAACCGCTAAACTGGAACTTGCTGCTGAACCGGAGTTCGACTTCACCGTCATCAACGACGACGTCCGCCGGGCAGCGGACGAGCTTGTTTCACTCATGGGGCTGACCCCGCACCCACACCTGCCGGAACCGTCAGCCCGTTAGGAATTTGGAGAATTCGTGTCCACGAACCTTGAAGGCATCATCAACCCGCCGATCGACTCGCTGCTTGAGGCAGCCGACTCCAAGTACGGCCTGGTGATCTTTGGTGCCAAGCGTGCTCGTCAGATCAACGCGTACTACGCACAGCTGCATGAGGGCCTCTTCGAGTACGTCGGCCCGCTGGTTGACACCAAGCTGAACGAAAAGTCGCTGTCCATCGCCCTGCGCGAGATCAACGAAGGCAAGCTGGTTTCCACGCCGATCGAAGCCGCAGAGTAACCTGCCGCAAAATCTGACTTGCTGTTGACGGAGGTCACGTGCGCATAGTCCTCGGAGTCGGGGGAGGGATTGCCGCCTACAAGGTGGCGTCGCTCCTCCGGCTTTTTACTGAAGCCGGCCACAACGTGACCGTCATCCCCACCGAGGCGTCCACCCGCTTCATCGGCACGGCCACCTGGGAGGCGCTGTCCGGCAACCCGGTCAGCAACAGCGTCTTCGACGACGTCCACCAGGTCAACCACGTCCGGCTGGGCCACGAGGCGGACCTTGTGGTGGTTGCCCCGGCCACAGCCGACCTCCTGGCCAAGGCAGCCACCGGGCAGGCCGGCGACCTCCTCACCAACACCCTGCTCATGGCCCATGGGCCGGTGCTGTTCGCGCCCGCCATGCACACCGAGATGTGGCAGCATGCGGCCACCCGCGCCAATGTGGACACCCTGCGTGCGCGCGGCGCAGCTGTCCTGGAACCCGCCACCGGCCGGCTGACGGGAGCCGACTCCGGGCCGGGCCGGCTGCCGGAACCGCAGGTGATTTTCGACGCCGCCATGGCCCTGGTGGAAGGGCAGGCCGACTTCCAGCTTCCCCTGGCCGGCCGCACCGTCACCATCAGCGCCGGCGGCACCCGGGAACCCCTCGACCCCGTTCGCTTCCTCGGCAACCGGTCATCCGGCAAGCAGGGCGTGGCGCTGGCTGTCGCCGCCCGGAACGCCGGCGCGACGGTGCGCCTGATCGCCGCACACATGGAAGTTCCGCCGCCGCCCGGCGTCGACGTGATCCCGGTGGAAACCGCCCTGCAGCTCCGCGAGGCCGCCCTCGCCGCGGCCCCCGCCTCGGACGTGTTCATCATGTCCGCCGCCGTCGCTGACTTCCGCCCGGCCGTGGTTTCGGACACCAAGATCAAAAAACGCGACGACCGCGACGACCCCGTCATCACCCTGGTCCGCAACCCCGACATCCTGCACGAACTGGTTGAACTGCGGAACAGCGCCGGTGGCAGGCAGGACCAGCTGATTGTCGGGTTCGCGGCCGAAACAGGCGACAGCCACGGTGACGTCCTGGCCTACGCCGAGGCGAAACTCCAGCGCAAGGGCTGCGACCTGCTGGTGGTGAACCATGTCGGTTCGGACAAGGTCTTTGGCCAGGACACCAACTCCGTGGTCATCCTGGCCCGCTCCGGCTCCGAACCGCAGGAGGCGGCCGGAACCAAGACAGAGGTTTCCGCCGCCATCATCAGCCGGATCGGATACGAACTGAACCACGTATCGCCCCGCGCCTGAGTGTTCCAGGCCACGTTCGCTTCGCACAGTGACATCTGCTGGCGGAAGCATGAATTCAAACCAGTAAGGTAGTTGAGTGACTTTACCCCTGCACCTGCCCCAGAACTCCGCGGCCGCGCCTTCCGCGCTCCGGCTCTTCACGTCCGAGTCGGTCACCGAAGGCCACCCGGACAAGATCTGCGACCAGATCAGTGACGCCATCCTGGACGCGCTCCTGGCCGCCGATCCGGAATCCCGGGTTGCCGTGGAGACCATGGCCACCACGGGCCTGGTCCACGTGGCAGGCGAAGTCACCACCGACGCCTATGTCGAGATCCCGCAGATCGTCCGCGAGACCATCCTGGGCATCGGCTACGACTCTTCCGCCAACGGTTTCGACGGTGCACGCTGCGGCGTCTCCGTCTCTATTGGCCAGCAGTCCAACGACATCGCCGGCGGTGTCTTCAACTCCCTTGAAGCCCGCGAAGGCCGCCAGGAGGACGACTACGACCTCCAGGGCGCCGGAGACCAGGGCCTGATGTTCGGTTACGCCAGTGACGAGACCCCGTCCTACATGCCGCTGCCCATCTGGGTCGCTCACCGCCTGTCCGAGCGGCTCACGGAGGTCCGCAAGTCGGGCGAACTGCCCTACCTGCGGCCGGACGGCAAGACCCAGGTCACGGTGGGCTACGACAAGGACATCCCTGTCTCGGTGGAAACCGTCGTGATCTCCAGCCAGCACGCCGAGGGCGCCAGCCTCGACCAGCTCCGCGCGGACCTTGCGTCCGTGGTCATCGAACCGGTGCTGGCAGGGGCCAACCTCGATGTGTCGCGGGTGCGGAACATCCTCAACCCCGCCGGCGAGTTCGTGATCGGCGGACCCGTGGGCGACGCCGGCCTGACGGGCCGCAAGATCATCGTCGACACGTACGGTGGCATGGCCCGCCACGGCGGCGGTGCCTTCTCGGGCAAGGACCCGTCCAAAGTGGACCGCTCCGCCGCGTACGCCATGCGCTGGGTTGCGAAAAACGTGGTGGCTGCAGGACTGGCAAAGCGGGCGGAAATCCAGATCGCCTACGCCATCGGCCAGGCCCGCCCGGTGGGCACGTACGTTGAGACCTTCGGCACCGAGACCGTCGACCCCCAGCGGATCAGCGCCGCGATCGCCGAGATCTTCGACCTTCGGCCGCGCGCCATCATCGATGCACTCGACCTGAAACGCCCCATCTACGCCAAAACCGCCGCCCACGGCCACTTCGGCCGCGACGAGCCGGACTTTACCTGGGAGCGCCTGGACCGCGTGGACGAACTAAAGGCCTTCTTTAACGCCTAGCCGCGCTCCGGCCGGGCAGGGGCGTTTGTCATAGCCCCATGCTTGGCTGGTCGTGTCCGCCCCGGGGAGCTGAACGGAGGTAGCCGCCCGTGGTTGCTGATAAAGCCGTCCAGCCGTCCCTGCTCCAGGGCTTCCCCCCGCACAAGCAGTCAGCCGGCGTCGCCCTGGCCGGATACCTTCCGGTGGCCAGGGTCCTGGTCGATTCGGCGTTGCCGCACCTGGACCGGCCGTTCGACTACACAGTGCCGGCAACCCTTGATGACGCAGCGCAGCCAGGGGTCCGGGTCAAAGTCACCTTCAACGGCCAGGACCTGGCCGGTTTCCTGCTCGAACGCGTGGCCGAATCCGACGCCGGAACGGCGCTTGTGCCGTTGTCCAAGGTGGTATCCCCGGTCCCTGTCCTGGCCCCGGCCGTTCGGGACCTCGCCGCCGCTGTGGCCGCCCGCTATGCAGGTACCGTCAGCGACGTCCTCCGCCTGGCCGTGCCGCCCCGGGTGGCGCGGCTGGAAAAACAGTTCCTCGAAGACGGATTCGCGGACCCTGCACCCACTGAACCGGGCGCCCAGGGCCGCGTCGAAAACCCTGCCCGCGCCGTTGACTCCGCCTGGGACGCCTACCGCAACGGAGCCGCCTTCCTCCGGCACCTGTCCGACGGCGGAGCCCCCCGCGCCGTCCTCAACCCGCTCCAGGGCTACGGACCGGCGGGCTGGCCGCACCTGATCGCGGAGGCGGTGGCCGCCGTCCGCGCCTCCGGCAGGGGCGCCGTCGTCGTGGTTCCCGACTACCGCGACCTGGACCGGCTGGAACAGGCGCTGTGCGCTGTCCTGCCCGAAGATGCGGTGGCCCGGCTGACCGCCGATGACGGACCCACCCCCCGTTACCGCAACTTCCTGCGCCTCCTCGCCGGGCAGGCCACAGTGGCCATCGGCACCAGGTCGGCCGCGTTCGCCCCCGTCGCCAACCTCGGGCTGGTGGTCTGCTGGGACGACGGCGACGACCTCCACATCGAGCAGCGCGCACCCTACGTCCACGCCCGGGAGGTATTGCTCCTGCGCGCGTCCCGTGAAGGCGCGGCCTGCCTGCTCGCCGGGCATGCGCGCAGCACCGAGGTCCAGCGGCTGCTCGATGCCGGCTGGGCCCAGCCGGTCGAAGCGGACCGGCCAGCCACACGCCGCACCGTGCCGCGGGTGGTCAACACCGCCGACAGCTTCGAGCAGGAACGCGATCCGCTGGCCCGCGTGGCACGCCTGCCCGGTGCGGCCTGGCGTGCCGCCAAGGAAGGCCTGGAGCGCGGTCCCGTGCTGGTCCAGGTTGCGCGGGCCGGTTACGCGCCGTCCCTGGCCTGCGGGACCTGCCGGGAAGCTGCACGTTGCGGCGCCTGCCAGGGCCCCCTGGCGCTTGCCGGAAGCTCCGCGATGCCGCAGTGCCGGTGGTGCTCCACACCTGCACCGGACTGGCACTGCCCGCACTGTGGCGGCCGCCGGCTCCGCAAAGGAGCCACCGGGGTCCTGCGGACGGCTGAGGAACTGGGCAGGGCTTTCCCCGGTAAGGCCGTCATCACCTCCTCCGGTGACCAGGTCAAAGCCGGCGTTGGCGGGGGCAAGGCGCTGGTCGTGGCCACCGTTGGCGCCGAGCCTGTGGCTGAAGGCGGGTACGCCGCCGCCCTGTTGCTGGACGGCGACTCCCTCCTGCGCCGCGAAACCCTGCGCGCCGGCGAAGATACGGTCAGGCGCTGGTTCAACGCCGCCTCGCTGGTTCAGCCGGCAGCTGATGGCGGAGTCGTTGTGGTCACTGCCTCGGACACCGCCGCCGTAGGGGCCCTGCTCCGCTGGGACCCCGCCGGTTTCGCCCACCGCGAGCTGTCACTGAGGGAAGAACTGCAGCTGCCGCCCGCAGTGCGCATTGCTTCCGTCACCGGGCCAAGGACCGCCGTCGAACAGTTCACCGGTGCGGTACAAAGCGGGCTGGCGGAGGCCGGCATCACGATCCGCACCGCCGGCCCCGCGCCGCTGTTGTTTGGGGGCCAGACCTCAGCCCGCCGCACGGCCGAGGACATGCGCACGCTGTTGTTTTTCCCCTACAGCCAGGCGGCCGCCGTCGTCCGGCTGCTGCGGGCCACACGCTCGGCAGCGGCGGCAAAGCGCACTACAGAGCCGGTGCAGCTCCGGCTCGACGGTGTGGACGTGCTCTAGTTTTACCGCGATCTAGCGCCGCCGTTTCATCACTTCGGCGGCAACATCCACCAGCTGCCGGGCCGACTCATCCCAGCTGAACCTGTTGGCCTGCGCCACCGACCTGCGTGACGCGTCCTGCCAGCGGCCTTCGTCCTGCAGGGTGTGCACCGCCCCGGCGAACTGTTCGGGGGAGGACGGATCCACATACAGTGCCGCGTCCCCGCCCACTTCACGGAAGATGGGAATGTCGCTGGCGATGACGGGCGTGCCCAAAGCCATCGCCTCCACAAGCGGAAGGCCGTACCCCTCGGCACGTGAGAGGCTCACCAGCGCGGTGGCGGTCCGGAGGAGCCCGTGGTACTCCTCGTCAGTTACGCCGTTGTGGAAGACAACCGCGGCGTCTTCCGGGACAAGGGCCTCCAGTTCGGCACGCCGCTGCGGTGTGATCCGGCTGAGGAGGTGGAGGGTGTACCCCGGCAGGTCCGCCATGCCCTTCACCATTGTTTCAACGTTCTTGTAGGGCATGAACGAGCCCATGTAGACGATCGATTTTTCCGCTCCGGCACCGGCCGGGCGAGGATCCTGCTCCGGCTGCGGTGCGTTGCTGATGATCCGCACCGGCCGGCTGGTGAGGTGGTACTTGGCGATCAGCGCTTCGGTGGTCCGGCTGATGGTGGCCACGGTGTCCGCCCGGTTGAGCAGCAGGCGCTGCGGCCAGAACGCCTTGTGGTAGAGCCGCCACAGGATGCGGACCGGGGCGGGCAGGAATCCCGGCGGTTCGGGGTGCTCGTAGTAGATGAGGTCGTGCAGCGTCAGGACCAGCCCGTACTTCCGGCCCCAGGTTCCCATGGTCTGCATGGGGCACACCACGACGTCGGCGCCCAGGGTGTTCACCTTCCGCGCCACGAACAGCTCCATGGGAGAGAGCGGGCTGCGGACCAGGTGGTAGGGAACGTCCGGCAGCAGGGCGAGCTGCCGCCGATCCGAGACCAGCATGGAGACGTCGGCGATTTTCGCCGTGGCGGCGATCAGGCTGGCACCGTAGCGGCTGATGCCGTCGTGGTGGTCGGTCCTGGTGAAACGGGCGTCGATGAGGATCTTCACGCGGGATGGTCCTTCAGGAAGCTGCGGATGTGGCCGGCGGCCGGGGCCGGGGTTTCGTAGTGGATCAGATGCCCGACGCCGGCAATCACCTTGAGTTCGCCGTCGGGGAGCAGCGCGGCAAGTCGGTGCTGGTCCGGCAGGGTGGCGATTTCGTCCTTTTCGCCGGCGACGAGCAGCACGGGCAGGTCCAGCCTGGCTGCCACCTCTGCGACGTGGCTGCTGACCGAGGCGGTGAAAGACTCCAGGAGGCTGTCCCGGCTGGCGAACGCGGAGAAGTAGGCGTGGTGCTGGCCGTGGATAAAGCGCCGCAGGTTGCGGTCCGCTGTTTTGGCCATGGCCTCGCTCATGACCCGGACAATCAGCGGGCTCCGCAGCAGGGCCAGCCCCAGGGGCCGGGGGAGGCGGGCCGAGAGCCGGTAATACAACACCGCAAGCCGGGTCATGATGCCTTTGGGTCCCTCAAGCGCGGGTGCGGCGATAGGGTTGACCAGGACCAGCGGGGTGACGGCGCCGGGATGGTCCGCGACAAAATGCGCCGCGATGATGGACCCGAACGAGTGGCCCAGCAGCACCGTGTCCGGGCCCAGCCCAAGGGCCGCCATGAAATCCTCGATGAACCGGCCGTACCGCTCCACCGAATGCGGCCCGGTGCGGAACGCACCCGAGCTGCCAAAGCCCGGCAGGTCCGGCATGATGAGGCGCATCTCCGGCAACTGGTCGGCGACGCGCAGCAGTCCGTGATGGTCGCCGCGGAAACCGTGGATCACCAGGATGGTGCGGGTGTCGGGTGTGGCCTGCTGCGGCTCGCAGGTCCAGCAGGCCACGGTGGCACCGTCAAGCTCGACAGTCGCGGCGGTGGTGCGCGCTGCAAGTCCGGGGCTAAGGTACTCGGGCGCCGGTGACTGCTCCGGTGTTGTTGTCCTCATGGTCCCGGCCCCTAGTTGACGTTGTCCGGATGGGACCCGGTGCGGTGTCCCCGGCCCAGTGCTGCGAGCGCTGCCATGTCCCGCGCGGAGAGTTCGAAGCCGAACACGTCCAGGTTTTCCCGGATGCGCGCTTCCGAGCTGGCCTTTGGAATGGCCACGTGGCCAAGCTGCACGTGCCAGCGCAGGATGATCTGCGCCGGGGTCCGCCGGTGTTCGGCCGCGCAGGCCTGGACAACGGGATCGGCCAGCACCTGGCCGCGGCCCAGGGGGCTCCATGCTTCGGTCATAATGCCGAGTTCCCGGTGCTTGCCGCGGAGTTCCTCCTGCTGCAGCCACGGGTGCAGTTCGACCTGGTTGACGGCGGGCACCACTTCGGCCGTCTGGAGCAGCCGGTCCAGGTGGGCGGGCTGGAAGTTGCTGACGCCGATGGCCCGGACCCTTCCCTCGCGGTACAGCGTCTCCAGGGCCCGGTAGGTTTCCGGAAACAGGCCCTGCTTCGGGCACGGCCAGTGGATGAGGTACATGTCGAGGTAGTCCAGGCCCAGGTTGACCATGGACTCATCAAAGGCACGGAGCGTGGCGTCGTAGCCGTGGTGGTCGTTCCATACCTTGGTGGTGACGAAGATGTCCTCACGGGACAGGTTCGGAAAGAACTCCCCGGATCCTCCGCTGCCGGTGCCGGCACCGAGCTGGGAGCTGATGCCGCGGGCCACGCCCAGCTCGTTGCCGTACATCGCGGCGGTGTCGAAGTGCCGGTAGCCGGCGGCGAGGGCCGTGGCGACCAGCCCTGCGGCGTCGGCCGATGGCACCTTGTACAGCCCGTAGCCAAGCTGGTCGATCAGCACGCCGTTGTTCAGGCTGAGCCGGGGTGAAGTTCTCATGGCATCGACTCTACCCACTCATCCGGCGCCGGCAGCGTTGCGCGCTGCCGGCCGTCAGCGGCTGGCCTGTTACCGGCCTTGCCCGGCCGGACCCAGCCGGGCGTCCAGCAGGCCTGCCGCGAGGGCCGGGGCCAGCCCCGGGGCCAGCGGAAGCCGCGGGACCACCAGGCAGTGCCACAGGTGGTACACATCAGCCTTCCCGGACCACACGGTGGAAGTGACGTTGCCGTTCTCGTCCAGTTCCTGCTTCCAGGAGCCGTGCTCGTAGTCCATGAACCAGTCGCGGGCGTGGTCCCAGATCCGCTCATACCAGTCCGCGTATTTCTGCTCGCCGGTGGCGATGTAGAGGGCCGCCGCGCCGCCGATCGCCTCGGCCGGAACCCACCGGATGCGGGTGGTGACAACGGGCTTGCCGTCCCAGTCGACAGAGTAGACGAATCCCGGATGGCCGTCCGGTTCCCAGGCGTCCCGGATGGCGGCGTCAAACAGTCCCCGCGCGTCCTCGAGCAGCCAGGCCGGGACGTCCAGCCCGCGCGCCTCGAGCCCGGCGCGGAGATGGAGGAGCAGGCGGGCCCACTCGACCCAGTGGCCCGGTGTGCCCCCGTAGGCGCGGAACTGGCTGGCCCGGTCGTCGGTGTTGTACTCCGGCATCGGGTTCCACTCCGGGTCGAAGTGCTCAAAAACCCGGTAGTTGTTGTTGCGGGCGAACTTGTGGATCAGGATTTCGGCGATATGCAGGGCCCGTTCCAGCCACCGGTTCTCCCCGGTCACGTCGGCCACGATGAGGTATGCCTCCACGGAGTGCATGCTGGCGTTCCCGCCGCGGTAGGCTTCCGTTTCGGTGAATTCCCGGTTCCAGGAGTCGAAGCACATGTTGGCTTCGTGGTCCCAGAATTTCGTGTCGGCAATCCGCAGCGCCTCATCGAGCAATTCCCGGGCTCCGGGACGTCCGGCCGCAACGGCGCTGGCAGCTGCCAGGAGCACAAAGGAGTGCTGGTAGCCGGATTTGGTGTCGTTTACCGGGCCGTTCCCGTCCACTTCGGCGTACCACCCACCGAACTCGTCATCGTGCAGGACCCCGTTCAGTGCCGCAATGCCGTGGTCAACGAGGAGCGCAGCGCCGGGCCGGCCCATCAGGGCGGCCACCGCGAAGCTGTGCGTCATCCGCGCGGTGATCCACAGGTGGGTCGGCTTGTCGGCGTACACCTTGCCGTAGTTGTCGAGCCAGCCAAAACCGGTGGGGACCTTTGAATTGGCGGCGAAGTCCAGGAGCCGGTCGGTTTCTGCCTCGAGCCATCGTGCGTGAGCGGCACTGTTCAGCCACGTCATGTTTGTTTCCTTTCAGCGTTGAAGGTGGAAGTGCGGTTCAGGGGGCCACGGCGTCGAGCACGCCGCGGATGATGGTGGCCGCTGCTCCCAGGTAGGCCAGGATGACCAGGAGTACCTGCGCGGCGCGGGCGGGGACGAACTTCGATGCGACGTCGCCCAGCACCAGCCCGGCCAGGCAGGCGGCGGCAACCGACACCCACATCGCCGGCGGCATCACGGGGAACGTTGCGGGGGCAGTGATCGCCTTGGAGAGCAGCGAGAAGGCGCCGATGGTGAAAAAGTACGGCTGCATGGTGGCTGCGAAGGACTTGTGGTGCCACCGGGTGGCGATGGAGTACATGCTGACGGCGGGTCCTCCCACGCCGGCTGCCGTGTTCATGAACCCGCTCAGCCCGCCGGCGGTCAGCAGGTACCGGCGGCGGGCCGGCAGGACGGCGGACTTGAGGACCAGCAGCACGGTCAGCCCGGCGGCGAGGAGCACCCCGATGGAGATTTCCAGGACAGCCGCCGGGATGAACCTGATGAGCAGCGCTGCGGGGATGATGCCGAGCAGGGCCGAAGCGGCGAGCAACAGGTAGCGCTTCCAGTCGACGTCCCGCACCACCCGGAAGATGATGGCCCCGGCCGTGACGGCACCACAGAGGTTGACCAGCACCACGCCCTCCACCGGGCCCAGGAGCAGGACCAGGAACGGGGCGGCCACCAGGGCGAAACCCATCCCCGTGATGCGCTGCATTCCGGCACCCATCACCACGGCGCCCAGTACCAGCCCGGTGGTCAGCATCTACGGCCTCCAGGCCACGTACTGGACCTCCTCGAATTCCTCCAGGCCCAGGCTCGATCCTTCACGGCCCAGGCCCGACTGCTTGGCGCCGCCCATCGGTGCGAAAGCAACGGACGGCAGCGGGTCGTTGACGCCCACGATGCCGGCTTCAAGCCGCTCCGGGACCTCCCAGCCGCGCCTGGGGCTGCCGCTCCAGACGTAGGCGGCCAGGCCCATCTCGGTGGCGTTCGCCTTCCGGATTGCTTCCTCCTCCGAGGAGAAGGTCACGACGCCGGCCGCCGGGCCGAACACTTCCTCGGTCACCAGGGGCGCGTCGTCGGGGACGTCGGCCAGCAGGGTGGGCGCGAGGAAGGAACCCCGGGCGGGAACGTCGATGCGCTGCGTGACGCGGCGCGCCCCGCGTTCCAGCGCGTCGTCCACCAATGACTGCACGGCGGACACCCGGTCGGCGTCGATCACCGGGCCGAGATCCGGGACCGGCGTGCCGCCGTCGGGAACGCCGTGCCCGATGCTCATCGCGTCGAACCGTGCACCCAGCTTCCGGGCGAACTCGTCCGCGACGCTGTCCTGGACCAGGAAGCGGTTGGCGGCAACGCAGGACTGGCCGGTGTTGCGCAGCCTGCCCAGCACGGCACCCTCGACGGCGGCGTCCAGGTCGGCGTCCTCGAACACGATGAAGGGGGCGTTGCCGCCCAGCTCCAGCAGGGGCCGCACCACGCGCTCAGCGGCGGAAGCCATGATCTGGCGGCCGACGCCGGTGGAGCCGGTGAAGCTGACCGCCCGCACCGCCGGGTGGGCCATGAGCGCACCGGTGACCTCGCGGGAGGGGCCGTGGACCAGGTTGACGACGCCGGCGGGGAACCCGGCATCGTGCAGGACTTCGAACAATCCGGTGGCGGCAAGGGGCGCCTTTTCGGAGACCCGGCCCACCACGGTGCAGCCGGCGGCCAGCATGGCCGCGAGCTTGCGGGCCTGGATGGACACCGGGAAGTTCCAGGGCGTGAGGCTCAGTGCGACGCCGATGGGCTTGCGGCTGCTGAGGTGGCGGCGGCCCTGGAGTTCGGGCGGGCTGATGGTCCCGGTGGCGCGGCGGGTTTCCTCGGCGAACCAGCGGAAGTACTCCACGGAGAAGTCCACCTCGCCCTGGGCTTCGGGGAGCCGCTTGCCCGCTTCGAGGGCCAGGGTGTGGGCGAGTTCATCGCGGCGTTCGGCCAGGAGGTCGGCGGCGTTGCGGAGCAGGTCCGCCCTTTGCCTGACGGTGGTGCGCGACCAGGAACTGAAGGCTTCGGCCGCGGAGTCCGCCGCTGTGGTGGCGTCCCCGGCGGTGCCCCAGGCCACTTCGCCTACGGTACTGCCGTTGCCGGGGTCCGTCACGTCTTTTGCGCTTCCTGCGCTGTGCCAGGTGCCGTTCACGAGGTGACGGGCTGATTTGAGGTTCATGGATGGTGCCTTTCGTTGGCTGGAAGGGGCCCGGCGCCGCGGGAGATGCCCGCCGCCGTCGTGCTCATCCCTTGCTGGCGCCTGCGGTGATGCCGGCTACGAAGTAGCGCTGCAGGAAGATGTACGCAACCACCACGGGCAGCGAAGCCAGGATGACGCCGGCGAAAAGCAGCGGGTAGTTGGTCTGGAATTCGCCCTGGAAGCTCAGAAGCGCCAGCGGCAGGGTGCGGTTGCCGGGGGACTGGATGAACAGCAGCGGGTACAGCAGCTCGTTCCAGTGGATCACGAACAGGAAGATGGCGGCCGCAGCGATTGAGGGGGCTGACAGGGGCAGGGCGATGGAGACGTAGGTGCGCCACGGGCCGGTGCCGTCGATCGAGGATGCCTCGTAGAGTTCCTTCGGCAGGGTCCGCATGAACCCGCCCAGGATGAAGACGGCGATCGGCAGGGTGGACACCAGGTTCGCCAGGACCAGGCCGGTGAGGCTGTCCAGCAGGCCCAGCCGGCCGAACAGGACGTAGAGCGGCACCATGTTCGCCTGGGCGGGGATGGCCATGCCCAGCACCAGGAAGCCGAAGATGGCCCAGGACATGAACCCGCGCAGCCGGGAGACGGCGTAGCCGGCAAGGCTGGCCAGGAACAGGGTCAGCGGCACCGAGATGGCGGTGACGATGACGCTGTTCCAGAATGACGAACCCAGGTCCTGGCCGCCGATGACCTCGGCGTAGTTGGCGGGGGAGAGGGACTGCGGCAGGCTGAACGGCCCGGCGAAAAGTTCCTGCGTGGACTTGAAGCTGCCGAACCCCACGACGGTCAGCGGAATGATGATGATGACCGCGTAGATGCCGAGGATGGCGCGGCGGCTTATGGAGGCGAGCATGCTGTTACTCCCCCTTCGGAGTCAGCCGGAGCAACCGGCGCTGGAGCCACGTAACCAGGGCGATCATGGCCATGAAGATGATCGACTGGGCGGCGGCGTAGCCGAACTCCGAGTTGGCAAAGGTGCTGTAGATACGGGTGGAAAGGATGTCCAGGGACTGTTTTGGCGGGTTGCCCGCGATGCCCAGGATCAGGTCGAAGGCCTTGAAGGACTGCACCGTGGTGTAGGCCACCACAATGGACGTTGCCGGGGCCACGAACGGCCAGGTAATGGACTTGAACTGCTGCCACTTGTTGGCGCCGTCCATTTCCGCTGCCTCGTAGAGTTCCTTCGGGATGGCCTGCAGGCCGGCGATGTAGACCACCATCATCTGCCCGGCATGGAACCAGACCTGGGTCACGGCCACCCAGTACAGTGCCTGCGCGTTGTCGCCCAGGTACGAGCCCTGGAGGGCATCCAGGCCAACGGTGTCCAGGACCGAGTTGGCCAGGCCGAAGTTGGGGTCGTAGATGAACTTCCAGATGAACGCCACGGACACTGAGGACAGGATGGTGGGAAAGAAGAACAGCGCGCGGAGCAGGACGCTGCCCCTCGAGTTCTTCGTCAGCAGCAGCGCCAGGATCAGGGAGAACACCGTCTGCGCGATCACCACCAGCAGCACGAACTTGAGGTTGTTCGTCAGGGCGTTGGTGAACAGCGAGTCCTTGGTGAACGCGCGGATGAAGTTGTCCAGGCCCACGTAGTTGAACGATGCCGAGAAGCCGTTCCAGTCCGTAATGGCGTACTGGAACGCCTGCAGCGTGGGCATCACCAGGAAGAAGGCGATGACCGCGACGGCGGGCAGCGGGAAGAGGTACAGGGCCGGGTTCACCCGGGTGGGTGAACGGCGGCGCTTCCGTGCGGTGTCAGTTTCTGGGCGGCTGTCGGGTGCCTTGTGCTCGGCAGCCGTGCCGGGATGGATGCTCATAGCCGTTCATCAACAATCTTCTGGGCGGCCTCCGCAGCCTGCTCCGGGCTGGTGCCGGAGATGACGGCGGTGGCGCTGGCTTCCACGGCGTTGCGGACGTCCAGGTTCATGAACTGGAACCGGGCCGCCAGGGCCGTCTTCTTCTCCAGCCACGGGCTGAGGCGCTTCAGGTCGGGGTTGGTGTACTCCACGTCCTTCACGGAAACGTGCTGGGCCGTCTCGTTGGCGTAGTACGCGGCGTTCTCCTTCTCGGACAGGAAATCGATCCAGGCCGCCGCGGCCGCCTGGTTCTTGCTGGCCGAGTTGACGCCGAGGATGAACGTGGCGTTGTAGACGCCCTCGTACTTGGCGTTGCCGGCCGAGGTGTTGGGGAACACCAGCTCAATCGGGAACTGCGCACCGAGGCCGCGGACGGCTGCGATGTGGTAAGAGCCGGTGGCGAGCATCGCGGCCTTGCCCTGCGAGAACAGGTTCTGCGCAGGTTCAACGGCGGTGCCGGTGGCGTTCGGCTGCAGGTACGGGACCAGGTCCTTGTACTGGTTGAGCATCTTGATGAACCAGTCGTCGGTGACCTTCAGCTTGCCCTGTTCGATCTGGGCGCACATGTCGTCCACCGGCGCGTTGTTGGCGATCATGCAGTTGAACAGCTGCCCGCCGTTTCCGACGTCGCCGCCGGGCCAGGAGATGGGAACGACCCCGGAAGCCAGGAGCTTCTCGCACATGCCCAGGAAGGAGTCCCAGTCCTTGGGTGCGATCTCGGCGCCGGCTTTGTCGAACAGGTCCACGTTGGCCATGGGCATGGGGAAGACCACCTGGTAGGGCAGGCCGAGCACGCTGTCGCCGGACTTCCCTGCGGAAAGCAGGCTTGGTTCGTAGTTGGACGATGCTTTGCTGTCCTTGAGTTCGGTGTAGATACCGGCTTCGGTGAAGTTCTTGAACTGGGCGCCGCGGAAGGTGGCGAAGGCGTCGCCAATGGAGCCGCCGCGCAGCTTCTGCAGGGCCTGCGCGTTGTAGTCGTTGGAGGTGGAAATGTCCTGCGCCACCTCCACGCCGTCGTGCAGGGCCGCGAACCGCTTGATGAGCTCGTCGAACACTGCCTTGTCCTCGCCCCGCCAGTGGGCGAAGGACACCTTGCCGGTGATGTCACCCGTGGCGGGCGCGGCCGGGCCGGTGGCGCCTCCGGGAGCGGTGGACCCGCCGGGTCCGGCGCACGCTGCCGCAGTGGCGCCGAAGCCCAGGGCTCCGAGAAGTGCAATGGCCTGCCTGCGTGAAATCTGACTCACAATAATCTCCTCGTTGAGTTTTGCTGTGCCGTGTTGCTTGGCTGCGGAAAAGAGTGGTTGCGACGGGGTGTTGGCGCTCGGGCTCTTATGCGTGGGTCCTTTGGGCCGAGACGACGTCGTCAACCACGGCGCACAGGCGCTGCAGCCGGCGGACGGCGTCGGTGGACAGGGACTCGACGACGTCGGGCGCGCCGATGCAGGACGCCCAGACGGCGCGTCCGGAGAGGAAGCCGCTGGCGCCTTCCAGGCAGGCCCACCGAACGGCATCCGGGAAGACGTCCTCGGGGACGCCGGAGGACAGGACAACCCACGGCCCGTCAATGGCCTTGGTGAGTTCTGCGCAGGCGGACCGGACATCGGCCTCGGGGGCCTGGCCCTTGAAGGGGACTTCTGCCTTGTACAGGTCTGCGCCCAGGCTGCCGAGCTCCTTTGCCGCCGCCAGGATGCCGGCGTTCCAGTCGAAGTCGCCGCCGGCCAGCGGTTTGCGGGAGACCGGCTCGATGATGCTGATCAGCCCGGCCGACCGGCAGTTCTCCACGAATTCGCGAACCATCGCCACGCGGCCCTCGGCGGGCTCGTCGGGGCGGTAGAGGACCAGCAGCTTCAGCGCCTTCGCGCCCAGGGCCGCGTACTTGTGCGGATCGACCAGCGGGTCGATTGTCACCTCGCCCACCAGTTCGCCGTGTGCGGATTCGAAGTGGTCGGCGGAAGCGATCAGCCCGCAGTGTGGGTCCACCACACCTGCTTCGATGGCCTGGTCGAGGGCGAACTGCCGGTCAATCAGGATGCCGGAGGCGTAGGGGCTGAGGATGCGGGCGGCCTCGAGCTTGAAGTGGCGGAGGTCATCGTCTGTGACGGGCTGGTCAGTGTGCTCGGCGAACATGTTGCGCATCGCTTCGCGCTGGTCCACGGCGAGCATTGCGAACGCGCCGGACGGGCGCTGCAGGGGGGAAAGGTCTGTGGGGCTCATGGATTGCTTCTTTCAGTCGGGCGAGTGGTGGCAGGTCGGTCAGGCAGGAATGGGGGTGACGGCCTGATGCGGGATGGCGGAACGTCCGTCCAGTCCGGCGCAGGATGCGGAGGCGGTGCGGCCGGCGAACGCAGCGGCTTCCACGAGGGGAAGGCCGGCTGCGACGGCGGCCAGCAGGGCACCGTGGTACACGTCGCCGGCGCCGAGGGTGGACACGATGTTGGCCGGTGTTGCCGGCACATGGACCGGCGTGCCGCCCCGTTCCAGAACCCAGGCACCGTCGGATCCGGCGGTGGCGACGACGGCGGATGCGCCGCCGTCGACCGCCTTCGCCAGCAGGGCCGCGGGAGAGTCGCCCTCGCCGTATTCGGCACGCAGGCGTTCGATGGTGGGGACGTACAGTGCGACGGCGCGGGGGGAGAAGGAGGGGATCGGGTTGCCGGCGTCCACGCTGACTGCCAGGTCCGCGGGAAGGCCGGAGCTGCCGGCCACCGCGTTCCAGCCCAGGTGGTCCACATGGACCCAGGCCGCGGCGGACAGCAGGTCGAAGAAGCGGCTGCCGGCGGGGAAGCTGACCGGCGGGACGGGGCGGGTGACGATGGCCCGGCTTTCGGTGGCCCTGCTGACCACGATCACACTGGCGCCGGTCTTGACCCCGGCGTCCCGGACCACGGCCGAGGTGTCAACACCTTCAGCCTCGAGGCCGGCAATGATGCGGTCGCCCTCCTCGTCCGTACCGAGTACACCGGCGAAGGCGGTCTTGGCGCCAGCCCGGGCTGCCGCGACTGCCGCCGTCGCAGCCGGACCGCCGCCCGCCGTCGCAAAATCCGTGGCAACGGTACGGCTGTCGGCGGCCGGATAGTCCTCCACCAGGGCGATTGAGTCCAGTGTGGCGCAGCCTACGAAGAGCAGGGTTCCGGTTGGTTGGGGCACGTTCCACCTCGTTGTAGTTCCGGGCTGTGGTGTGATGCAGGTCTATTACTGAAGAAATATACACACGCTATGTTGGAATAACAACACTTTCGGTATAGTTCTGTTTGGGATGCAACGCCGCGGTCCCCACACTCAACGTAGAGAAACGGAGCAGCTCATGTCATTGCCTTCTGCGGAATCGGTCCGGACCATCCGTTACGGCCTTATCGGGGCCGGCCACATGGCCCGGGAACACGTGCGGAACCTCGCCCTGATTCCGGGAAGCCGGATCACCGTGGTGTCCGACCCCACGCCGTCCTCACTGGAAGAGACGGCGAAGGAGATTGGCTACGAAGTCCGGACGTTCGCTTCCCACCAGGACCTGCTGGCCTCCGGGCTGGTGGACGCGCTGGTGATTGCCAGCCCCAACGACACGCACGTGGTGATCCTGAGGGACATCTTTGCCAGCGGCACCAACCTGCCCGTGCTCGTCGAGAAGCCCGTCTGCACCAGCGCCGAACAGGCGGACGAACTCGAACGGCTCGCCGCCGGCTACCCCGCACCTGTCTGGGTCGCCATGGAATACCGCTACATGCCGCCGGTGCAGGAGGTCATCCAGGCCGCACACAACGGCAGGCTCGGCAACATCTACATGTTGTCCATCGTCGAGCACCGCTTCCCGTTCCTGCACAAGGTGGACGCCTGGAACCGCTTTGCTGAGCGGACCGGCGGAACCCTGGTGGAAAAATGCTGCCACTTCTTCGACCTGATGCGCCTGATCCTGCAGGACGAGCCCACGCGTGTGTACGCCAGCGGCGGGCACGACGTAAACCACATGGATGAGGTGTACGACGGCCGCATTTCCGACATGGTGGACAACGCGTATGTGATCGTCGACTTCAAGGGCGGACGGCGGGCGATGCTGGAACTGTCCATGTTTGCCGAGGGGTCCAAGTTCCAGGAACGCATCTCCATCGTGGGTGATGCCGCAAAGATCGAAACCCTCATCCCGGTGGCAGCCAGCCACTGGATTCCAGGCGACGAAGCGGAGGCGACGGTGGAGTTCAGCCCGCGCTCACCGCTCGGACCGGAAAAGCATGAGGTTCCGGTTGACGAGGCGGTCCTGGCCGCCGGTGCGCACCACGGCTCCACCTATTACGAGCACCTGGGCTTCCGGAAGGCCATCCTTGGTGAGGGGCCGGTTGAAGTGACGGTGGCTGACGGGCTGCAGTCGGTGCGGATGGGCCTGGCCGCCGAGCGGTCAATTGCAGAAGGCAGGCCCGTGGAGCTTACGAAGGCCGGTGCCGGGGTACGTTCCTAAGTACATTGGTGTTGGAATAGCAACACTCCGCCGGGCGCCGTCCGACGTGGGGGAAAGAAGGGGATATGGCCACAGCACGAAAAGAGGCGCTGACAGCCCGCCAGCGGACCATCCTGGACGAGCTGGGCAGGCGGGGGTTCATCTCCACCACCGACCTCGCGGGGATGTTCGCAGTCTCGGACATGACGGCGCGGCGGGACACCCGGGTGCTGTCCAAACTGGGACTGGTCCGGGTGGTCCACGGCGGGGTCAGCGCGACCCACGGGCACGGACAGAACGCGGACTTCGCGGCCCGGGTGCGCGAGGATGCCGAGGCCAAGCTGCGGGTGGCCAGGGCCTGTGTGTCCATGATCGGGGAACGGGATGCGATCATCCTGGATGCCGGAACAACCACCTACCAGATCGCGCAGGAGTTGCCGTCGTCCTTTACGGGCACGATCATCACGCACTCCGCCCCGGCTATCCAGCGCTGCCTTCAGCTGACGTCTGCAAGGACCATCGGACTGGGCGGGGAACTGCTGCTTGACAGCCAGGCGTTCAATGGTCCGATGACGGTCAGTGCCGTCTCCGGGCTCCGTGCCAGGACCGCCTTCATTGGCGTCAGCGGCATCCACGACGAGGCGTTCTACATCGAACGCGATGTGGAACGGGCCACGAAGATCGCGCTGATGAATTCGGCGGAACAGGTGGTGGTGGTGGCTACCCACCAGAAGATGCTGCGGTACGCGCTCGCCCGGCTGGAAGGTTTTGCGGCGGCCGACATCCTGGTGACGGACGCCCCGCCGCCGCCCGGGATCGAGGCCGGGCTGCAGGCAGCGAACGTCAAAGTGGTGGTAGCAGCCTGAAAGGCCGGGCTGTCCCTGCAGGCTGAATCAGGCGCCACCGGGGGCGTCCGGCTCAAAGTCGACCAGGCGGCGGGCGGTGCCTTCGTCCAGGATCAGGTCCGTGGCGAGGCCGGCGGCGAGCGCTCCACGCAGCCCGTCGATCTTCGAGGCCCCGGAAACCACGCAGATCCTCCGGCGTACCTGGCGGAGCTGGGCAAGGTCGGGGCCGGTGGAGCGTTCGTTCAGGACGATCCCGTTGGAGGATCCGTCGCCCCGGAAAAAGACCGTGGCGACATCGCCGACGACGTCGGAGGTGGCAAGGATGTGCAAGTCATCCTCGTCAAGGTAGCCGCCGGCGTACACGTGGCTGGGGTAGTCCGCATCCACCGAGCCGATACCGAAGATCGCAGTGCTCATCCGTGCCTGCAGGGCCAGGATCCGCTGCACGCTGCGTTCCTGCCACATGGCCTTCTTCGTGGACGCATGGTCAAAGAAGGCCGGAACGGGAAATTGCTCCACCCTGGCGCCGTACGCCGCCCCGAAGCGGCGCATGATGTCGCTTGCGTACGTGATGCCGGTGGTATGCATGTTGCCCGCGCCGTTCAGCTGCACTATGACGCTGTCGTGGGTGATCTTCCGGGTCAAGTGGCGGCTGACGGCGCTGATGGTTGAGCCCCAGGCGACGCCGATGATGGCGTTGGACGTCACCAGCGGCCCGATTGTGCGCGCCCCTTGGATCGCCACCCGTTCGAGGGTCTCCGCCTCATTCAGCGTCTCCAGCACCGGGACAACGTGGGCGTCCACACCATATCGACGGCGGATCAGGCCTTCGAGTTCGGGCCCGGTTTCCAGCGGGTTGCGGATCTGGACCTGCACCAGGCCTGATTGCCGGGCCGCCGAAAGGAGCCGTGACACCGTGGACCGGGAGGTCCGCAGTTCTCGCGCGATGGCGTCCATGGTGAGGTCCTGCAGGTAGTACATCTGTGCAGCGCGCAGGGCATTCGCATCTTTGGCAGCCATTCCCGATCCGTTCTGCACATTCGTGCATTGTCCTTGACTCTATTTTCCACCACTCCGAAGAATGGTGGGAAACAGGGTTCACGTCCAACCCTTGACCACACCGCTAAAGCCCAGGAGAAACAGTTGGGACCCAAAGATTCGCCCGCCCGCCCGTCCGTTGCATCGCCCACCGCGGCAGGGGAACGCCGTTCCGTGCACAATCTGCGGCTGCGCCCGCATGCGAAAGTGCTGATCGTCGGCGGAGGCATCAACGGCGTCGGAACATTCCGGGACCTCGCGCTCCAAGGGGTGGACGTGGCACTGGTGGAGCGCGGGGACTACTGCCAGGGCGCCAGCGGTGCGTCGTCGCACATGATCCACGGCGGCATCAGGTACCTCGAAAACGGTGAGTTCCGCCTGGTCCGCGAGTCGGTGGTGGAACGCAACCGGCTGCTGAGGATCGCCCCCCACTACGTCAAGCCGCTGCAGACCACCATCCCCATCTTCAGCACGTTTTCCGGTGTACTGGCGGCGCCGCTGAGGTTCCTGACGCACAAGCAGCAGGGCAAGCCGAAGGAGCGCGGCGCGTTCCTCATCAAACTGGGCCTCAGCCTGTACGACTCGTTCTCCAGGGATGGCGGCAGCGTGCCCCGGCACCAGTTCCGGGGCCGCAAAGGCGCCCTGGCGGAGCTTCCCGACCTGCGTCCGGACGTCAAATACGCCGCCACCTACTTCGACGCGTCCGTGCACAACCCGGAGCGGCTCACCCTCGACGTGCTCCAGGACGGCGAAAAAGCGGGACGAACCGGGGCAGGAGCCGGCCAGGGTGATACCGCCCGTGCCAGCAACTACGTCTCGCTGCAGTCGATGACCGGCCGGCCCAATCCCGGCACCGGCCGGGGCAGCACAGTCCGCCTTCGCGACGAATTGACGGGCGATGAGTTCGACTTCACCGCCGACATCATCGTGAACACCACCGGCGCCTGGGTGGACCTCACCAACCAGGCGATGGGAAGCATGTCTTCCTTCATGGGCGGCACCAAGGGCTCGCACATCGTCCTGGACAACCCCGCACTGCTGAAGGCCTGCCGGGGAAGGGAAATCTTCTTTGAACACAGCGACGGACGGATCGTCCTCATCTACCCGATGGGTGACCGGGTCCTGGTCGGCACTACCGACGTGGACGCCGACATGGCTGAGGACGCCGTCTGCACCGACGAGGAAATCGCATACTTCTTCGACCTGATCGGGCACGTCTTCCCGGGCATCGCCGTGACACGGGACCACATCGTTTACACCTTCTCCGGCGTACGGCCCCTGCCCCGGCATGACGCCACCCAGCCAGGCTTCGTCTCCCGCGACTACCGGATCGAACGGCGCGGTCCGGCACACAACGCAACGGGCGCCGTCGTGCTGAGCCTGGTGGGCGGCAAATGGACCACCTTCCGGGCACTGGCCGAACACCTGGCCAATGACGTGCTGGCGGAGCTCGGCGCACCCCGGAAGGTCTCGACGGCGCAGCTCCCCATTGGCGGCGGTGCCGGCTTCCCCGGGGACGAGGCCGGGGTGCAGGCATGGATCAAGGCGCACATGGGACCAGGGCGGGACGCTGACCGGACCGCCGGTCTCCTCACCCGCTACGGCACGCGCGCCGGCGCGGTCATGGCGTACCTCGACGCCGGTCCTGACCGGCTCCTGCATTCCACCCGCGAACTGAGTGTGCGTGAGCTCGGGTACATGGCCGCGCACGAGCAGGTGGGACACCTCGTGGACGTCCTCATCCGGCGCACCTCCCTCGCCTTCCGCGGCCTCGTCACCGGCGAACTGCTCAATGAGGTGGCGGAAGTGCTCGCTGTTCCGCTTGGATGGGATGCAGCAGCCCGGAGGGCAGAGGTGCGGCATGCGCAGGACGTTCTGGCACGCCACCACCGGGTGGAAACGCACAGCCTGGTCGAGTAGCCCAAGCGCCCATCCCGCTTCCAACAAAACGACAAGGACGTCACCATGAACCAGTACGTAGTCGCCATCGACCAGGGCACCACCAGCACGCGCGCCATCGTCTTCGACCACAGTGGCGGCATCGTCTCCTCCGGCCAGATGGAGCACGAGCAAATTTTTCCGCAGCCCGGCTGGGTGGAGCACAACCCCGCCGAGATCTGGGACAACACCCGCGAGGTCATCGCCTCGGCCCTGTCCAAGGCGAACCTGACGCGGCACGATATTGCCGCCGTCGGAATTACCAACCAGCGCGAAACCGCCGTGGTCTGGGACAGGACCACCGGCAAGGCCGTGTACAACGCCATCGTCTGGCAGGACACCCGCACGCAGGACATCGTGGATGAACTGGCCGGGGACGGCGGCGGCGACCGCTTCAAACAGAAAGTTGGCCTGCCGCTGGCCACCTACTTCTCCGGCACCAAGATCAAATGGATCCTGGACAACGTGGACGGCGCCCGGGCCAAGGCCGAAGCCGGCGACCTGGTGTTCGGCAACACGGACGCTTGGGTGCTGTGGAACCTGACAGGCGGGGTGGACGGCGGCGTGCACGTCACCGACGTCACCAACGCCTCCCGCACGCTGTTCATGGACCTTGAAACGCTGCAGTGGGACGACGAAATCCTGGGAATTTTCGGTGTCCCGCGCAGCATGATGCCGGAAATCAAGTCCTCTTCCGAGGTCTACGGCACCGTCCACACTTCCCAGCTGCTGCGCGAAACACCCGTGGCGGGCATCCTGGGCGACCAGCAGGCTGCCACGTTCGGCCAGGCGGCCTTCGGGGCAGGGGAAGCCAAAAACACGTACGGCACCGGCTGCTTCCTGATCTTCAACACCGGCGAGGAGATTGTCCACTCGAAGAACGGGCTGCTCACCACGGTTGGCTACAAGCTCGGCGACGCCGCCCCGCACTACGCGCTCGAAGGGTCCATTGCTGTCACAGGCTCGCTTATCCAGTGGCTCCGCGACAACCTGGGCATGATCAGCAGCGCCCCCGAGGTGGAAACCCTTGCGGCATCCGTGAAGGACAACGGCGGGGTATACATCGTCCCCGCCTTCTCGGGCCTTTTTGCCCCGTACTGGCGTTCCGATGCCCGCGGCGCGATCGTCGGCCTGACCCGGTTCGTAACCAAAAGCCACATCGCCCGCGCCGCCCTGGAAGCCACCGCTTTCCAGACCCGCGAGGTGCTTGACGCCGTCAATGCTGACTCCGGCGTCCCGCTTCATGAGCTGAAGGTCGACGGCGGGATGGTCGCCAATGATGCCCTGATGCAGTTCCAGGCGGACATCCTCGGCGTCCCCGTGATCCGGCCCAAAGTCATCGAAACCACCGCACTGGGTGCCGCCTACGCCGCCGGGTTGGCCGTCGGGTTCTGGCAGGACCTTGGCGAGCTCTCGGCCAACTGGTCCGAGGACAAGCGCTGGGAGCCACAGCTGGACAAGGCTGAACAGGAGCGCCAGCTGCGCCTGTGGAAAAAAGCCGTCACCAAGGCCATGGACTGGGTGGACGAGGACGTGCGGTAACCCGCAGCCCATCTGCTGACGCCGCAGCGGCGATGAAGGCGGCCCCTTAGCCCTCGTGGGTTTCGATGATGCCCTTGCTGCCGTCCACTGTTACGCGTTGGCCGGTGTGCAGCAGGTGGGTGGCGTTTCCGGTACCGACCACTGCCGGGATGCCGTACTCCCGGGCCACGAGCGAGGCGTGGGCTGCGAGGTTGCCGGTGTCCGTCACCACTGCCGCCGCGTCCGCGAAGAGCGGGGTCCAGGCCGGCGCCGTGGCCTTGGCCACCAGGACCTCACCCGGCCTGAACAAGGCGAAGTCATCCGGACCGTCAACCAGCCGCACCCGTCCACGGGCGCGTCCCGGGCTGGCAGGATGGCCCGTTATGGCACCCTCGGGAAGTTGGCGGCTGCTCCGGGCTCCGTTGGCGATCCTGTCGAAGGTGTTGCCGAGCAGGGGAGCGCCGCCCAGTATCAGCGGGGCATCAAGCTTCCGTTGCTGGAGCCAGTCCCCGCGGCGCCGTGCCACTTCCTCGTCCCGGGACGGGGCGTCGGTGCGCAGTTCCTGCCGGGTCAGGAAGAAGACGTCGCCGGGGCTGGCGATGACACCCGCTTGCTGCAACCGGACGCCGATCAGGGCTGCGCACCGGCGCAGCAGGGGCCAGCCCAGGGTGAATTCGCGCGCCTGTTCCTCACGGAGGAGGGCGTAGTGCCGGGCGACGGCCAGCAGGCTGTCAAAACGGCGGAGGTGCCGGGTCCCGCTGAGGGCGCTCCTGCACGCCGCTTCGGCTTCCTTTCGCCGTTGAACAGCGCCGGCCGCCAGCTGTGGCGCACCGGGACGCTCAACCGGCCCGGTGCCCTGGTCCGTACGTGCCGCTGCTTCCTCGCCGAGGGTGGGGTGGTACCAGTCCAGGCTGTATACCGCGTGCGGCGGAACCGGCGGGGGAGAGGGGAGCAGCCCGCCCAACAGGACCTGGTAGCCCCCGCCGTCGGGTGCGGCCGGCGCCAGGGCGGGCAGGTTCCGGGCGATATGCCGCCGCCAAAAGCGCGCCAGTACCACTTCCATCTTCCAGGCGGCGCCGCCCGCGGCGGACAGGTACCAGAGGAATTCCCCGGCGGCACGGGCTACCTCCTCGACAAGCCCGATGAGGACGGGAAGGGACGCGGCTTCGGCAACGTCGGTGGCCGCCAGCTTCCGGTACCGGGGCAGGCAATCGTCGCGCCACTCCCGTTCGAGGTCATGCAAGACTGCCCGGTCGGCGCCGGCGGGGTCCAGCATGGGACGGACCACCGAGTTGAAGATGTACGGCAGCGAGCGCCGCGACCCGCCGAACAGGAGGTGCGGGAGCGCCCTGGGGGTCGGCGGTGCGACGTAGTACCAGCCGTTGACCGCGGCATGGCCCATGGTCACGCTGATCCCGGCAGAGCGGAACACCGCCCGGTTGTAGGCGGCATCCAGCCGCGGAACCAGCCAGTCCATGAACAGCGGTGTCACCGGTTCGGGCAGCCATTCGCCGAGCCGGAAGTTTCGAAGCCAGACGCCCTTTCCGGGCGGCTGCCACACAACAGGCTGCGGCAGCGCCGTCATGGGCCGGGCCTGCACCAGTTGCAAATGGCCGGACCTGTCCAGGGCCCACTCAACATCCTGCGGAACCCCGAACAATGCGGCGACCTTCCGCACGGCTGCCGCCACCGCCGTCGCGCTTTGCTCCGTGAGCACCCCGGTGCCGCCGGTGCGGATCGCCCGGCCGCCGCGGACCGTCCAGTCTTCCCCGCCTGCTGAACCGGAGACGAGGCGTTCGGCGAGCCCCGGCACGGCCGAGACCACCACCTGGTCCCGGGCGCCGGTCAGCGGGTCGGCCGAGAAGGCAACCCCGGCGGCGGCTGCGTCCACCATCTGCTGGACCAGGACGGCCATGGTGTGGCCGTCCTGCCCGCCGCGGGACGCCTGGTAGCTGCGCACCCGGTTGGTTTCAGCTGACTCGAAACAGCGGGCGACCGCGGAAGCCAGGCCGGCGGCGTCCACTCCCAGGTAACTTTCGTACTGGCCCGCGTAGGAGGCGTCCGGGAGGTCCTCTGCCGCGGCGGAGGACCGGACGGCGTAAGGTCCGGGCCCCGCGGCGCGGGCAGCCTCCCGGAGCCGTTTGTCCCAGCCGGGCCCGGCGACGCCGGCGGCCAGGGCCGCGGATGTCACCACAAAACCGGCCGGCACCGGGAACCCTTCGGCCCGCAGCCTGGACAGGGCAGCAGCCTTCCCGCCGACGAGCGCCCGTTCGGCTGCGGCCGGATCACCGAGCCGGGGAAAGCGGTGCTCCGGGCTTGCGCCGGGTACTCCTGCATCGTCCATCGCGTCACCTGCCTGGCCGTAGGCTGGACCGTCGGCACAAGTCTAGTTTTGCCGTCCACCCGGCAACAGGCCTGCCGCCTGCGGGGGCAGCCGCGGGTGCGCTAAAGTAGTTCCATGCGTGCAATCCTTCTGCTTAGCTAGCCGCCGGGTGTCCGAAACGACGGACAGCTGAGCGGCCGCCCCTCCATGGTGAGGGGCTTTTGTGTGTCCGGGACGTTTTCCCGGCCGGCAGCAGGAGGATCAGGCCGTTATGGCAGCACAGATGCCGTAACAGAACAGAAGAGGGCAGCAGTGGGCGTTCAGCCGGAAACAGAGACCGGAGCAGCAGTGGCAGCGGAAGCACCCGGGGAGGGTACGTACAGCTTCACGGCGATGGAGGCCAAGTGGCCGCAGGTGTGGGAAGACCTCAAGGTCTTCACCCCCGTCGACGACGGATCGCGGGAACGCCGCTACGTGCTGGATATGTTCCCGTACCCCTCCGGCGACCTGCACATGGGGCACGCCGAGGCGTTCGCCATGGGCGACGTGGTGGCCCGCTACCTCCGCCAGCAGGGTTATGACGTGCTGCACCCGATCGGCTGGGATTCCTTCGGCCTGCCGGCGGAAAACGCGGCCATCAAGCGCAACGCCCACCCCAGCGAGTGGACCTACGCCAACATCGACACCCAGGCGGCGTCCTTCAAGCGCTACGCCATCTCGGCTGACTGGTCCCGCCGGCTGCACACCTCCGATCCCGAGTACTACCGCTGGACCCAGTGGCTGTTCAAGCGGTTCTATGAACGCGGGCTGGCCTACCGCAAGGACTCGCCGGTCAACTGGTGCCCGAAGGACCAGACCGTCCTGGCCAACGAACAGGTAGTCAACGGCGCCTGCGAACGCTGCGGCACCACCGTCACCAAGAAGTCGCTCAACCAGTGGTACTTCAAGATCACCGACTACGCCGACCGGCTGCTGGACGACATGGAGCAGCTCCGCGGCCACTGGCCCGAGCGGGTCCTGGCGATGCAGAAAAACTGGATCGGCCGCTCGGAGGGCGCGCACGTCAACTTCATGATCGAGGCCGACGGCGGCAAGCCCGCCAAGGATGTCACGGTCTTTACCACCCGCCCCGACACGCTGTACGGCGCCACGTTCTTCGTCGTCGCCGCGGACGCCCCCCTCGCTGTCGAACTGGTCACCGGCGAACACGCCGCCGCGCTGGACGAGTACCGCGAGAAGGTCAAGGCACTGTCCGAGATTGAGCGGCAGTCCACCGAACGGGAAAAGACCGGTGTTTTCACCGGCCGGTACGCCATCAACCCGCTCAACGGCGAGAAGCTGCCCGTCTGGGCCGCCGACTACGTGCTGGCGGACTACGGCACGGGCGCCATCATGGCCGTCCCCGCCCACGACCAGCGCGACCTCGACTTCGCCCGCACCTTCGACCTGCCCGTCCGCGCCGTCCTCGACACCGGTGAGGAAGACCCCGCCGTTTCGGGCACCGCCACGGCCGGCGAGGGTACCCTCATCAACTCCGGCGAGCTGGACGGCCTGCCAAAGGCCGAAGCCATCCCCGCCGCCATCGCCATCCTGGAGCGCCAGGGCACGGGCGAAAAGTTCGTGAACTTCCGGCTCCGCGACTGGCTGCTCAGCCGCCAGCGGTTCTGGGGCACACCCATCCCCATCATCCACTGCCCGTCCTGCGGCGAGGTGCCCGTCCCCGACGAGCAGCTGCCCGTCACCCTGCCCTCCGATCTGCGCGGCGAGGACCTGGCCCCCAAAGGCACCTCGCCCCTGGCCGCGGCCGAGGCCTGGGTCAACGTCGAATGCCCGTCCTGCCATGGCCCGGCCAAGCGCGACACCGATACCATGGATACCTTCGTGGACTCGTCCTGGTACTTCCTGCGGTTCGTTTCGCCGCAGTACACCGAGGGTCCCTTCGACCCGCAGAAGATCAACGACTGGATGCCGGTCGGGCAGTACGTCGGCGGCGTGGAGCATGCCATCCTGCACCTGCTGTACGCCCGCTTCTTCACCAAGGTCATCCACGACCTTGGCATGATTGACGCCAGCGAGCCGTTCAGCGCCCTCCTCAACCAGGGCCAGGTGCTCAACGGCGGCAAGGCGATGAGCAAGTCGCTGGGCAATGGCGTGGACCTCGGCGAGCAGCTGGACAAGTACGGCGTCGACGCCGTCCGGCTCACCATGATCTTCGCCTCCCCGCCCGAAGATGACGTGGACTGGGCCGATGTTTCCCCGTCCGGTTCGGCGAAGTTCCTCGCCCGCGCCTGGCGCCTGGCCCAGGACGTCACCAGCGCCCCCGGAGCCGACGCCGGCACCGGTGACCGCGCACTGCGCTCCGTGACGCACCGCACCATCGCCGACGCGGCGGAACTGCTGGACGCCAACAAGTTCAACGTTGTGGTGGCCAAGCTGATGGAACTGGTCAACGCCACCCGCAAGGCCATCGACTCCGGTGCCGGTGGCGCCGATCCGGCCGTCCGGGAAGCAGCCGAGGCCGTTGCGATCATCCTCAGCCTCTTCGCGCCGTACACGGCGGAGGACATGTGGAGCGTGCTGGGGCACCCGGCGTCCGTGGCCAATGCGGGTTGGCCCGCGCACGATCCTTCCCTGCTGGTCCAGGACACGGTGACCGCCGTCGTCCAGGTGCAGGGCAAGGTGCGGGACCGCCTGGAGGTTTCCCCGGACGTTTCCGAGGATGAGCTGCGCGAGCTGGCGCTGGCCTCGGAGAACGTCCAGCGGGCACTGGACGGCCGCGGCATCCGCACCGTCATTGTCCGGGCACCTAAACTGGTCAACATCGTCCCGGCCTAGCAGCCGGCGCGGCACCGGCCGCCGGAACTTCCGGCGGCCGGCCACCGACACCAGGAGGCCCCTTGCCCGAGAGTCACGCCGCTGCCTGGCCCTGGTTCCGCGCCCGGCTGGCGGGCCTCCGCTTCGTTCCCAAACAACGCGAAGGCGGGCCCGCCGCCGTACGCACCGCGGTGGTGACAGACTCGGCTGCCGCCCTGCCCGCGGACTGGATCGCCGGCGTGGGCGGCAAGGGACTGCTGACGGTCATCCCGATGCCGGTCATGGTAGGGCCGGACATCTACGGCGAGGGTGAAGATGACATCCTCGAAACCATCGCCCTGGCGCTGGCCACGGGGAAGCCGGTCAAAACCTCCAGGCCTTCCCCGGGACAGTTCGAACAGGCTTACCGTGCCGCCCAGGGGCAGGGTTACGAGTCGGTAGTGTCGATCCACATCTCCGGCGAACTGTCCGGGACGGCGGACGCGGCCCGGCTGGCCGCCGCCCGCGTGGACTTTCCCGTTGAGGTCGTGGATTCGCGGACTGTCGGCATGGCGCTGGGCATGGCCGTCCAGTCCGCGGTGGCCGTTGCCGCGGCCGGGGGCGACACCGCCGCCGTCGCGGCGGCAGCGGCAGGCCAGGCGGCAGGAACAAAGGTGTATTTCTATGTCCCCAGCCTCGAGCAACTCCGCCGCGGCGGACGGATCGGTGCAGCGGCTTCCCTGCTCGGCACCATGCTGGCCATCAAGCCTATCCTCGCGGTCGACGGCGGCAGGATCGTTCCGCTGGAGAAGGTGAGGTCAGCGGCGAGGGCGGTGGCGCGGCTGGAGGAAATCGTTGCGGCCGAGGCTGCGGCGGGTCCGTCCGTGCGGCTCGCCGTCCACCATTTCGGCAACCCCCAGGAAGCCGAAAGCCTTGCCGCCAGGCTTTCGGCAGCTTTGCCCAACTGCCCGCCTGCCCAGATCAGCTCCCTGCCGGCTGTGCTGGCAGCGCACGCGGGACTGGGCGTGCTGGCCGTGATCGTGGGCCACGAGCTGCCGGCCGCCCCGGCACCGCAGTCGCCGTAGCCTGTCCACATAGCAGGGTCCGGGCCTGTCACCCGGCTGCGTCATGTTCCTAACGTTGAAACCATGTCACGCCGGGACGCTGGAGCAGCAGGCATTTCCGCGCGCCATGTGAAGTCCCGGCTGCAGGCCACGCTCGGCAGCCCGCCGGGTTTGCTGCAGGCCGGCGCCGGGGAGCGGGACTTCGTCTACAGGGCGGCGGAGGAATCCGGCACCGGCCACCCCGGCGGCGTGGACAGCGCCGATGCGGCACGGGCTGGTGATGCCGGGCCGGGGCCCGCCGTGCGCTGGCGGCTTGGTGTACGGGTCGCCGCCCTGCTGGGTATCGCCGCCTTGCTTGCCGCCGCATTGTTCTGGTGGCAGATGGCCTCCAGCCGGCCCGAGGTCCTGCCGCTGGGCGGTCCAGGCTCCGGCAGTTCCGAAGCGGCCGGGGCGGACGGTTTTGGACAGGATGACGCCGGGCAGGATGACGCCGGACAGGACGAGGATCCGGAAGCCGGGGATCCCGCAGGGACAGGCCTGCCAGGGGATGCGGCACCCGGCGTGGTCCTTGTCCATGTTGCCGGGGCCGTGACGGCCCCGGGCGTAGTGCGCCTGCCGGCCGGAAGCCGCGTCAACGACGCCCTCTCCGCCGCCGGGGGCGCAACAGCAGACGCGGACGTAAACCGGCTTAATCTTGCCCAGGTAGTCCAGGACGCACAGAAGATCCACGTCCCCAGGCACGGTGAATCCATGTCAGCCGAGGCAGCTGACGGGGCCGCAGCTGGTGCCGGCGGGGGAGACGCGGGTGCGGGTGCGCCGGGCACCAAAATCAACCTCAACACTGCGGACGTCGCGGAGCTTGATGCCCTGCCCAGGGTGGGCCCGGTGCTGGCCCAGCGGATCGTGGACTGGCGCCGGGAACACGGGGCATTCAAAAGCGTCGAGGAGTTGGACGCGGTGGACGGTGTGGGACCCAAGATGCTCGAAGCCCTGCTGCCGCTCGTGACGGTGTGACATGGGTGGCGAATGGAAGGGACACCCCATAGGCGGGGGAGCACGGCGGCGCAGGGTCAGCCCGTGGAGCCGGTATGTTGAGTCCGCCGTAAACGCCGGTGCGGCAGTCGCGCACGGGGAAGGCCCTGAATACCGCAGCGAAACGGACCAGCGGTCCGGGGGCAGGGCCCGGCGCACCGGGACATCCATGACAACCCCGCGGGGGTACCGGGAAAGAATCACCCGGTTTGCGCAGCAGCGGACCGCCGGCCGGGGTGCCGGGGGCGGGAACGACGCTGGCAGGGAGTCGCCGCGGCGGCGCACGGATGTGCGGCTCGGTTTCCCCGCGGTCTTCGTGTGGGGCGCGTGCCTGGCCGGGCTGTGGCTGCCGCCGTCAGTTCTGGCCATGCTGTGCCTAAGCATGGCTGGCGTTGCGTCCGCCCTGCTGGTGCACCTTGCGGGGGTGGCGCGGCGCAGCGGGCGGACACCCGGGCGCAGCTTCGCGGCAACCGCTGCCGTTGCCCTCCTCCTGGCAGCCGTGGCTGCTGCGCACTCCGCCGGGTCCTCGAGCCAGCGGTTCGACGGTCCCCTGGCCGAAGCCATAGCGTCGGGCAAAACCGCGGTGGCCGTCGTCGAGGTGGCAGCCGGCCCGCGTGCGCTCGGCACGCCCGGGCAGGCTGGTCCACCGGCTCGCTGGTCCGTGCCGGTCTGGACGCAGGAGGTGGCCACCGGCGGTGCGCTGATCCGGACGCGCGCGCAGTTGGTCGTGACAGGCAGTGGCGCGTGGGGCAGCGTGGTCCCCGGCCAGAGACTGCGGGCTACGGGAAAACTTCGTGCCGCCGACCCCGGAAGAGTGGAGGCAGGTGCCCTCGCCGCCTCATCCCCACCGGGCAGGATAACGGGCGGGTCCGGGCTGGAGCAGGCCGCGAAGGACCTGCGGACACGCTTCGTGGCCGCAACTGCCTTTCTTGCTCCTGATGCCGCCGGCCTGCTGCCCGGGATGGTCACGGGCGATACCAGTGCCCTGGACGAGGAACTGGAAAACGCCATGAAGACGGTGGGTATGACGCACCTGACAGCGGTCAGCGGGGCGAACTGCAGCCTGGTCCTCGGCGCGCTGCTGCTGGCCTGCCGGAAGTTCCGGCTGCCGCGGGCCCCGGCCGCCGTCGCAGCCCTCTGCGGGCTGGGCCTGTTTGTGGTCCTTGTCGGCCCGGACGCAAGCGTCCTGCGGGCCGCCCTGATGGGGGCGGTTGCCGTGGCCGCACTGGCCGGCGGCCGCACCGGGCGCGGGTTGAGTTTTCTGTGCACGGCGGTGATCGGGCTCCTCCTGCTGGACCCCGGACTGGGCGGCAGCTTTGGGTTCCTGCTCTCTGTCCTGGCGACACTGGGAATCATCGTCCTGGGCAGGCGGATGATCGACTGGACACCTGCCACCGTTCCCCGCTGGGCGGCCGCCGCCGTGGCCGTGCCGTTGTCCGCGCAGCTGCTGTGCGGGCCTGTCATTGTGCTGCTGCAGCCGCAGTTTTCAACGTATTCACTCGCGGCCAATGTTGTTGCCGCACCCCTGGTGGCTCCGGTGACGCTGCTGGGGACAGCAGCCGTTCCGCTCGTCGCGCTGGCACCGTGGCCCGCCACGGTCCTCATTGCCGGCGCCGGTACGTTCACCGCCGGCGTCGCGGGAACGGCACGGTTCGCCGCGCAGCTGCCCGGCGCATCCCTGCCCTGGCCGGAAGGCGTTTCCGGGCTGCTGTCGATGCTGCTTCTCTCCGTGGTCACGTTCGCTGCAGTGGTGGCGGCTGCCCGGCCCCGCGGGGTTGTGCAACTTGCTGTTGCGGCCCACGGGCGCACGGTTGCGCTGCTGGTGTGGCTGGAAGGCCGGGAGCGTGCATTCCGCTACCGCTACGGCTTTGTCCGCGGCCCGGGACGTGGCAGGCTGGAATACTCCACAACGCTTTCCGGAAGGAACCCCCGATGGCCGCTGCGCAAAAGCGAGCACCCCGTTCGACGGCGCCGGATCCCGCCGCCTGGCGCGACGCCGCCCCGGCCGCCGTCGTCCTGGTGAGCGGACCGGAAGAGTACCTGGGCATCAGGGCGATGGACAGCATCCGTTCGAAGGTGCGCGCGGCGGATCCGGACGTCGAAGTCAGCCGGCTCAACGCGGCAGCTTATGAGGCGGGAACGTTGCTGATGCAGGTCAGCCCGTCCCTGTTCGGCGAAAGCAAGCTCATCGAGGTCGAAAGCGTCGAGTCAATGAACGACGCCTTCCTCGCCGACGCCCTCGCCTACTTGGGGCAGCCCGGGCAGGACGCCGTCGTGGTCCTCCGGCACGGCGGGGGAGCGCGGGGCAAGAAACTCCTCGACGCGATCAAGAAGGGCGGCTGGCCCGTCATCGACTGCCAGCCGCTCAAAAAGGACGCGGACAAGATGGCCTTCGTCTCGGCCGAATTCAAAGCGGCCGGCCGGCGCATCGAACAGGAAGCCGTCCTGGCGCTCGTCAATGCAGTCGGAGCCAACCTGTCCGAACTGGCAGCCGCCTGCAGCCAGCTGATCGCGGATGCAGGGACCACCGTGACGTCAGAGATCGTGGACCGGTACTACGGCGGCAGGATCGAAGCTACCGCGTTCAAGGTCGCGGACGCGGCCATGGCAGGCAACGGGCCGCTTGCCCTGTCCACGCTCCGGCACGCCCTGGCAACAGGAGCTGACCCTGTTCCCCTGGTGGCAGCGCTGGCAGCGAAGCTTCGGACGGTGGCGCGGGTCGCGGGCGCCTCAGGTTCCGCTGCGCAGCTTGCCGCTGAACTTGGCATGCAGCCCTGGCTGGTGGAACAGGCCCAGCGTGAGGTCCGCCGCTGGACTCCTGAGGGACTGGTGCGTTCCATCCAGGCAACCGCCGAGGCGGACGCCCAAGTCAAAGGGCTGTCCCGCGACCCCGTTTACGCGGTGGAGAATGCCGTGCGGGTCATCGCCACTTCCGTCCGGAACCGGTAGACGGCCGGTGCCGGTTGCAGTGGGCGCCGGCAGACTCTCCAAAAGCATGTGGCCGGCAGCTTAAAGGCGTGTGGCCGGCACCCGAGGGTACCGGCCACAAACATCAGTTCGAGAGAACTGGAAACCTTACAGTGCGTTGACCTTCTTGGAGATCGCCGACTTGCGGTTCGCTGCGTTGTTCTTGTGCAGAACACCCTTGCTGACAGCCTTGTCCAGCTTACGGCTGGCAACCTTCAGGGCAGCAGCAGCTGCATCCTTGTCCGTGGACTCAACGGCGGTGTTGACGGCGCGGATGGCCGTCTTCAGCTCGGACTTGACTGCGTTGTTGCGCAGGCGGGCCTTCTCGTTGGTGAGGATGCGCTTCTTCTGGGACTTGATATTCGCCACGTGTGAACTCTCTTTATAATGCGGAAATGGTCTAGAGGGCTGTCAGATTGGCCATTGACTGAGCGGCGTGGGGATACCTATGGCGGCCAACCATCAGTGGCCGTCGACCTGCACGGACACACAGCTAAAAATATTAGCAGGTCAGCGGCCCGGTTGGCCATTTCCTGCGGCTATGACCAGCCGTGTCGCTGCGCCCGGCCGCGACACGCTCAAACACTTTCCGGTCCAGGACGGCGCCTTCCCGCCGGATGACCTGGGGCCTGATGTGCAGGATCCGGTCCAGCCGCGCCTCGCTGGGCCGGCCCTGCCGGGGCCGGTCCTTCCCGCGGCCATGGTCCTCCTGGTAGGGCACCCAGGTCCACACCACCTCGCCGGGGTCCGGTTCCCCGTCCGGCATTTCCCAGCGAACGAAGATTGATCACCATCCCGCCACACTATCCGCGGCCTGCACTCCTTGGCGTGAGGCAGCCTCCGTCGTTGCGGGATGCGGTGCCACGGGCCCGGACGTGGGACACTGGAGGTTGACGATGTGCGGCCGAACCGCAGGGCCCTTTCGAGGGTGTGCCTGGCGGGGTTGCCGCGAATAATGCCAACAGTAAGGACCCTGCGTGTCTCCCATGGCCCGCACCGCCCCGGTGCCCGCCGCGACAGATCCGGCCATCATCCGGAATTTCTGCATCATCGCGCACATTGACCACGGTAAGTCCACCCTGGCCGACCGGATGCTGCAGTCCACGGGCGTGGTGCAGGCGCGCGACATGAAGGCCCAGTACCTGGACCGGATGGACATCGAGCGTGAGCGCGGCATCACCATCAAGTCGCAGGCCGTCCGCATGCCCTGGGAAGTGGACGGCGTCAGCTACGCGCTGAACATGATCGACACCCCCGGGCACGTGGACTTCACCTACGAGGTGTCACGGTCCCTGGCAGCCTGCGAAGGCGCCGTGCTGCTCGTCGACGCCGCCCAGGGCATTGAGGCGCAGACGCTCGCCAACCTCTATTTGGCGATGGAAAACGACCTCACCATCATCCCGGTGCTCAACAAGATTGACCTGCCGGCGGCGCAGCCGGAGAAGTACGCGGCGGAGCTGGCCAACCTGATCGGCGGGGACCCCGAGGACGTGCTCCTGGTGTCCGGCAAGACCGGCGTTGGTGTTGAAGCGCTGCTCGACAAGATCGTCACGGACCTTCCGGCGCCGGTAGGTAACGCCGACGCTCCCGCCCGTGCCATGATTTTCGACTCCGTCTACGACACCTACCGCGGCGTGGTCACGTACGTCCGGGTGGTGGACGGCATGCTGCACCCGCGTGAGCGCATCCAGATGATGTCCACCAAGGCCTCGCACGAGCTCCTCGAAATCGGCGTCAGCTCGCCCGAGCCCACCCCATCGAAGGGCCTCGGCGTCGGGGAGGTGGGCTACCTCATCACCGGCGTTAAGGACGTCCGCCAGTCCAAGGTTGGTGACACTGTCACCAACCTGGCCAAGCCGGCGTCGGAATCCCTCAGCGGCTACGCCGACCCCAAGCCAATGGTGTTCTCCGGGCTCTACCCGCTGGACGGCACCGACTACCCGGTCCTGCGTGACGCGCTGGACAAGCTCAAGCTCAACGACGCCGCGCTGATCTACGAACCCGAAACGTCGGCGGCACTGGGCTTCGGCTTCCGCGTCGGTTTCCTGGGCCTGCTCCACCTCGAAATCGTCCGCGAACGCCTGGAACGGGAGTTCAACCTGGACCTGATCTCCACCGCGCCGAACGTGGTCTACGAGGTCACCCTGGAGGACAAGAACGTCCTCACCGTCACCAACCCCAGCGAATTCCCGGCCGGAAAGATCAAGGAAGTCCGGGAACCGATGGTGTCGGCCACCATCCTTGCCCCGAATGAGTTCGTTGGCGCCATCATGGAGCTCTGCCAGGGCCGCCGCGGCCAGATGAAGGGGATGGATTACCTCTCCGAGGACCGCGTGGAGCTCCGTTACTGGATCCCGTTGGCCGAAATCGTCTTCGACTTCTTCGACATCCTCAAGTCCAAGACGCGCGGCTACGCCTCGCTGGACTGGAAGGCCGACGGCGAACAGGTAGCCGACCTGGTCAAGGTGGACATCCTGCTCCAGGGCGAACAGGTGGACGCCTTCAGTGCCATCACCCACAAGGACAAGGCGTACGCGTACGGCGTGATGATGACCAGCAAGCTCCGCGAGCTCATCCCGAGGCAGCAGTTCGAGGTGCCCATCCAGGCAGCCATCGGCTCCCGCATCATCGCCCGGGAAAGCATCCGCGCCATCCGCAAGGACGTGCTGGCCAAGTGCTACGGCGGCGACATCTCCCGTAAGCGCAAGCTGCTGGAAAAGCAGAAGGAAGGCAAGAAGCGCATGAAGATGGTGGGCCGTGTGGAGGTCCCCCAGGAAGCGTTCATCGCCGCCCTGACCACCGACGAGTCCAAGGACAAGGCAAAGAAGTAGTGATGACAGTGGCCGTATGCACCAAAGGCCGCAGCAATGCCTAGCGTTCTTCCCCTCGGCGACCCCGCCCCGTCGGACGGTCTGCTGCCCCCGCAGGCAGCGGACGGTGCGGCGGCACGGGCGTTCGGGCTGTACGTCCACATCCCCTTCTGCGCGGTGCGCTGCGGGTACTGCGACTTCAACACCTACACGGCCACCGAACTGGGCGGAGGTGCCTCGCAGGACGCCTACGCACAGACGGCCGTGTCCGAGGTTTCGTTCGCTGCCCGGGCGCTGGCCGGGTCCGGGGTGCAGGCCCGGAAGCTCAGCACCGTGTTCTTCGGCGGCGGAACCCCCACGTTGCTTCCCGCTGAGGACCTCGCGGTGATCCTGCGCGCGGCAGTCGACGAGTGGGGGATCGAGGACGGCGCGGAAGTGACCACCGAAGCCAACCCTGACTCGGTCACGCCGGAGTCCCTTGCCGTCCTCAAGGCGGCCGGGTTCACACGCGTTTCTTTTGGTATGCAGTCGGCGGTTCCGCACGTCCTGAAAGTTTTGGACCGGACCCACAGCCCCGCCCGGGTGCCGCAAGTGGTGCAGTGGGCGCGCGAGGCCGGACTCGCGGTGAGCCTGGACCTGATCTACGGCACACCTGGCGAATCCCTGGAGGACTGGCGGCATTCCCTCGAGACCGCGCTGTCCTACCAGCCGGACCATATCAGCGCCTACGCGCTGATAGTCGAGGAAGGCACCAAGCTGGCGGCGCAGATGCGCCGCGGCGAGGTCCCGGGGATTGACGACGACGACCACGCCGACAAGTACGAACTCGCCGACCAGCTGATCACCGAAGCCGGGCTCGGCTGGTACGAGGTCAGCAACTGGGCACGCACCCCCGGGCAGGAGTGCCGCCACAACCTCGCCTACTGGCGCGGCGACGACTGGTGGGGGATAGGCCCGGGCGCACACTCGCACGTGGGCGGGGTCCGCTGGTGGAACGTCAAGCACCCCACCGCCTACGCCGGGCGCCTTTCCCAGGGCGTGTCGCCCGCAGCGGGCCGGGAAACCCTGGACCACGAAACCCGGGGTGTCGAGCGGGTGATGCTCGAAGCGCGGCTGCGCAGCGGGCTCGAGGTTGCGGCGCTTGGTCCCGGCGGGCGACACCAGATCGCAGGCCTCATCGCCGACGGGCTCGTGGACCCCGCCGCGGCGTTCCAAGGGAGGCTGGTCCTCACCCTGAAGGGCCGCCTGCTGGCTGACGCTGTGGTCCGCAGGGTCCTGCCGGACTAGCCGGAATAACGCCCTGCTAGGCCCACGCCGGCGGGGACTACTTTATCCAGCGCAGGTTGAACGGGTACCGGTGCGGCTGGCCCTTGTTCACGTGGATGCCCGCGGAGACGGAGAAGCAGGTCAGGGCGATCCAGATCAGCGTGGCGATCACGGCGAAGATGTTGCCGATCACTGGAATGAACACCAGGATGTTGGCTACCACCGCAGCAATGGTGGGCGGCAGGCTGAAGTTCAGTGCCTCTTTGGACTCCTGCGCCGTGAACGGACCGCGGTCGCGGAAGATCAGGAAAATGAGCAGGGCCGGGACGCAGCCGAGGATTCCGCCGAAGTGCGACAACGTGGCCCACTGCCGGTCCTCGTTTGCCGTCAAAGGCAGCGCGTTCGCCGGGACGCCATGGTATTCGGAACGGCCTGCGCCGCCCTGGCTGTCCCTGTGATCACGTGCGTTTTCTGCCACAGTCTGTTCCTTCGAGAGTGCAAATGGTGCGGAATGCCGGTGGTTTCCTGTTGCGCGTGCGACAGTTCCCCGAGACCTGCAGTACCAAGAATACTGGGTTACAGCGTTCCGGCGGTCCGGTCCGCTCGGCGTTCCGGTCGGCGTTCAAGTTAGGGGACGGTGAGGAAGTCGATCACTTCTTCGACCCGGCCCAGCAGCGAGGCTTCGAGGTCGGCGTAGGTGCGGACCGCGCCCAGCAGTTTCTGCCAGCCGAGGCCGATGTCTTCCTTGGTTGCGTGCGGCCAGCCGAACGCCGCGAGGACTCCGGTCTTCCAGTCCTGGCCGCGCGGCACCACCGGCCACTGCTCAATCCCAAGGACGGCCGGGCGGATCGCCTGCCACACATCCACATATGGGTGGCCCACGATGAGCACGTTGCCGGCGGCGCCGGGGGATGCCATGACGGCATCGGCGATCCGGGACTCCTTGGAATCCGGCACCAGGTGGTCCACAAGCACGCCCAGCCGCCGTCCAGGCCCGGGACGGAAATCGGCCACCGCGCCGGCGAGGTCGTCGATGCCGTGCAGGGGTTCGACGACGATGCCTTCGACCCGCAGGTCGTCTCCCCAGACTTTCTCCACAAGTTCGGCGTCGTGCTTGCCCTCGACCCAGATCCGGCTCGCCTTCGCCACCTGGGCGCGCTGGTTCGCGACGCGTACCGACCCTGACGCGGTGCGTCCAGCCGTCGCTCCGGCTGCCTGCTTTGGTGCCGGCGGCATCAGCCGGATGGCGCGGCCCTCCAGGAGGAAGCCGAAACCCAGCCGGAACGTGCGGGACTTTCCCCGCCGGTCCTCCAGGGCCACAACGTGCATGCCGCCGGACTTTTCCACCCGGGTCACAGCGCCGACCCACCCGGACTGGACATCCTCGAGCACCATGCCGCGTTCAACGGGCACTTCCGGCAATTGGGTGCGGACGGGAGCGGACATGTCCCGGGCCCCCCAGTTCTGGTAATCCATGGATCGACTCCGCCTGGTTCTAGATCAGTGCCGCCGGAATGTCGCCCGGAGCGGTACCAATGCTAACAACGGCGCGAGGCATAATAGACTGTTAGCACTTAGGCATGTCGAGTGCTAACCATGTTGGTTCGATTCTGATGGTTGTACGGGCGCTGCGGCCGCCCTGACCCTGGATGGAGGTGGAGTGTGAGCGAGCCACGCAAACTGGAAGTATTGCGGGCCATTGTGGAGGACTACGTCCACTCCCGGGAACCGGTGGGTTCCAAAGCGCTGGTGGAGAGGCACCAGCTGGGCGTTTCCAGTGCCACAATCCGCAACGACATGGCTGCGCTCGAGGACGAAGGCCTGATCACCGCACCCCACACGAGCGCGGGCCGGATCCCGACCGACAAGGGCTACCGGTTGTTCGTGGACCAGATCTCCGCCGTGAAGCCGCTGTCGCAGGCCGAACGCCGTGCCATCCAGTCCCTGCTCGAAGGCTCCGACGACCTCGACGATGTCCTTGAGCGCACGGTCCGGCTGCTCTCCCAGCTCACCAACCAGGTGGCAGTGGTCCAGTACCCGCACCTGAGCCGGGCCCTGGTCCGCCACATCGAGTTTGTCCTGCTGGCGCCGCGTAAGGTGCTTGTGGTGCTGATCGCCAACAGCGGCAAGGTGGAGCAGCGCGTCATCGACGTCGGGCAGGACCTCGGGGACGACGCCATCTCCTCGCTGCGGACCCGGTTCCTCGGGTCGCTCGCCGGCACCCCGCTGGGCCAGCTCAGCCAGTCCCTTCCCGCCGTCGTCTCCGCCGTAGGCCCGGCACAGCGCCAGGCGGCGCAGGCACTTGCCCACGGCCTGGAACTGCTGGCGCACAGCAGCCGCGAGGACCGCATGGTGATGGCAGGTACAGCGAACCTCGCCCGTTCCAACGTGGACTTCCCGCTCAGCATCGGGCCTGTGCTGGAAGCACTGGAGGAGCAGGTGGTGATGCTGCGCCTGCTCAGCGAAATGGCGCAGGACCACCGCGGCGTCGCCGTCAGCATCGGGCGGGAGAACCCCTACGACGGTCTCGCCGAAGCCTCCGTGGTGGCCACCGGCTATGGCCCGGACAGCGCGGCGAAAATCGGCGTGCTGGGGCCAACCCGCATGGACTATCCCACCACCATGGCCGCCGTCAGGGCCGTTGCCCGCTACCTTTCCCGGATCCTGGGTCCCTGACCGGCCCGCACGGACGCCACGGCGCCCGCGGCCGCAACCAGGGCACCCCACTGCACGCAGTACAACAAGGAAGAGATACGAACTTTGAGCAGCCACTACGAAGTCCTTGGAGTTTCACCGGAGGCTACCGGGGAAGAAATCAAAAAGGCCTACCGCAAGCTGGCCCGCACCCTGCACCCGGACGTCAACCCGGGTGAAGAGGCAGCAGACCGGTTCAAGGCCGTGACCCACGCCTACGAGGTGCTCTCGGACCCGCAGAAGCGGCGGGTGTACGACACCACCGGCAATGAAAACGGTACCGACAACGGGTTCGGCGGCGGCAGCTACGCCGGCCAGGGTTTCGCCTTCCAGGACATCTTCGACACGTTCTTCGGCGCCGGCGGTTCAACGGGCCCGGCCTCCCGGGTGCGCCGTGGCCAGGACGCCCTCATCAGCGTCCGGATCGAACTGCGCGACGCCGTCTTCGGCGTCAACAAGAAGCTCGAGGTGGACACGGCAGTGACCTGCCCCACCTGCGAGGGCTCATGCTGCCGCCCCGGCACGCATCCGGAACGCTGCGACATCTGCGGCGGCAGCGGCCAGGTCCAGCGGGCTGTCCGCTCCATCCTGGGCCAGGTTATGACCGCTGCACCCTGCGGCACCTGCGAAGGCTTCGGCACGGTCATCAAGGACCCCTGCAACGAATGCAGCGGCCAGGGACGCATCCGCAGCCGCCGGTCCCTCACCATCAAGGTGCCGGCCGGTGTCGCCACAGGCACCCGCATCCAGCTCGCCGGCCAGGGCGAAGCGGGCCCCGCCGGCGGACCCACCGGTGACCTGTACGTCGAAATCCGCGTCAACAACGACCCCACCTACGTCCGCGACGGCGACGACCTCCATGCCACGCTGAACATCCCCATGACGGCGGCCGCCCTGGGCACCGACGTCAGCCTGGAAACCTTCGACGGAACCCAGGAGATCGACGTCAAGCCCGGAACCCAGTCCGGCGAAATCATCACGCTCCGCGGCCTGGGCGTCACCCACCTGCGCGGGTATGGCCGCGGCGACCTCAAGGTTCACCTCCAAGTGGAGACGCCGGCGAAGCTGGACGCCACCCAGGAAGACCTGCTCCGGCAGCTGGCAAAGCTGCGGGGTGAACAGATCACCGAGGGCAAGCTTGCCGCCAGCGGCGGTATGTTCGCCAAATGGCGGGACCGCCTCGGGAACCTGTAAAGGTGAGCAATCCCGTCTTCTTCACACCGGCCGGAGCCCTCGACGCCGTAACCCCTGGAGGGCATTTTGCCCTCGACGGTGCTGAAGCCCGTCATGCCGTGACAGTCAAACGCCTCACCCCCGGTGAAGCCGTTGACCTGGTGGACGGCGCGGGCACCCGGGTCACCGGCCGCGTCACGTCCGCCACGCCGTCCCGGCTGGAGGTTGAGTGCACGTCCGTTGCGGTTGAAGACAGGCCCGCCATCCGGCTGGTGCTGGTCCAGGCACTTGCCAAGGGCGACCGGGACGAGCTGGCCATCGAGACAGCCACGGAACTGGGAATCGATGCCGTGGTCCCGTGGCAGTCGGAACGGTCCATCGTCCGGTGGAAGGGCGACCGGGCGGCCAAAGCCCACGCCAAGTGGCAGTCAGTAGTAACGGCCGCGGCCAAGCAGGCGAGGCGGGCCTGGATTCCGGAGGTACGGCCCGCCGTCGACACCGCCGGCCTGTCTGCCGTGGTCAAGACCGCTGACCTGGCGGTAATCCTGCACGAGGACGCAGTACGCCCGCTGCGCAAAGTCCTTGAGGCCTGGGTCCTCGAGGCGTGGAACGGGACGGGCTCCCCGGGCGGCGACGGGGAAGCGGCGGACCGGGAGGTGCTGCTGATTGTGGGCCCGGAAGGCGGCATCAGCCCCCGCGAGGTGACCAGGCTGTGCGACCAGGGCGCCGTGACCGCACTGCTGGGGCACCACGTCCTGCGCTCGTCCACGGCCGGACCGGCCGCCGTCGTGCTCGCCAGCGACATCCTCGGCCGCTGGGCCGCTACCTGACCTTAAAGCTCCGGGTGTCCTCGTACTGGTCGGGGCCGCCTCCGGACCCTGCCTGCGCGGCCCGGAGCTCGTAGCTGCCTGCAGGAAGGTTCAGGGCAAGAGTGAAAACACCCGCCTGCCCCTGTTCCGCGGAGGCCGTCGTCTCTCCCGTGAGGAACGGCTCGGTGTTTCCATCGTTCCCGGCGCGGAGTATCTGCCAGCGAAGCTTGCCGCCCGGCGTCGTGCTGCGGCCGGTGATCTTCACGCTGCCGCCCGCCACTTCCACGTTCTCCTGCGGGTCGATGATCCAGACCGGCGCCACAAGCCCGGCCGTCCGGGTCATCAAGGCACCCAGCTGGATGTGGTCGAAGGCCACATAGTCTGTGTGCCCGTCGACCAGGATCCGCACCCGGATCTGCTGGCCGGAATCGATCAGGCCTGAACTGGCAGCGGCCGCGGTGGCCGTGTAGACCAGCTGCTGGACCGCCCGGGCCGCCATGTCGGCGTCGAGGTTGCTGTTGAAGGCGTCCTCCGACACATCCACCGTGATCGTGTCCTTGCCGGAAATCGACGTGGCCAGTTTGCCGGGGTTCTGCCAGGGCGTGAAGAAGTCAGGGTCCAGGGGCTTGTCCGACATCATGGAACGCAGCGCCCTGGTCACAGGGTTCTCCTGTTCGGGAACGTCCCGGAATTCGCGGTAGAGGAAGACATGTTCGCCGCTGCGGCCGATCCAGTACACCGGGGCCTTGCTGGAGGACTGCGTGGTTTCCAGCGGGGCGCTCGTGGTCGGGGCCTCGGCCGTGCCGGTGGCGACAGGGCTGGTCACGAGGGTGCCGGTGGGTGAGGGGCCGGCTTCTGCGATGCAGCCCGCCATGGCCGGCGCTGCCGCCAGGATCCCGGCCAGCACCAGGGCGCGGGCGTGGCGCGGGGCACGGCCTGCCCTTGCGGGCGCAGCGGTTTCCGGCACTGTGGTTGCCTGTCCTTTCGTGGCATGAAGGGCCGATCCCCGGGCGGCCTGGTCTTCCAGCTGCAGCTGAATTCCCAGCATGGCACACACGGCCGGGGCAATCCGGTGCCTTCCCGGGTCCGCGGCGGAACTGCAACGGGAACGATATGAGGCCGATATGAAGTTGATACCTAATGACGGAACACTGTCACCGGGCACCCGGCCCCGCCCGGCTCCGGGTGCCCGGCGCGGCATCGTGCTGGCGTAATATGGAAAGACCAGCATCACCGACCTTGAGGGGACCACAGGCCTGCGGGCCAGCACCATGACTGAATCAGCGAACGGAAAGCGCCGGTCCACCGGCGAGGGCACCACCGGGGAATTTCCCCACTCCCTCCCCGGCATCCGGACCGAGGTGGTTCTTTTCGACAACTCCGATCAGATGGTCCAGTCGCTGGGCAGCCATGACGAGGCGTTGCGGTACATCGAGGAACAGTTCCCGGACGTCAACTTCCACGTCCGCGGCAATGAGCTTTCCATCAGCGGACCCACGCATGACGTGCCCAGGATCATGCGGCTGCTCCACGAGGTCCGGGGACTCGTGGCCCGCGGCACTGTCATCAGCCCCACCGTTCTCCAGCAACTCGTGGCCCTGCTGCGTACCCAGTCCCTGCAGAATCCCGTGGACGTGCTTACCCACGACATCCTCTCCAGCCGCGGCCGGACCATCCGGCCCAAGACCCTGAACCAGAAGAACTACGTTGACGCCATCGACGACAACACCGTGATCTTCGGCATCGGGCCGGCCGGTACGGGCAAGACCTACCTTGCCATGGCCAAAGCCGTCCAGGCGCTGCAGCAAAAAGAGGTCAACCGGATCATCCTGACCCGCCCCGCCGTGGAGGCAGGGGAACGGCTGGGCTTCCTGCCGGGAACCCTCAGCGACAAGATCGATCCCTACCTGCGTCCCCTGTACGACGCACTGCACGACATGATGGACCCCGAATCCATCCCGCGGCTTATGGCCGCTGGAACCATCGAAGTGGCACCCCTGGCCTACATGCGCGGCCGGACCCTCAACGACGCCTTCATCATCCTGGACGAGGCCCAAAACACCACGCCCGAGCAAATGAAGATGTTCCTCACCCGCCTGGGCTTCGGCTCGAAGATGGTTGTCACCGGCGACGTCACCCAGGTCGACCTGCCCTTTGGCACGCGGTCGGGGCTGCGGATCGTGGAGGAAATCCTGCAGGGCATCGAGGGAGTGAACTTCTCCGTCCTGGAAGCGGCAGACGTCGTCCGCCACCGCCTGGTCGGGGACATCGTCAACGCCTACAGCATCTGGGATGACGCGCAGCGGGCACGCGTCAAGCATTCGGCAGCAAAGGAAAAGCGGGGGGAACACGCGTGAGCATCGAGGTAAACAACGAGTCCGGCGTCCAGGTGGACGAAGCCGAACTCGTGGCCTTGTCCCGGTACATTTTCGAACAGCTGTACATCCATCCGCAGGCCGAGCTCTCCATCCTCCTGGTGGACGAACCCGCCATGGAAAAGCTGCACATCGAACTGATGGATGAGCCCGGAGCCACCGACGTCCTGTCCGTACCGATGGACGAACTCACGCCCGGCACACCCGACCGGCCCACTCCCCAGGGCATGCTGGGCGACATCGCCATCTGCCCGCAGGTGGCCAAGGTCCAGGCAAAGAACGCTGGCCACGGACTCCAGGACGAGATGCTGCTGCTGACAACCCATGGCATCCTGCACCTGCTGGGTTATGACCATGCCGAACCTGAGGAGAAGGCCGAGATGTTCGGCCTGCAGCGGGAACTGCTGTCCGGCTTCACCGGCAAAGAAGCACCGGCCGAGACAACCCAGTGACGCCACTGCTCCTGGTTGCGATGGCCCTGGTTTTCCTGGGCATCGCAGCGGTGCTGACTGCCGCCGAGGCCGCCTTTAACTTCCTTCCGCGCCACGACGCCGAGGAAGCGCTCCTCAGGAGCCGCGGGACGGCGATGCGCCGCATCCTGGCCCAGCCGGTCGCCCACATCCGTGCCCTGAGGTTCTGGCGTATCTGGTTCGAAATGGCCTCCGCCGTGGCCGTTGCCGTCCTGCTGTACAGCCTCCTGGCCAACATCTGGCTGGCCGGCCTCGCGGCCACGGGCATCATGGCACTGCTTGGCTTCGTCATCGTCGGTGTTTCACCCCGCCAGCTCGGCAGGCTGCACTCCGCGGCAGTGGTCCGTTTCAGCGCCCCGATGATCCGCTTCCTCACCTGGGTGCTCGGCCCGATCCCCGGCTGGCTTGTCGCTGTAGGGAGTGCGGTGGCGCCGGGTGCTCCCCGCGGCGACGAAGCCTTCTTCAGTGAGCAGGAATTCCGTGAACTGGTGGAGCGCGCCAGCGAATCCGACATGATCGAGGACACGGAAGCCGAGATGATCCAGTCGGTGTTCGATTTCGGCGACACCCTGGTCCGGGCCGTCATGGTGCCGAGGACGGACATTGTCAGCATCGAAAGCGGCTCCAGCCTGCACCAGGCCATGTCCCTGTTCCTGCGGTCCGGGTATTCCAGGATCCCGGTTATCGGTGATGACGCCGACCACATCCTTGGCATCATCTACCTGAAGGACGTGGCCGCGGTGGTGCACGGACTTCCCGCAAACGAGGAACCGCCGCTGGTGGACTCGCTGGCCCGCGAAGTCCGGTACGTGCCCGAGTCCAAACCGGTGAGCGACCTGCTGCGTGAGCTGCAGAAGGAATCGACCCATGTCGCCATCGTGATCGACGAATACGGCGGCACGGCCGGCCTCGTCACATTGGAAGACCTGATCGAAGAGATCGTCGGCGAGATCGTGGATGAATACGACACCGAAAGCGCTGAAGCCGTTGAACTTGGTGACGGTTCCTACCGGGTGAGCGCGAGGATGAGCATCGACGACCTCGGCGAGCTTTTTGACATCGAGCTCGACGACGACGAGGTGGACACCGTGGGCGGCCTGCTGGCCAAGGCCCTCGGCCGGGTCCCCATCGTGGGCAGCCACGTGGAGGTCCAGGGCGTATCCCTGCGGGCCGACCGGCTGGAAGGACGCCGGAACCGCGTCAGCCACATCATTGCGGCAGCCGTGCCAAAAGTAGACACTGACCTTGAAGACCTCTTCGAAGAGGCGGAAGCAACCCAGCAGGGAGTCCCACGTGAGCAAGAAAAATAAACCCGCAGCAGAGGAAGACTTCGGCGGCTTCCACGCCGGTTTCTCCGTCCTGGTGGGCCGGCCCAACGCGGGCAAATCCACCCTCACGAACGCCCTCGTGGGTAAGAAAGTGGCCATCACGTCGGCCAAGCCGCAGACCACCAGGCACACCATCCGCGGCATCGTGCACAGGGACGACGCTCAGCTGATCCTCGTGGACACCCCCGGCCTGCACCGTCCACGCACACTGCTGGGCAAGCGGCTGAACGACCTCGTCGCCGACACCCTTGCCGAGGTTGACGCAATCGGGTTCTGCCTGCCCGCCAACGAGAAAATCGGCCCCGGTGACAAATTCATCGCAAGCCAGCTTGCCGCCGTCGGGCGCAAACCCGTCATCGCCATTGTGACCAAGGCGGACCTGGTGGACCGGCAGGCGCTCACCGAACAGCTGCTGGCCGTGGCGGAACTCGGCCGGGAAGTCATGGGGGACGACGGTTGGAAGGACATCGTGCCGGTTTCCGCCGCCGACGGATTCCAGGTGGAAACCGTCGCGGACGTGCTGATCAGCCACATGCCGCCGTCGCCCCCGTTGTATCCGGATGGCGAGCTGACGGACGAACCGGAAGCGGTGATGGTTGCAGAACTCATCCGTGAAGCCGCGCTGGAGGGTGTCCGGGACGAGCTGCCCCACTCCCTGGCCGTGGTGGTCGAAGAGATCGTCCCCCGGGAAGACCGGCCTGAAGACAACCCGCTCCTGGATGTCCGGGTGAACCTGTACGTTGAACGCCCTTCCCAGAAAGCCATCATCATCGGAAAGGGAGGCAGCAGGCTCCGCGAAGTCGGCAGCAACGCGCGCAAGGGAATCGAAGCCCTCCTGGGCACGCGCATCTACCTGGACCTCCACGTCAAGGTCGCAAAGGACTGGCAGCGGGACCCGAAGCAGCTGGTCAAACTCGGTTTCTGAGCAGTACCGCCGGACGGCCCGCGACGGCCGTCCGGCGTTTTCACAGACTGGGCCACTAAAATGGACCGGATTTTGTTTTTTCGAGGAAGGTTCACCACGTGGGGCGAGGCCGCGACATGCGCGACGACGGAGCTGACTTGGCAGCCGGGACGGGACCAGTGTCCCGCCACGCCCAGGACGAGGCCCTCGGGGCAGCCCGTCACCTTGGACCCATGCGCCGCATGCCCGTGTGGCTCAAGGTGGTCACCGGCATCCTGTCCCTGGCGATCATCGGCGGCCTCGCCTTCGCCGGGTTTTGGTTCCTGCGTCTCCAGAACAACATCTCCAAGGCACCGCTGAATGCTGGCGGCAACACCACCGAGGGCGCGGTCAATGATGCAACGGGCAGGATGCAGATCCTCATCCTGGGCTCCGACACCCGCGACGGCAAGAACGCCGAATACGGCACCGCCGATGACTCCAAGGGCTATGGCAAGTCGGACGTCATGATGCTGATGGACATTTCGGAGGACAACAAGCGCGTCAGCGTCATCAGCTTCCCCCGCGACCTGCTCGTGGACATCCCCAAGTGCAAGGACGAGGAGTCCGGGCAGGAATACCCGGCCCGCAGCGGCGTCATGATCAATGAGGCCATGAACGAAGCCGGCATCGGCTGCGCCGTGGACACCGTCAACAAGATCACCGGCCTGGAAATCGACCACTTCATGATGGCCGACTTCAACGCCGTGAAGGAACTCTCGAATGCGGTGGGCGGCGTGGAAGTCTGCATTAGTGACGCCGTCTACGATCCCGACTCCCGCCTCCGGCTCCCCGCCGGAAACTCCATGGTGCAGGGCGAGATGGCCCTGGCCTACCTCCGCACCCGGCATGCGTTCGCCGACGGCGGCGACCTGGGGCGGATCAAGGCCCAGCAGGGCTTTCTTTCGTCCTTGACCCGCAAGATCAAGGACGAAGGCACGTTGTCCGACCCCGGCAGGATGCTGAAGATCGCCGACGTCGTCACCCAGAACCTGACCGTTGACGAAGGCCTCGCCTCCGTGCCCACCCTGCTGACCATCGGCAATCGGCTCAAGGACATCGACATCAGCAAGGTGGCCTTCGTTTCCGTCCCGACCACCCCCGCAGTCGCAGATCCCAACCGGCTTGAAATCGCCGAGCCGGCCGGATCCCAGCTGTTCGCTGCGCTCCGGCAGGACGTCGATCTGACGGATCCCACCGCGCCGACCACGCCGGCGCCCGCGGAGTCCGCACCGCCGTCGGAAGCGCCAACCGAAACCGCTCCCGCCCAGCCGCCGTACGACAAAGCCCTCCAGCCCGTCACGGTGGCGAACGGTACGGGTATTCCCGGCCGTGCCCAGGAAATTGTCCAGGCGCTGGTGTCGGGCGGCTTCACGCAGGCCGCCCAGTTTGAAAGCGCCGCGGTGGAACAATCCGTCGTCTACTACGGGGCAGACTTCGCGGACGTCGCCGCGGACGTCGCCGCGTTGCTGGGGATCCCGGCAGGCCAGCTGGTGCCCACCACCGGTGTCACCGGTGTCCAGGTCTACCTGGGCACGGACTTCACCACGGGCACAACCTACGGGACGGGCGCAGGTGCCGCCCTGCCGGAGGACATCGTCAACCAGACAGCGGGGGACACCGTCTGCCAGCAGGCCAATCCCTACCTCATCGTCCAGGGCTAGCCGGGACCGGACACGCAGCGGGGCCCGCCACCTGTATAAGGTGGCGAGCCCCGCTGTGGTCCTGCAGCCTGGCGCTGCTACCAGATGCTGACGCGCTCCGCGGGCGGCATCCACATGCCGTCCTGGCCGGTGACGTCGAAAGCCTCATGGAAAGCGTCCAGGTTCCTGGCGATCGCATTTGTGCGGAACTCGTTGGGAGAGTGGGGGTCCGTTGCGAGCCTGCGCACGGCCTCCTCCTGGCGGATCACCTGCCGCCAGCCGGCAGCCCATGAGGCGAAGAACCGCTGCTGCCCCGTCAGCCCGTCCAGAACCTCCGGTTCCTTGCCGTCCAGGCTGATGAGGTACGCCTTGTAGGAGATGGCCAGGCCGGCGAGGTCCCCGATGTTCTCGCCCAGCGTGAGCCGCCCGTTGACGTTATGTCCCGGGGCCGCGGAGGGCGAGAGAGCGTCGTACTGGGCAACCAGGCGGGCAGTGAGCTGCTCGAAGGCCTGCCGGTCCTCGTCCGTCCACCAGTTCCTCAGGGCTCCATTGCCGTCGAACTGCGAACCCTGGTCGTCGAAGCCGTGGCCGATCTCGTGGCCGATCACCGCACCGATACCGCCGTAGTTGACGGCGTCGTCCGCGTCGGCCGTGAAGAACGGGGGCTGCAGGATGGCCGCCGGGAATACGATCTCGTTCATCATCGGGTGGTAGTAGGCGTTGACGGTCTGGGGCGTCATCAGCCATTTGTTGCGGTCCACCGGTTTGCCCACCTCGTCCAGGTGCCGGTCGACGTCGGCATTGTGGGCGCGCTCCACATTGCCCAGGAGGTCGTCGGGATCGATCTCCACCGCGGAGTAGTCGATCCACTCGTCCGGGTACCCGATCTTCGCCCGGAAGCCTTCAAGCTTCCGCAGGGCCTCCGCCTTCGTGCCCTCTCCCATCCAGTCCACCGCCGTGATACTGCGGCGGTACGCCTCGATGAGGTTGCCGACCAGCGCCTGCATCCGGGCCTTGTGCGACTCAGGGAAATGCCGGGCGACATAGATCTGGCCGACGGCCTCACCCAGTCCCGCCTCCACAACGGCGACACCGCGCTTCCAGCGGTCTTTGTTCCGGGGCGTCCCGCTGATGGTGGTGCCATAGAAGGCGAAATTGGCGTCGACGAAAGCGGACGACAGGTAGGGCGCGGCGGCGCTGATGACCCGCATCGCAAGCCATTCCTGCCACGCGGACAGGGGTTCGGACTCCAGGAGGCCGGCGGCGCCCTCGAAGAACGGCGGTGTGCTGACCACCAGCTCCTGCCGTTTGGCATCATCAACGCCGGCGGCCTCGAACCAGGTGGACAGATGGGGGAAGAGCGCGCCGGCTTCCTCCGCGGTCTTGAGGTTGTAGGTCTTCTGCGGGTCGCGCAGCGTCACGTTGTCCCAGTGATGGGACGCCAGTTTCGTTTCGAGGTCCACTACGCGCCCGGCGGCGGCCCCGGCGTCGGCCACCTCCGCCAAGCCGAACATGGTTTCGACGTGCTGCCGGTACGCGGACACGATCGGCGCGAACTTTTCTTCCCGGTAGTACGACTCGTCGGGCAGGCCCAGCCCGCCCTGGCCCGCATACAGCAGGACCCGGTCGGGATTGCCGGCGTCCGGCGCGGGGTAGATGTAGAAAAGCCCGCTGACATCAGAGCGGAACAACCGGCCGGCGAGCGCGATCAGTTCCGGTACGGAACCCGTGGCGAAGACCTCGGCGAGGCGGCCACGGATCGGTTCCATGCCTTTGGCTTCCACGGCTGCCTCGTCCATGAAGCTGCTGTAGAGTCCGCCGATCTTGCGCTCAATGCCGGTGGCGGCGTCGGCCTTCGCCGCTGCTTCCTCGATGATGTCGCGGACTGCAATTTCAGACCCGTCCCGCAACGCAGTGAACGTGCCTTCCAAGGGCCGGTCGTCGGGAATTTCCGTTGCCTTCAGCCATGCACCGTTAACGTGCTGGTAGAGGTCGTCCTGCGGCCGAACGGTGTGGTCAAAGGTAGACAGGTCGATCCCCGAAATGGGCACTGTAACTCCTCTTGCTGGAGGACCTTCCGCAGGGCCGCGGCACCGGAAAGGTCTGCATGGTGGACTTTACGGACGGTAGTGCCCTTTCATCTTACGCACGCGTGCTACCCTCAAAAGGTGCGTGCAGAGCTCCTTCTCCTTAGCTGCCGCGGCGAGGCCACAGACGCGATCTAGCGCAAGGCCCACCCTCGCTGCGGAGTTTGTGTTGCCCGGCCACCCTTTCAATGAAGATCTTTAGAAAAGGCCCCAAGTAATGCGAAACGCACAGAAGCCCTCAGGAATGCCCTTCCACCGGTACACGCCGTTCCAGGACCAGATCAAGGTCGAGCTGCCGGACCGCACGTGGCCGGACAAAGTCATCACCAAGGCTCCCCGTTGGTGCGCGGTGGACCTGCGGGACGGGAACCAGGCGCTGATCGACCCGATGAGCCCGGCCCGCAAGATGAAGATGTTCGACCTGCTGGTACGCATGGGCTACAAGGAGATCGAGGTTGGGTTCCCCTCGGCATCCCAGACGGACTTTGACTTTGTCCGCCAGCTCATCGAGGGAAACCATATTCCGGACGACGTCACCATCCAGGTCCTCACGCAGGCACGTGAACACCTGATCGAGCGGACCTACGAGTCCCTGGTTGGCGCCAAGCAGGCCATTGTCCACCTGTACAACTCAACGTCCGTCCTGCAGCGCCGCGTGGTCTTCAACCAGGACGAGGACGGCATCCTCGATATTGCACTGCAGGGTGCCCGGCTGTGCAAGAAGTACGAGGAAACCCTGGTGGACACCCAGGTCACCTACGAATACTCCCCGGAGTCCTTCACCGGAACGGAGCTGGAATACGCGGTCCGGGTGTGCAACGCCGTCGCCGACGTCTTTGAGGCCTCCGCCGACCGGCAGGTCATCATCAACCTGCCCGCCACCGTGGAAATGGCCACCCCCAACGTGTACGCCGACTCCATCGAGTGGATGAGCCGGCACCTGCACCCCCGCGAAGGGATCATCCTCTCCCTGCACCCGCACAACGACCGCGGAACCGGCGTCGCCGCCGCGGAGCTCGGCTACATGGCTGGTGCGGACCGGATTGAAGGCTGCCTGTTCGGCAATGGCGAACGGACCGGCAACGTCGACCTGGTCACACTGGGCCTCAACCTGTTTGTCCAGGGCATCGACCCGATGATCGACTTCTCGAACATCGACGAGATCCGCCGGACCGTTGAATACTGCAACCAGCTGCCCGTCCCGGAGCGTTCCCCGTACGGCGGTGACCTGGTGTTCACGGCGTTCTCCGGCTCCCACCAGGACGCCATCAAGAAGGGCTTCGAGGCCCTCGAGCGGGATGCCGCCGCGGCCGGCAAGGACGTGGCCGACTTCACCTGGCAGGTGCCCTACCTGCCGGTTGATCCCAAGGACCTGGGCCGCAGCTACGAGGCCGTGATCCGGGTGAACTCCCAGTCCGGCAAGGGCGGCGTGGCGTACCTGCTCAAGAACGAGCACAGCCTGGACCTGCCGCGCCGTGCCCAGATCGAGTTCTCCGGAGTCATCCAGCGGCGCACCGACACTGTGGGCGGCGAGGTCAGCGGCGCCCAGCTCTGGCAGATCTTCCAGGACGAGTACCTGCCGTCCGGCAGCGCGGACAGGCAGTGGGGCCGCTACGCACTGGGTGCCGTCAAGACTGAGACGGACGACGACGGCGGCATGACGCTGCACGCGTCCCTCACCGTGGACGGGACCCAGGTGAGCCGGACGGGCACCGGCAACGGCCCGATCGCAGCGCTGCTGAGCATCCTGCACGAGGACGGCGTGGACGTCCGCGTCCTGGACTACAGCGAGCATGCCCTGTCCGAGGGTGGCAACGCGCTTGCCGCCGCCTATGTGGAATGCGCCGTGGGGGAGCGGGTCCTGTGGGGCGTCGGGATTGATGCCAACACGGGCATGTCCGCCCTGAAGGCCGTCATCTCGGCCGTGAACCGCGCCATCCGGGACGCACAGGTCTGACGCCCTGGGACGGGTGTGCCGCCGGACACCCCGGCGGCACACCCGTCTCCGGCGGAAGGTGCCTGCTTGGGATGGGAAGATAAAGCGTGGCCCAACACTCCTTCGCGTCCCGCGCGTACCGCGACGACGCCGTCGTCCTCCGTACCCATAAGCTGGGTGAGGCCGACCGCATCATCACACTCCTCACCAAGCACCACGGCCAGGTCCGTGCCGTCGCCAAGGGCGTCAGGCGGACCAGCAGCCGTTTTGGTGCCCGGCTTGAACCGTTTATGGTGGCGGACCTCCAGTTGGTCTCCGGCCGCACCCTGGACATCGTCACCCAGGCTGTAGCCAAGGGCGCTTATGGCGGAAGTATCGCGGCGGATTACACGCGGTACACGGTAGCCGCAGCCATGACCGAGACCGCCGAGAAGCTCACGGATGTGGACGGCGAATCGGGGACAGCACAGTACAACCTGCTGGTGGGCGCACTGGCCGCCCTCAGCCGCAATGAACACGCCGCAGGCCTGATCCTGGATTCATACCTCCTGCGGGCCCTGGCCACCGGAGGCTGGGCCCCCAGCTTCACGGACTGCGCCCGCTGCGGCCTGCCGGGCCCGCACACCGCGTTCGCGGCCGCGCTGGGCGGCATGGTGTGCAGCGGATGCCGGCCTCCCGGATCACCCGCGCCGGCCCCGGAGACCGTGGTCCTGCTCGCTGCCCTCCTCACGGGCGACTGGGCCACGGCCGACCAGTCCCTGCCCCTGCACCGCAAGGAAGCCGCCGGCCTGGTGGCTGCCTACCTGCAGTGGCACCTTGAACGAGTCCTCAAATCCCTCAAGCATGTGGAGCGTACCTGACAGTGGCCCTGGGCAAGAAGAACACCGCCTCCCGCAAACGGACCCATCCCGTGGTGGCCCCGTACCCGCATCCCTCCGGGGCGACGGCACCGGCCATCCCCGCGGAATTCATACCCCGCCACGTGGCCATCGTCATGGACGGCAACGGGCGCTGGGCCAACCAGCGGGGACTGCCGCGCATTGAGGGCCACAAAGCCGGTGAACCGGCGCTGCTGGACGTAATGGCCGGCGCCATCGAACTCGGCATCGAGTACGTGAGTGTCTACGCTTTCTCCACCGAGAACTGGCGACGCTCACCGGAAGAGGTCCGCTTCCTGATGGGATTTAACAAGGATGTGCTGCGGCGCCAACGGAACCAGCTGGACGAGTGGGGTGTGCGGGTCCGCTGGTCCGGCCGCCGGCCAAAGCTTTGGGGTTCCGTCATCCGGGAACTTGAGGAGGCAGAGGAATACACGGCGGGCAACAGCACCTGCACGTTGACCATGTGTGTTAATTACGGCGGCCGCGCCGAGATCACCGACGCCGTGTCCGCCATCGCCGCCGACGTCGCCGACGGCAAGCTCAAACCCGGTGCCATCACCGAGCGGACCATCCAGAAATACCTTGATGAGCCCGACCTTCCGGACGTTGACCTGTTCCTCCGCAGTTCCGGCGAGCAGCGGCTCTCGAACTTCCTGCTCTGGCAGTCGGCCTACGCGGAATTCGTTTTTATGGACACCCTCTGGCCGGACGTCGACCGCCGCACGCTGTGGGCCGCCGTCGAAGAGTACGCCCGGCGGGACCGCCGCTATGGCGGCGCCGTCGACGCCGCCCAACCGTCCTAGGCGGGGTATCCCCGAAGCCAGGCCGCGAGGTCCCGATAGGCCTCTTCGCGCACCATGCGGCGCGAGAGGAAGACGTCATGCAGGGCTCCCGGATAGCGGAAGACTGCCACCCGACGCCCCAGGCGGAGGGCGCGGTTTGCTGTCTCCTCCACATTGATGACCGCGTCCGCCTCCATCATTTCCGCCGACCAGTCCATTTGGATCCGCGTCCGCTCGGAGAGCAGGACCAGTGTCGGGGCGGCGACATGAAGCCGTTTTTCCACGTCCGCGTGCCCGGCCATCACAGCCTTCGCCCAGCCCGCCCTGATGGGGAAGGACGCCCGCGGCCGCCACACCGGATCAAGGTGCCACTCGCCGTGGGCGTCCTTACTGACGCTCTGCCAGTATCCGGGCATCTCGGGAAGCCAGAACGCGCGCAGGGGATCGCCCCTGGAAATCGGATCCACCAGGTGCATGGCAATCGTGCGGATGATGCTGCTGCCCTGAAGTTCCAGCCATGGCGCGTTCAGGATCAGGGTCCCCAGTGCCTCCGGGTTCCGGTCAGCCCATAACGCGGCGATCAGCCCGCCCAGGGAATGGCCCAGCAGGTGTACCCGCACATTTGCGTCGGGGCCCCGCGCCTCAGTGATGTCCGCCCCGATCGCCTCCATGGCAGCGGCGAGGTCCTCGTCATAAACAGCCAGGTCATCGGTGTAGCCCGGCGTTTGCCATGGCCGCAAGCTCCGGCCGAACTTCCGCAGGTCCAGGGCATAGAACGGGAAACCTTCACCGCAGAGGTATCCGGCAAGCTCCGCCTGAAGGAAGTAGTCCGCCCAGCCGTGCAGGTACAGGACGACGTCGACAGGCCCGGCCCCACCTTCCCGCTGTCCCCGGGGATCCGGCGCCGTGGGCCCGGGCACGAGGCAGCGCACCAGGGTGGCCACAACCGCCCCCTCGTTGTCAGGTTGCAGGGCCAGTTCACGCTGCTGGAAGCTGGAACCCAGGAAGTCAGGTGCCCAGAGCCCAGGCCTGCTACCGACGTCGGGGCGTCCGCCACTCATGGACCCTCCCCGCCTGCAGGGGGCTCCGGGTCCGGCTCGCCGTAAGCCCGCAACCAGCGGGCCAGCCGTGCATAAGCGTCGGCGCGGACTGCGGCGGGGGAGAGGAAGACATCGTGCAGGGCGCCGTCAATCCGTTCCACCGTGACCGTCCGGCCCAGGGTGAGTGCGCGGGCACTGATGATGTTGACGTCAAGTACGGCATCAGTACGGCGCATCTCCTCCGTCCAAAACAGCCCGTTCGCGCTGCCCCGGGAGAGCAGCACCAGGATCGGCACATTGATGTCCAGTCCGCGGGCCACCTTCGCGTGTCCGGCAAGGACGGCGCTCAGCCAGCCGGCCCGGACCGGGAACGCCATCGGCGGGCGGTACCGTTCATCCAGCAGCCACTCGCCGTCCGCGGTACTGCTGATGGTGCGCCAGTAGAAACCCCGCTCAGGGAGCCGCAGCACGGCTTCGGGCCGGAACCTGGCTACCGGGGCCACCACGCCGGACGCTGCCCGACGGACGAGGCTGCTGCCGTGCATCTCCAGCCACGGGCTGTTCAGGACCAGGTGGGACACGGCGGCAGGATTCCTGCTGGCCCACAGCACCGCCACCAGGCCGCCTGTTGAATGGCCCATCAGCGTCAACGGCGACGGTCCGGACTCCACGCTGATCAGCCCACGGGCAACATCGATTTCCGCGTCATAGTCCGCCAGGTCGGCGACGTACCCGCCGGGAAAGTCCGGGCGCAGGCTTCGGCCATGGTTGTGCATGTCGAGTGCGTAGAAGTCGTAGCCGGCGGCGGACCAGAAGTGTGCCAGGTCAACGTTGAAGAAGTAGTCGCTCCAGCCGTGCAGGAACAGGACGGCCCTGCGGTTCCCGGACGCCGGACGCGCCGGGTCCGGCCGCAGCCGGACCAGCGTTGCGGTGCGTTCAACACCGTCACGGCCGGCAGCGGAGAAGGTAAGGGATTCGAACTCCGCGCCCAGGATGTCCTGCTGCCAATCCATGGGTTCATGCTAATCCCGCGGAGCAGCATGAAAGTCCATTTTGGTCCTGGCAGCAGGAGACGGAAGACTGGAGTCATGCGCGTTTACCCCACTTTCTTCAGGCTTGCCTTTTCATGGATGGACGCCGAGCGCGCCCACAAGATCGGATTCAAGGGCATCAGGCTCGCGCACAGCACCGGTGCCGGGAAAATCCTGCGGAAACTTGCCGCACCCGCGCCGTCCCTCCAGACCACTGCGTTCGGCGTCACTTTCCCCTCACCGTTCGGGCTGGCCGCGGGATTCGACAAGGAAGGCCACGGGATCGAAGCCCTGACCGAACTCGGCTTCGGCCACGTGGAAGTGGGAACCATCACCGGCCAGGCGCAGCCCGGCAACGACAAGCCCCGGCTCTTCCGGCTAATCGAGGACCGCGCTGTCATCAACCGCATGGGTTTCAACAACGACGGCGCTGCCGCCGTCGCTCCACGGTTGAAGGCCGCGCGGGCTGCCCTCATCCGGGCATACCCGGGCGTGCGTCCCGTCATCGGCGTCAACATCGGCAAGACCAAAGTGGTGGAGCTCGCCGATGCCGTCGACGACTACCTCATCAGTGCACGCAGCCTTGCGCCCGCCGCCGACTACCTGGTGGTCAACGTCAGTTCGCCGAACACCCCCGGCCTGCGTCTGCTGCAGGACGTTGAAACACTCCGGCCGCTGCTGACCGCCGTGGGGGAGGAGGCGGACCGCGCCGCCGGCAGGCACGTTCCCCTGCTGGTCAAGATTGCGCCGGACCTCAGCGACGAGGACATCGACGACGTCGCCCGCCTCGCGCTGGACCTGAAGCTGGACGGCATCATCGCCACGAATACCACCATCGCCAGGACCGGACTGGCGTCGCCGGCAGACCAGGTGGAACGGTACGGGGCCGGCGGCCTCTCCGGCGCACCCTTGAAAAAGAGGTCCCTGGAAGTGCTGCGGCGGCTGAGGGACGCCACGGGCGGCGCACTCACCCTGGTCGCGGTGGGCGGCGTGGAAACAGCCCAGGACGTCCAGGACCGGCTCGACGCCGGGGCCACCCTTGTCCAGGGCTACACGGCGTTCCTCTACGAGGGTCCGTTCTGGGCGGCCCGGATCAACAGGCAGCTGGCCAGGAACCGCCGGGCTGCCTAAGCCCTGCAGCCCTTAAGGACTTGCAGCCCTTAAAGAACTGAACCCCGGCGGGCAGTCCGCCGGGGGTTCAGTCCTTGCAGGAGTTGGGGGTCAGGCAGGGTACTGGCCGCGCTTGACCTGGGGCTTGGGCAGCCGCAGCTTCCGGAATTGAAGCGACCGCATGGAGCCGTACCAGACGGTACCGCGCTCCACCTCTCCGAACTTCTCTGCGAGCCGCTTCCGTAGTTTGCGGGACAAGACGAACACGTCGATGAACACGGCCAGGAACATGACCCAGAACCCGCCCAGGACGTAGATCATCATGTCGCTGGAGGCCGGTACAACCAGCGACACCAGGACAAAGACCAGCGCGCCGAACATCAGGTACTCGCCGAGGCTGAAGCGGGCGTCAACGTAATCCCGGGCGAACCGCTTCTGGGGGCCCTTGTCGCGCAGCGGCAGGAACCTTTCGTCGCCGGTATCCAGCGCCTGGCGCATCTTCTGGCGCTGGTCCTGGATGGCCTGGCGCTCCGCGGCCTTGGACGCCTTGCGGTCCTCCGGCACCAGCGGACGCTTCCGCGCTGCCTCCTGGGCCTTGCGGGTGGGGGTTGGTGCGCCCTTGCCCACGCCGGTTGCCCGCGCCGCCGCGTCTGCCGCCTGCTGGTCTACTATTTCCTGCGCCGAGGGCGCTTCCTTTTTACGTCCGAACACCAAAACAGAATACCCTTGCACGCCGCTGCGGGCCGTTCCCCGCCCGGGCACTTCGCCCTGACACTTCCCCGGGGGGAAGATGTGACGGGGGTAATGTTTTCGCCATGACTTCATCACCGACGGCACCTCCGTCCCACCCGAGCGGTTCGGCAACGCCGGACCCGGCCGGCCAGGACTGGACGGAAGACCTCCGCGCGTCCGTAGACCGCTCCTTCGACAACACCCTGGCCAAGCTCAAGGAACTTGTAGCCATCCCGGGCATCGCCTGGCCCAGTTTCGACCGGTCCCCGCTTGACCGCAGCGCCGCCGCCGTCGAGGACCTGCTCCGCGCGGCCGGCCTGGGCGAGGTGCAGGTCCTCGCCTGCAACAAGCCGGACGGCACCCCGGGAGGCCCCGCCGTCGTGGCCCGGCGCCCCGCTGCTGCCGGCAAACCCACCATCCTGCTGTACGCGCACCACGACGTGCAGCCCGCCGGGGACGAAACGCTGTGGGAGACCAGCCCCTTCGAGGCCGTGGAAAAGGACGGCCGGCTGTATGGCCGCGGAGCCGCCGACGACAAGGCCGGCATCATGGCCCATGTGGCAGCCTACGCCGCCGTCTCGGAGGTCCTGGGCGGTGCTTTGGGCCTGGGCGTGACTTTCTTCATCGAAGGCGAGGAAGAAGCCGGCTCGCCCACCTTCCGCCCTTTCCTGGAAGCGAACCGGGAACTGCTCCGGGCGGATGTCATTGTCGTTGCGGACTCGAGCAACTGGAAGGTGGGCGTTCCGGCCCTCACCACCAGCCTGCGCGGGCTCGTCGACGGCACCATCGAGGTCCGCGTCCTCGAGCATGCGGTGCACTCGGGTATGTACGGCGGTCCGGTCCTCGATGCGCCCACACTCCTGTCGCGGCTCATCGCCACGTTGCATGACGACGACGGCAACGTCGCCATCCCGGGACTGGTCGCCACGGACCACACCGCCGTGGACATTCCGGAGGCGGACTACCGTGCCGACGCCTCCGTACTCGATGGCGTGCGCCTGGCCGGGACGGGGAGCATCGCATCGCGGCTCTGGACAAAGCCGGCGCTTTCCATCATCGGGTTTGATGCACCGGGCGTCGACGTCGCCTCCAACACGCTTATTCCCAGCGCCCGTGCCAAGTTCAGCCTGCGGCTTGCCCCCGGCCAGGACCCGGAGGAAGTCATGGCCGCAGTCCGCGGCCACGTGGAGGCCAACGCCCCCTTCGGCGCCCAGGTCGTCTTCACGCCGGGGGAGAGCGGCGACCCGTTCCGGACCGACACGTCATCAGCGGCTGCCACCGTAGCCATGTGGGCCCTGGGACAGGCATGGGGCGTTCCGGCGGTGGAGACCGGAATCGGCGGCTCCATCCCCTTCATCGCCGACCTGATGGAGCTGTATCCGGAGGTGCAGATCCTGGTCACCGGCGTGGAGGATCCCGATTCCCGCGCCCACAGCGCCAACGAGTCCCTGCACCTGGGCGACTTCCGCAAGGCCATCCTGGCCGAAGCGTTGATGCTGGCGCGCCTCAACCGGGAAGGGCTGGCAGGCCAATCAGCCTGAAACCGGGGGTCCGGGGAACAATCCGCAACTGTCCATGGTTACGGAAGGAGTTAGAGCTACAGGGCTGTCCGACGTAGCATGTAGCTATAGCCCATACCCAATCCGTAGGGGCAGGCACCGTGAGAGCGGCGCCGCCAGGACCCGTCCCAAGAAGGTAGGCCAATGAGCACCGCAACCAATGAGAACAGCACCGAAACCACCAGCGACACCGGCGAACTGCCGGTCCACGAGGTCAACCTGACCGACGTCGCCGCCGGCAAGGTCCGCAGCCTTCTCGAACAGGAAGGCCGCACCGACCTGCGCCTTCGGGTTGCCGTGCAGCCCGGCGGCTGCTCCGGCCTGATCTACCAGCTCTACTTCGACGAGCGGTTGCTCGACGGCGACGCCGTCCGCGACTTCGACGGCGTGGAGGTCGTGGTGGACAAGATGAGCGTTCCGTACCTGAGCGGAGCCAGCATCGACTTTGAGGACACCATTTCCAAGCAGGGCTTCACCATCGACAACCCCAACGCCGGTGGCTCCTGCGCCTGTGGAGATTCCTTCCACTAGGCCGGTTATTTCGCCCGATGCCTGCGCCGTGTCCCCTGCCACATATATTGGCCGGGGGGCACGGCGCCGACATGTGGGCGAAACGCCCGGCGGAGCGGTAAGCTCTACACCGAGTAGTAAAACTTTTAGTGTGCCCGGGGCCGCCGATGGCTGCCCGGACAACAGCAACAAGTAGGAAGGGCCGTCTGTGAGTTCGCAGAACCGAACCGGCAGCCGACGCAAAACGATCACAACGATCACTGGCTTGGCTATTGCCGGCGCGTTGGTTTTGACCGGATGTTCGCCAGAGGTAGAGAAGGGGTGGCTGCCCACTGAACGCGGCACCACCAGCAACACCGACCGCATCATGGACCTCTGGGTCAACTCATGGATTGCCGCCCTTGTTGTGGGCATCATTACCTGGGGCCTGATCGTCTGGTGCCTGGTGGCCTACCGCCGCCGCAAGGGCACCGTCGGGTTCCCGCGGCAGACCAGCTTCAACCTTCCCCTCGAAGTCTTCTACCTGACGATCCCGCTGTTCATGGTTGTCGTGTTCTTCTACTTCACGGACCGCGACCAGCAGGCCATTGATGACCGCTCCCAGCCCGCCGACGTCGTTGTTGACGTCCGCGGCAAGCAGTGGGCATGGGACTTCAACTACAAGGCCGGCGACGTCATCGAAGAAGACGTGCACGAGGCCGGCGTCCAGGCACACCTCACCGGAAACACCATCGACAAGGAAAAGCTCCCCACCCTTTACCTGCCGGTGAACAAGTCCGTGGACCTGGAACTCAACGCACGCGACGTCATCCACTCCTTCTGGGTACCCGCCTTCCTGCAGAAGCGCGACATGATCCCGGGCAAGACCAACTACATCCGGTTTACCCCCACTAAAGAGGGCACCTTTGACGGCAAGTGCGCCGAACTTTGCGGCGAGTACCACTCCGAAATGCTGTTCCGCGTCAAGGTGGTGTCCGAAGCTGAATTCCAGGCACACATGGACGACCTGAAGGCAGCGGGCAACACTGGCCTCCTCGGTGTGGAGTACGACCGCAACCCGAACCTGAACGAAATTAAGTAAGGGGAGCGACGTGGCTACGTACACTCAATCCGCACCCACCGGAGCGCTGACCGCTCCCGTGGTTCCCAAATCCAAGGGGCGCATCGTCGTCAACTGGATCACCTCCACCGACCACAAGACCATCGGGTACATGTACCTGATCGCGTCCTTCGTGTTCTTCTGCCTGGGCGGCGTCATGGCGCTGCTGATCCGCGCCGAACTCTTTGAGCCGGGCATGCAGATCCTGCAGACCAAGGAACAGTACAACCAGCTGTTCACCATGCACGGCACCGTCATGCTGCTGATGTTCGCCACCCCGCTGTTCGCCGGGTTCGCCAACGTCATCATGCCGCTGCAGATCGGCGCCCCCGACGTCGCCTTCCCGCGCCTGAACGCGCTGGCATTCTGGTTCTTCCTGTTCGGTTCCACCATCGCCGTTTCGGGCTTCATCACCCCGCAGGGTGCCGCGTCCTTCGGCTGGTTCGCGTACGCGCCGCTGTCCAACACCACCTTCAGCCCCGGCATCGGTGGCGACCTGTGGGTCTTTGGCCTGGCGCTGTCCGGCTTTGGCACCATCCTGGGTGCGGTCAACTTCATCACCACCATCATCTGCATGCGCGCCCCGGGCATGACCATGTGGCGGATGCCCATCTTCACCTGGAACACCCTCGTCACGGCCATCCTGGTCCTGATGGCGTTCCCGCCGCTGGCAGCTGCACTGTTCGCGCTCGGCGCCGACCGCCGCTTCGGTGCCCACATCTTCGACCCGGAGAACGGCGGTGCCGTCCTGTGGCAGCACCTGTTCTGGTTCTTCGGCCACCCCGAGGTGTACATCATCGCGCTGCCGTTCTTCGGCATCGTCTCGGAGATCTTCCCGGTCTTCAGCCGCAAGCCGATCTTCGGTTACAAGGGCCTGGTGTACGCGACGATCGCCATCGCCGCGCTGTCCGTGACCGTGTGGGCGCACCACATGTACGTCACCGGATCGGTGCTGCTGCCGTTCTTCGCCTTCATGACCATGCTCATCGCAGTGCCCACCGGCGTGAAGTTCTTCAACTGGATCGGCACCATGTGGCGCGGCTCGCTGACGTTCGAGACGCCCATGCTGTGGAGCATCGGGTTCCTCATCACCTTCCTCTTCGGCGGCCTGACCGGCATCATCCTGGCTTCCCCGCCGCTGGACTTCCACGTCTCCGACTCCTACTTCGTGGTGGCGCACTTCCACTACGTGGTGTTCGGCACGGTGGTGTTCGCGATGTTCGCGGGCTTCTACTTCTGGTGGCCCAAGTGGACCGGGAAGATGCTCAACGAGCGCCTGGGCAAGATCCATTTCTGGCTCCTGTTCCTCGGCTTCCACGGCACGTTCCTCATCCAGCACTGGCTCGGGGTTGAAGGCATGCCCCGCCGCTACGCCGACTACCTCGTGGAGGACAACTTCACCTGGATGAACCAGTTCTCCACCGTGGCGTCCTTCGTCCTGGGTGCTTCCCTGATCCCGTTCTTCTGGAACGTGTACATCACCTGGCGCAGCGCCGAAAAGGTGCAGGTGGACGACCCGTGGGGCTTCGGCGCCTCGCTCGAGTGGGCAACGTCCTGCCCGCCGCCGCGCCACAACTTCACGTCCCTGCCCCGGATCCGTTCGGAGCGTCCCGCCCTGGACCTGCACCACCCGGAACTCCGCCAGGTCCACACCGTTGAGTCACCCGCTCCCGCAGCGCAGGCGCTGGGTAACGCTGACCAGAAGGACACCGCACAGTGAAAATCGAATCCTGGATCTTTGGCTCCGGCGTCTTCTTCTTCGTCCCCGTAGCCCTGGTTTACGGCTTCCTGACCAACTGGGGCGAATGGGTCGGAATCCTGGGCATCCTGCTGGTCGGCGGCCTCGCCGGCATGATCGGCGGCTACCTCGGATACACCGGCAAGCGCGTTGGGCTCCGCCCCGAGGACCGCAGTGACGCCGAAATCCACGAAGGCGCCGGCGAGCAGGGGCACTTCAGCCCCTGGAGCTGGTGGCCCCTGGTTCTCGGCCTTGCGTGCGCAGGCGGTTTCCTCGGCCTGGCCGTCGGCTGGTGGATCCTGTTCATCGCCGCAGGCCTGGCACTGGTAGCCCTCATCGGCTGGGTATATGAGTACAGCCGGGGCGACCACGCCCACTAGGCACCTACACGAATAACGACGTCGGGCCCCACCTTCAGGTGGGGCCCGACGTCGTTATGTGGTTTCAAAGTGCCATGCACAACTTCTGCGGGCCGCAGGGGTCGAATCCTTCGGCTGAGAGGCCCGGAAAGAAGCTCAGGCGCCGCCCTGCGACTGCAGGAGTTCCGCCAGGCCTGCCAGTGCCTCCTCAGCGTGTTCGCGGCTTATATCGGCTCCCACGGCAGCGTCGCTGATCTCCAGCTCGACCTCGCAGCCGTGGTGGAAATCTGCCGTCATGACCTGCAGCAGCGAACGGGCGTCCACACCAACGATGCCGGTCTTGGCTATCGTCACGGGAAGCCCGGTGTCGGTCACTGCCCGGACAAAAGCAGCCGCCGGGCGCGCATGCAGCCCGACGGATGCCGTAACCACGGCCTTTTGTGTTGGCAAAGGGGACTCCTTCGTCATGACGGCCCCCATCCGTCGATAAAAAATTTCCAGACCAAATATAGCCGCCGAGGAACTCGGCCCGCCAAACGTCCCCCCGGCGTGCGCAGCTGGTCTAGACCTGCCCTAAAATTGGTGGTGACATAAACGGCAGGAGAGGGATCCATGGCGGCCGGGGCGAACGGAATCAAAGGCGACATCGACCGCTCCAGCGGCGTTGCCATCTATATCCAGTTGCGGGAAATCCTCCGTACCTACATCGCCGAGTCGTGCCGCCCCGGCAGTGCGCTTCCGTCCGAACGGGACCTTGCCGAACGGTTCGGGCTCGCCCGGATGACTGTCCGGCAGGCGATCGACGCGCTGGTAGGTGAGGAAGTGATCGAGCGGGTGGTGGGCTTGGGCACCTTCGTCCGGCGGCCCAAGCTGGACCTTCAGGTGAAACTGACGTCCTACAGCGAAGAGATGCAGCGGCGCGGCATGGTTCCGGCAGCCAAAGTGCTCAGCTTCGAGCAGATCGGTGCCAGCGCCTTCCTGGCACGGGAGCTGCAGCTGGACGAGGGTACCCCGCTCGTGCGGTTCCGCAGGCTGCTCCTGGCGGATGGGGAGCCCATGAGCGTGGACGAGAACTTCATTCCGGCCCACCGGGTGCCGGGGCTCCTTGACGGCGAGCCACCCACCTCGCTCTACAACGTGCTCAGCGAGCAGTTTGGCCTCGTGATGGAGTGGGGCGAGGACATGATCGAGGCCACCGCCGCCTCACCATCCACTGCGAGGCTCCTCAACGTGGAGGTCGGGTCGCCCCTGCTGAAAATCCAGCGGCATGCCTTCGTGGCCCGTGCCATGGTGGACTACTCCGTCTCCTATTACCGGGCTGACCGGTACAAGCTCTGGGTACCCCTCCAGCGGCCCGGGGCCCGGAGGGCCCGCAACCACTAGGCGGGCGTTGCGGCGCTGCGACGGACGGCGCTTCGTTACCGATGCTGCGTCCTGCCGCAACTTAAGCAGCAATGAGGCCCGGTCCTGTTGGACCGGGCCTCATGTGCATGGAACGTCGAGCCTAGTGGGAAAGGCTCTTTGCTTCTTCGGGAGCTTCGACAGCCGCGTGGCCGTGGCCGTGGGCGGCTTCCAGCTCTGCGGGCGTTGCCGGGGCAACGCGGTCTTCGAAGAACCACTTGGAGAGGAACGCGCGGCGCTTCTCCTTGCGGGTCACAACGCCGTGCTCGTTCGGGACGGCAGGCAGAACCTGCGGGGACTCGAAGCCAACCAGCTTGTAGCGCTTGTACTCATCCAGCGGTGCGTGGACCTCGATGAACTCACCGTGCGGGAGGCGCACGATACGTCCGGTTTCGCGGCCGTGCAGTGCGATTTCGCGGTCCTTGCGCTGAAGGGCCAGGGCCACACGCTTGGTCACGACGAAGGCGATGATCGGGCCGATGAAGAAGAGGGCGCGCAGCCAGTAGGTGACGTCGTTCAGCGAGACACCGAAGTGCGTCGCGATGAGGTCGGAGCCTGCAGCTGCCCACATGACGCAGTACCAGACGAAGCCTGCCATGCCGATGGCGGTGCGGGTCGGGGCGTTGCGCGGGCGGTCCAGGACGTGGTGCTCACGGTCGTCCTTGGTGATCCACCGCTCGATCCACGGGTACATGAACATCACGGTGAACAGGATGCCGGCCGGGACAAGGGCGGGCAGCAGGACGTTGAAGGTGAAGACCTGGCCGAACCAGACCTGCTCAACCTGCCAGTCGCCGAACGTACCCGGCATCAGGCGGAGTGCACCGTCAACAAAGCCGATGTACCAGTCGGGCTGGGTGCCTGCGGAGACGGGTGAGGGGTCGTACGGGCCGTAGTTCCAGATCGGGTTGATCGTGAAGAAGCCTGCCATCAGGGCCAGGACACCGAAGACGATGAAGAAGAATCCACCGGCCTTTGCGGCATACACCGGGCCGAGGGGGTAACCGACAACGTTGTTGTCGTTACGGCCCGGGCCGGGGTACTGGGTGTGCTTGTGCACGACAACCATGAACAGGTGCAGGACGATCATCAGCAGGATGAGGGCCGGAACCAGCAGGATGTGGAGCATGTAGAGGCGGCCGATAACGGCCGTGCCCGGGAACTCGCCGCCGAAGAGGAAGAACGAGATGTACGTGCCGATCACCGGGATGGACTTGATAACGCCGTCGATGATGCGCAGGCCGTTGCCGGACAGCAGGTCATCGGGGAGCGAGTAGCCGGTGAAGCCAGCCGCCATGGCCAGGATGAGCAGCACACCGCCGACGACCCAGTTCATTTCACGGGGCCGGCGGAACGCGCCGGTAAAGAACACGCGGAGCATGTGCACGGCAATGGAGGCCACGAACAGCAGAGCCGCCCAGTGGTGGACCTGGCGCATGAACAGACCGCCGCGGACATCGAACGAGATGTTCAGGGAGGAGTTGTAAGCGACCGACATCTCGACGCCCTTGAGCGGGACGTAGGACCCCTCGTAGTGCGTTTCCGCCATGGACGGATCGAAGAAGAAGGTCAGGAAGGTACCCGAGAGCAGCAGGATGACGAAGGAGTACAGCGCCACCTCGCCGAACATGAAGGACCAGTGGTCCGGGAATACCTTGCGGCCGAACTCCCGAAGGATTCCGGAACCGCCAACACGTGAATCGACGAAGTCGGTAAACCGACCGGTCTTGGTTTTGGCGACGAAAGCCGGCTCAGCTGTTGATGCTGCGCTCATGCATATCACGCTCCCAGTAACTTGGTCCTACGGGTTCTTTGAAGTCGCTGGTGGCGACCAGGTAGCCCTCGTCATCAACTGCGATGGGCAGCTGGGGGAGAGGCCGGCTGGCGGGGCCGAAGATCACCTTGCACTCCTGCGTGAGGTCGAAGGTGGACTGGTGGCACGGGCACAGCAGGTGGTGCGTCTGCTGCTCGTAAAGAGCAACGGGGCAGCCAACGTGGGTGCAGATCTTGGAGTAGGCAACGATGCCGTTGTAGCCCCACTCCTCGCGTCCCTCGGAAGGGTTGAGTGATGCAGGATCCAGGCGCATGAGGAGCACAACGGCCTTGGCCTTTTCGTTGAGCTTGCCCTCGTGGAGTTCGTTCAGGCCTTCGGGGATGACGTGGAACGCCGAGCCGATGGTGACATCAGAGGCCTTGATGGGGGTACCGTCAGGGTCACGGGCAAGGCGCTTGAGCTTGCCGTCCTGCGGTGCCCACATGGTGTGCGCCAGCTTGTTGTCTGGGCGCGGGCCGAGATCGCCGAAGATGGCGACGGCGGGCAGCGGGGCCAGTGCCACAGCGCCCAGCAGGGTGTTGCGGATCAGCGGGCGGCGCTTGATGCCGGTCTCCTCGACGATGTCATCGACAATGCGGACGGCTGCCTTGCGGTCTTCCTCGTAGCGGATCGCGTGGCGTTCCTCGGAGACCTCATGGTCGGGCATCAGGGCTTTGGCCCAGTGGACGATGCCGGTACCGATACCCAGCATCGCGAACGCGGTGCCGAGACCAAGCAGCATGTTCTGCAGCCGGATGATTTCGATGGTGGAGTCGTCAACGCCCAGATCGATGGCGAAGTACGCCACCAGGAAGATCAGGGTGCCAACAACAGAAGTGCCAAACAGTAAGGCGACCTGCCGTTCTGCCCGCTTTGCGGCCTTCGGGTCCGTGTCAGCCAGGCGCAAACGGTGCGGAGGAATTCCAGGGTCCTGGAACTTCTCCACCTCATTCTGACCAGCCGTAGCTACGGTGCCCGAGTGGTTCGGACTGCCGTCACTATGGTTGCCCATAATTCGCCTCATCCTTCTCTCGTCCCGGCGGTTGCCGGGTTAGTTTCTAATATCAACCTGCTGTTGGTGCAGCAGTAATTCTTGCGGCGTTCCGGCGTCCCTTAGGACGTACGGGACGTGAGCCAGATGGTGAACGCGATGATCACGCCCAGGCCGGCGACCCAAACGAACAGGCCTTCAGCAACAGGGCCGAGGGATCCGAGGTCGGCGCCGCCGGGGGACCCTGTGGTTTCGATCTGCTTCAGGAAGGTGATGATGTCGCGCTTGCCCTCGGGGGTGATGTTGGAGTCACTGAAGACCGGCATGTTCTGCGGGCCCGTCGCCATTGCCTCGTAGATGTGCTTGCCGGAAACGTCGGCCAGCGCAGGAGCGAACTTGCCACGGGTCAGGGCGCCACCGGCAGCGGCAGCGTTGTGGCACATGGCGCAGTTGGTGCGGAAGAGTTCGCCGCCCTCTGCGGCGTCGCCGCCCTCATCGAGCAGGTGCTCTTCAGGAATTGCCGGGCCGGCTCCCAGGGAGGCGACATAGGCTGAAAGCTGCTGGGTCTGTTCGTCGTTGAACTGGGCAGGCTTCTTGAGTGCCTGCGGGCCGTTCATCTGCATCGGCATGCGGCCGGTGCCAACCTGGAAGTCCACTGCTGCGGCGCCGACACCCACCAGGGAAGGACCGTCCTGCGTTCCGCTCGCACCAAAACCGTGGCAGGTGGCGCAGTTCGCGTCGAAGAGCTTGCCGCCCTCCTCAACGTCATTTGCGCTGTAGCTGGTGGTGGAGGCCTTGGCCTCGTTGACGGTGGTGGCAACGGCGTACAGCCCACCCGTGAGGAGGAGCCCCATCAGGAGCAGCGCTATTGCTGCAAGTGGGTGACGCCGCTTTTGTGAGAGTGCCTTCACGTGGTGGTTCCTTTAGTCGTTCCTGCGCCGGCTCCGGGAGCCGCTACCTGAAATTCTGCCTCTTGTAGAAAAAGAATCAAAGCTGGCTACTTGAGTACGTAGATGACCAGGAAGAGGCCGATCCAGACGACGTCAACGAAGTGCCAGTAGTAAGACGTGACAATCGCGGACGTTGCCTCAAAGTGCCCGAACTTCTTCGCGGCGAAAGACCGGCCCATGATGAGCAGGAACGCAACCAGGCCGCCAATGACGTGGAGGCCGTGGAAGCCGGTGGTCATGTAGAAGGCAGAGCCGTAGGCGTTGGATGAGAGCGAAACGTGCTCGGAAACGAGCATGGCGTACTCGGTGGCCTGGCCGGCGACGAAGAACGCGCCCATGAGGAACGTCAGGGTGAACCATTCGTTCATTCCCCAGCGGGAGAACTGGAACGCACCCCCGGTCCGGCGCGGCTGGAGCCGTTCGGCGGCGAAGACGCCCATCTGGCAAGTGAAGGAGCTTGCCACGAGGACGATCGTGTTAACGAGCGCAAAGGGGAAGTTGAGCTTGGCTGTCTCGTCCGCCCACATCTGTGCACTGGTGGAGCGCAGGGTGAAGTACATGGCGAAGAGACCGGCGAAGAACATCAACTCGCTGGACAGCCACACAACGGTTCCAACGGAAACCATATTCGGGCGGTTCAGCGTGGGGTGCGCCGGGGTACTGGGGGCATGGGTCGCAGATGTCACATAGACATTATGTCTGCAAAAGTCCGTGCTGCCCAACGCAAACCGCCTTTTCGGAGGACTTTTTCTACAAAGACGCGAAATCGCCCGGAAAAGTGCCCGGGCCGGTTCACATTGGTCAGCGTCCGCCATCGGTGGATAGCATCAGGAGGTGACTTCACAGGCTTCCGCAGCATCCGCCAACACCTGGCCCCGGCTGATTTCGGCATTGATCAACGGCAGGAATCTCACTGCGGAGAACACTTCCTGGGCGATGGACACCATCATGTCGGGCGAGGCCACACCTGCCCAGATTGCCGGTTTCCTGGTGGCACTGAGTGCCAAGGGTGAGACGGTAGACGAACTGTCGGGGCTTGTTGACGCCATGCTGGCGCATGCCAACCCGGTCGAAATCTCCGGTGAGAAGCTCGACATCGTCGGCACCGGTGGTGACCAACTTAACACCGTCAATATTTCCACGATGGCTGCCCTGGTGGCGGCCGGTGCCGGAGCGAAGGTGGTGAAGCACGGCAACCGGGCAGCGTCGTCGTCGTCGGGTTCTGCTGACGTGCTGGAAGCGCTCGGGGTGCGCCTGGACCTCAGCATCGCCCAGGTAGCCCGTAACGCCGAAGAAGCGGGCATCACGTTCTGCTTCGCGCAGGTCTTCCATCCCTCATTCCGGCACACCGCCGTTCCCAGGCGGGAGCTGGCAATACCCACAGCCTTCAACTTCCTCGGGCCCCTGACCAACCCCGCGCAGGTGCAGGCATCCGCCGTCGGTGTTGCCAACGCCCGGATGGCCCCGCTCGTTGCCGGGGTCCTGGCCAAGCGGGGGAGCAGGGGACTTGTGTTCCGGGGCAACGACGGCCTCGATGAACTGACAACCACCGGCCCGTCGACCGTGTGGGAGATCCGTGACGGTGCGGTGGAGGAGATGACCTTTTCTCCCCGCGATCTGGGAATCAGCCTGGCGACCGTGGACCAGCTTCGTGGGGGAGACGCGCAGGCCAATGCGGCGGTTGTCCGTGAAGTCCTGGCTGGCAAGGTGGGACCCGCCCGGGATGCTGTGCTGCTGAATGCGGCTGCCGGCCTGGTCGCTTTTGACCGTTACGCCGAGGGGCCGTTCCTTGAGCGGATGAAGGCCGCCTATGGCCGTGCGGCGGAATCGATTGATTCCGGCGCCGCCGCTGCCGTGCTCGAGAAGTGGGTTTCCCTCACCAGCTCCTAGGGCTTTACTGCTCGAATCCCAGCGAGAATGCCGCGTCCAGGTCGTGCTGGGAGTAGGCGCGGAATGCGATGTGCGTGGTGGTGTGGACCACCGCGGGAACCTTGGACAGCCTGTCGGCGATCACATCGGCCAGGTCTTCGTGGCGGTGGACCCGGGCCACGGCTATCAAATCCCATTCGCCGGTCACGGAATACACCTCGCTGATCCCGTCGATCGCGGAAATCTCCTCGGCAGTCTCCGGGATGCGCGAAGCGTCAGTCTTGATCAGAACGAATGCGGTGATCACGTTGAACCCTTCCGGATCTGTTGCGCCGCGGCGGTGCCGGGCAGGCTTTTCAGTGCTGCCAGCCTAGTACATCAACGTCCGACGCCGGCCCTCGCCGGCCGCGCCGCGCGCAGCTGTCAGGAGCGGCGGCGTCGGGCAATGGCGAGCAGCAGCCGGTAGCCGAGCAGGAGTACGCCGAGGCTCAACAGGGCCACGATGATGAAGGGCAGGACCACGGTCTGGCCGGTGGCGGCACGCAGCAGCATGCCGCCTGCCAGGCTCCCGAGCCAGACGCCCAGGCCGGCCGGGCGGAGCGAAAGCGGGTCCCGCCATGCCCGGGTGACGAGCCAGCCGATCGCCGCGCCGGCCAAAAATGGCCAGGCCGTGAGCAAGACACCGGCAATGACGTCCCCGCGCTGGTGGGCGTCCCGTCCCACCGCGGCAAACACGAGAATCAGCACGACGTCAGTTAGTGCGGCCGCCACCAGCGAGGCAGCCGATGACCTGGGCCGCTTTGCGTTCAAAAGACTCATGGTTTCGAGCCTAGCCCCCCGTTCACGGGAGCCGCGATCCGCACTAGGCTCAAGCCGGGAAGGAGTACAAAATGCCACGTCACATTGGAACCTGCCTCTGGTTCGAGAACCAGGCGGAAGAAGCGGCAACTTTTTACACCGGCGTCTTTGATGATTCGAAGATCGTAAACATCTCCCGGTTCGGCGAGGGTGGTCCCGGGACGGCGGGGGAAGCGATCGCGGTTGACTTCGAACTGGAAGGCCGTTCCTTCACCGCTTTGAACGGGGCGCGCACCTCCAGTTTCACTGAAGCGGTGTCCTTTGTTGTGGACTGCGAGGACCAGGCCGCAGTTGACCGCTACTGGGCGGCCCTCACAGACGGCGGTACCGAGAGCATGTGCGGTTGGCTGCGGGACCGGTACGGCGTCTCGTGGCAAATTGTCCCTTCCGTGCTGCCGTCCCTGATCGCAGGTCCGGATCCTGAAGGTTCGCAGCGGGCAATGCAGGCCATGCTTGGGATGCGGAAGTTGGACATCGCGGAACTGGAAAAGGCGTACAAAGGCTGAAGAATATGCCCCCCTTTCCACCGTCGGTTGCCCGGGCAGCGGGGGAGGGGGGGCAGGCGGAGGTAGCCTGACCCTGACCGCTCCCGCTGTGGGTGCTGCATTGGAGGCCCCGTGAACAAGCCGCTCTGGATTTGTTGCCTTGTTGGCGCTGCTGTCGGTATCACCCTCGGACTCGCTGTTTTTGACAGTCCTGTGATCGGTGCTGCTCTTGGCTTGGGCCTTGGCGCGGTCGTTGGCGCCTCCATCGGAACGCGCCGGACATAAGACTGCTGCCACGCGGCCAGGCCGTGTTTGCCTCACCACGTGTATGGTCCTTTGCCGAGAGGCGGGGAAGAACGAGTACACAGTACTCGTGTGTTTCAACCCGCCACAGCTTGTACTGATATCTGCACAGGGCGCTTCCCGCGCGCGAACGCTGAAGACCAGTGCATAGGGCAACCGACTGAAGGAGGGCGGCCGGCATGAGCTCCCGCGAAGGACAAGCTCCCAACTTCCGGGTGGGAGAGGTCGTATACGAGCCGGCACGGTACGAAGCCATGGGGCGGTTGAGGCCGCGCCCGTGGCCTGTTGGCCCGAGTGAAAGCTACGGGAAAGTGGATTTTGACGACGGCGGGGGAAAGACCGTCCTCACCCTCTATATCCAGCGTGCGCCCGAGGAAGGTTACGTCCTGCACGTCGAGCACCTGGCCGCGCCGTTGCGGGTGCATGGCACGCTCGTTCGCCTCAGCCCTGCTCCTGCCGTTGACAGGCGCGCGCCCAACCTCCGCCGTATCTCGGCTGCCCTTGTGGCGGCCGAGAAGGCCGAGGCCGAACTGGATGCCGCCGTCAGCGCCGCCCGGGCAAAGGGAGATTCGTGGGAGGTTATCGGTGCCGCCCTGGGCACGTCCGCCCGGACTGCCCGGGAGCGCTTCGGGGACGCACTGAAGCGGCCCCGGCAGGGGCGGCGGCAAAGCTGAGGATACTGCCGGCCGCACCTGCAGGAGCGGTTGCGGGTACTACTTGACATAATGTGGATTATCGGCGCTTTGGCTGCGGAGGCCGGAAGGGGCGCCGGGCGCCGCTGAATCCGCAGGTCAGGCGGCAATGCCATTGTCTTAATGCCGGGGCTCATTAAGAATGAACCAATGACGGTCTACGTGAGATCCCTTGAAACCGCAGTTCCGAAAACGATGCTGGTCCAGGCGGAAGCCCGGGATGTCTTCGCCGCGCAGCCCGGGTTGACGCGGCTGGGTTCAAGGCTTGTGAACACCTGCTTTGACTCAGCCGCCATCGACACCCGGTTCACCGCCGTCGAGGAACTCACCAACGAATCCAGAACCGAAAATCCGCAGTTCTACGACCCCGCCTCAGGCCTTCTCCTGAACCCCAGCACGAAGGTGCGCAATGAAATCTTCGCCCGCGAGTCCACAAAGCTCTTTGTGGACGCCGCCCGCGCTGCCCTTGCCGCCTGCCCGGACCTGGAATTACTTGACATAACTCATCTCGTCACCGTCTCCTGCACCGGTTTCTTCAACCCCGGGCCGGACTACAAAATCGTGCGGGAACTCGGCCTGGATCCCTCGGTCCAGCGCTACCACCTCGGCTTCATGGGCTGTTATGCGGCTTTCCCTGCGCTCCGCGCCGCCAAGCACTTCTGCGAGGCCGACCCCAACGCCGTTGTCCTGGTGGTCTGCGCCGAACTCTGCTCCCTGCACGTCCGCACCTCCAACGACCCCGACACCATCATGGGCTCGGCACTCTTCGCGGACGGCGCCGCGGCTGCCGTCGTCACCGCCCGGCCAGGGTCCGAAGAACACGCGCTCCTGCAGCTTGACCACTTTGAAACGGTGCTCACCCCCGTCGGTGAGGACTCGATGGCCTGGAACATCGGCGACAACGGGTTCGAGATGGTGCTGGGCAACTACGTCCCGCACATCATCGACGACCACATCGTCGGCGCGTTGCAGCCACTCCTGGACCGCGACCCGGAACTGGCGGCACTCCCCTACGCGTCCATCCAGCACTGGGGCATCCATCCCGGCGGCCGGAGCATCCTGGACAAGGTCGAGTCCCGCCTCGGCCTCACCCGCGCCCAACTCGTTCCGGCCCGCGAAGTGCTGCGGAACTACGGCAACATGAGCAGCGCCACGGTGCTGTTCGTCCTCAAGCACATCCTTGAACAAGGCAGCGGCGAGCAGGACAGCGCGCCGGAAACGCACGGCAGCGCCGGCAGCGGACGTATCTGCTCCATGGCGTTCGGGCCCGGGCTCACGGTGGAGACCGCCCTGATGACCAAGCTGAGGCAGGCACCCGCCGGCAATACCGGACAGCAGCATGCCGGACGGGCAGAACTCCAGCCGGTACCTGCAGAGGCGCCGGTTTCCTGACGGCGTGGGGATACTTCTGCGGGACCGCGCCACTGACGCCGTCGAACTGATGGACCTGCCGGACTGCGACCCCCGGCGGCTGGACAACACCTACCGGCAATTCGGCGTGGTCAACAGGACCATCAGCGGCTGGCGGCGGCTCTACCGGCACGAAATCCGGCCCCTGCTGGCAGCCAGGCCACTCACGCTGCTCGACATCGGCTCAGGCGGCGGTGATCTCGCCGTCATGCTCGCGAGGTGGGCCCTGCGCGACGGACTGACCCTTGAGGTCACGGGCATCGACCCGGACCCCCGTGCCACCTCCTTTGCCCGGAAACGCCCGCCGGTGCGCGGGGTTACCTTCAGGCAGGCCCACAGTGCCGACCTCGTGGCAGAAGACCGGAACTATGACATCGTGATCTCAAACCACGTCCTACACCACCTCAGCGAAGACGACCTGCAGCAGCTGCTAAAGCATTCCGAAATCCTTGCCACGGGGAAGGCCCTGCACAACGACCTCCGCCGCAGCCCGGTCGCTTTCACACTGTTCAGCGTGGCAGCCCTTCCCTTTCCGGGCTCATTCATCCGCGCCGACGGGCTGACCTCCATCCGGCGAAGCTACACACCCGGCGAGCTGCAGGAGTTTGCACCCCCGGGCTGGTCCGTACAGCGCACCACGGCCTTCCACCAGGTCCTGATGTACAGGCGGCACTGAAGGCATGGATGTGGACGTGGCGATCGTCGGTGCGGGCCCCGTAGGACTGTACCTGGCGGCGTCATTGCTGCAGCGGGGCATCAGGGTCCGCATCCTGGAACGGCGGCGGCTCCGGGACCGCCACACACGCGCCATCGGCGTCCATCCGCCGGCGCTGGCGGCGCTGGACTCGGTTCACGCGGCCTCCGCCATGGTGCGGGACGGCGTCCCGATCAGGACGGGCATGGCGGTCAGCCGTGGCAGGACCGTGGGCACGATGTCGTTCGACGGGGTTTCGGACACCTACCCCTTCGTGCTGGCCCTCCCCCAGTTCCGGACGGAACAGATCCTGGAGAAACGCGTCCGCGAGCTCGACGGCGGGGCCCTGGTCCGCGGCGTCGAAGCAACCGGAGTAACGGACGACGGCGGCATCCTGGCTGTTGCGGTCCAAGCGGCGCCGGGGGGCGCGGCGCGGCCCGAGCCGGTCAGGGCCTCCATGGTTGTGGGCGCCGACGGTTCCCGGTCACGGCTCCGTGACGCCCTGGGCATCGCTGTGGACAGAAAAACCTACGCCGAGCACTACCTGATGGGGGACTTCGCGGATCCAGGCCTGCATGGGGACATGGCGGTCCTGTTCCTGGAACGGGACGGCATCGTGGAGTCCTTCCCGCTTCCCGGCGGGACCCGGCGCTGGGTGGTCCGCCTGGCCGCCCCCGCAGGGCCGGCGAACCCGGAGGACCTGGCCCGGCTCGTGCACGGCCGCACGGGAATCCGGCCCGACGCCGCAACAAACACCATGCTCAGCGCCTTCAGCGTCCGCTCATCCCAGGCACGGCGCACAGTGTCGGGGCGCACCGTCCTCATCGGGGACGCCGCGCACGAAATCAGCCCCATTGGCGGGCAGGGCATGAACCTCGGCTGGCTGGACGCGCAGGCCTTGGTCCCGATTCTCTGCGATGCCCTGCAGGGGCGTCCCGCGGACCGCAAATTACGGCAGTTCGAGGTAGACCGCCGCCGGGCAGCGTCACTGGCGCGGCGCCAGGCGGAAATCAACATGCTGCTGGGCCGTCCGCTGCCGCCCCCCATGCTGCAACTGCGTAACGCGGGTATCGGTGCCGCGGCGGCGGTGCCTTCGGTCAACCGCTGGGTGGCCAGGCGCTTCACCATGCAGTAGCAGCCGGTGCGCTCCTAGGGGCGGATATAGCAGTCGTAACTGTCCTGGCTGACGATTTTGCCGCCACGGACTTCGAAAACCGACGAGGTCCTTGCCCGGATGGTCTCACCGGTATCCCAGTACGGAAGGTCCATCAGCGCGGTGGCGGACCAGTCGGCTTCCTCCACCACCCTTCCGCCTTCACAGGTGGTACGCCGTACCAGGAACTTCTGATCACCCACAACCCGTGAGCTCTGGTCCGCTCCGGCCAGGACGTCGTCGAGCGTCCGGGTGGCACCTCCGGGAGCGAGCAGGTGGGGAGCCTCCACCAGCACAAACCCGTCGGCGAGGCAGGGTCTGATCGCCGCCGCTCCCCGGCCTGATTCCATTCGGCGAAGGAACGCCAGCACAAGGTCCAGCGGCGAGCCGCCGGCGTGGGAAGTAACAGCCATGCAGTAGACAGTAGCCCAGCCCGGGAAGGCTCCACACCAGCCAGTAGGCTTTCGTCATGACCCGAACCGCGCCGGACACCGTCCTGAACCAAGAACAGATCCGCGACATGGTGGACCGCATCCTGTCCGCCGGGACTCTGCCGCCGATCGTCCAGGCGGGCCACCCCGCCCTGCGCCAGAAGGCGGCGCCCTACGACGGCCAACTGCCGGACGACCAGCTCGCACGGCTGGTTGAGCTGATGCGCCAGGTCATGCACGAAGCGCCGGGAGTTGGCCTGGCTGCGCCACAGCTGGGCATCCCCCTTCAAATAGCCGTTGTCGAGGACCAGTACGACGTCGACCCGGACGCTGCCGCGGTCCGCCACCGCAGCCCGCTGGAGTTCCTCGCAGTCCTCAACCCGCGGTACACGGCAATTGGTGCCGGGACCGCGTCCTTCTACGAAGGCTGTCTCTCACTGAACGGCCTCCAGGCGGTCGTTGCCCGCCCCGAGCGTGTCCTCCTCGACTTTGAAACACCTGCGGGAGCGGCAACGCGGCGCGAATTTTCCGGTTGGCAGGCCCGGATCGTCCAGCACGAGACAGACCACCTCAACGGTATCCTCTACGTCGACCGCGCCCAGTTGAGGTCGTTGAGCACCAACAGCGAGTACGCCGCGCACTGGGCCGAGGCAGGGACCGGCAGGGCGCAGGAAGGCCTGGGGTTCGACGACGGACCCGCAGGGATCAGCCTGAGCTGACATTCAGTCGCGCCTCGCGGTCCCAACGCCGCCAGTACTTCCGCACCTAAGATGGTGCAATGCCCCCTGCATCCGACCTTCCCCTGCTGTGCCCGCTGTGCCCTTCTCCGCTGATCCTGAGCGGCAACCGGCTGGCGTGTGCCTCACGGCACCACTTCGATGCGGCCCGGCAGGGCTACTTCAATCTGTTGGTCGGCAAGGGCACACCGTTCGAAGCTGATTCGGCTGCAATGGTGGAATCCCGCTTCAACTTCCTGAGCGGCGGGCACTACCTGCCGCTCGCCGAAGCGGTGGCCGGCGCCGTCGTGCCTTGCCTGTCCCCGTCCCACGCGGCGGTGCTGGACTCAGGCACCGGAACCGGCCACTACCTGCGGCATCTGCTCGACACCGCCGCCGCCGGCAACATTCCTGTGGCTGCGGTGGGAATGGACATCTCCAAATTCGCGCTGCGCCGTGCAGCCCGGCTGAACCCCGAAGCCCTCAACCTCGTCTGGGACATCTGGCGGCGGCTGCCCTTGGCTGACAACTCCGTTGACGCTGTCACGGTGGTGTTCGCCCCGCGCAACGCCCCCGAGTTTGCCCGTGTGCTGCGCCCCGGAGGGCGGCTCGTTGTGGTCACACCCCGCCCGGGGCACCTTGCAGGCATCGCTGCAATCACAGGCATGCTGGCCATCGAGGACGGCAAGGACGCCCGCCTGGCCGAAGGCATGTCCGGGCATTTTGACGGCGCCGGAGGCACCGACGTCGACATCCCCCTGGCACTGACGCACCAGGAGGCAGCTGACCTGGCCTTTATGGGGCCGGCCGGACACCACGTGGCGCGCGACGTCATTCTTGAACGGCTGGCCGGCCGCCCGGAGCCCGTCCGGGCGGAAGCGAAATTCCGGGTGCAGGTGTTCCGTCCCAAGGACACCGCACCCGCGTAACGACTTGACTACTATCCCTGCCCCGCCTCCTTGCCCCGGTCCGGACGGCACACCCCCGGACTAGGATGGAAATACAGTTGCTGGAGGGTCCACAGACGTGACCCCCGTAACAAAGGGGGAAACGGTGTTCGAATGGTTGGGAGAGAACTGGTGGGCCCTGTGGCTCACAGCCTTCCTCGCGTTTGCCGTGGTCGAGATGATCACCCTTGACCTGTTTTTCATCATGCTCGGCGGCGGGGCGCTGGCCGCCCTTGCTGCCGACTTCGCGGGAGCTGACGGCTGGCTGCAGATCGTTGTCTTTTGCGTCGTGTCCCTGCTGATGATCGCTTTTGTCCGCCCGGTGGCCCTGTCCCACCTGAAGAAGGGTCCAGCCGAGCAGCGGACGAATGTCGACCGGCTCATCGGTGAACAGGCGGTTGTCATGGAAGCCGTCACAGCCGACGGCGGCCTGGTGAAGATCGGCGGCGACATCTGGAGCGCACGCTCGGAGACGGGAGTCCTTTCCGCCGGGCAAAAGGTCGTGGTCTCAGCCATCGAGGGCGCCACAGCCGTCGTCTCCGCGCCCCCGTCCGTGACGGGCCAGGCGTGATACAGCAACATCAATTGGGGAAGAAGGAGTTGTATGGAAAGCGCAGGAGGAGCGGCCCTGGCCATTGTGCTGGCTGTCCTGATCGTGTTCGTCATTATCGTCCTGGTGCGTTCGGTGCGGATCATCCCGCAGGCCCGGGCGGGTGTCGTGGAACGGCTCGGGAAGTACCAGCGCACGCTGAACCCGGGACTGACCATCCTTATCCCGTTCGTGGACAGGCTCCTGCCGCTGCTTGACCTTCGCGAGCAGGTGGTGTCATTCCCGCCGCAACCGGTGATCACCGAGGACAACCTGGTGGTCTCCATCGACACCGTGGTGTACTTCCAGGTCACCGACCCCCGCGCCGCAACCTACGAGATCGCCAACTACATCCAGGCTGTGGAGCAGCTCACCACCACGACACTTCGGAACGTGGTGGGCGGACTGAACCTGGAGGAGGCCCTGACCTCCCGCGACCAGATCAACGGGCAGCTCCGGGGGGTCCTGGACGAGGCCACGGGCCGTTGGGGTATCCGGGTGTCCAGGGTGGAGCTCAAAGCCATCGACCCGCCGCATTCGATCCAGGATTCGATGGAGAAGCAGATGCGCGCCGAGCGTGACCGCCGCGCAGCCATCCTGACTGCCGAAGGAACCAAGCAGTCAGCCATCCTGACCGCCGAAGGCAAGCGGCAGGCCTCCATCCTCGCTGCGGAAGGCGACGCGAAAGCCGCGATCCTCCGTGCCGACGGTGAGGCCCAGGCCATCCAGAAGGTGTTCGACGCGATCCACCGGGGCAACCCCGACCAGAAACTGCTGGCCTACCAGTACCTGCAGACCCTGCCCAAGCTCGCCGAGGGGACGTCCAACAAGCTGTGGATCATTCCCAGCGAGGTCGGCGAAGCCCTCAAGGGCATCGGCAACGCTTTGGGCGGCACCAATCCGGAGGCGGCCGCCGGCCTCTTCGACGAGGTGGCCGCCAAGCCGTCCGAACCGTAGTTCCTGCCACTTCCGGCAACGGGAGGGGATCCGCATCGCCTGCGGGTCCCCTCCCCTTTTTTGGCCGGTGCGGCATGAGGCCCGTATAATTGGGTATTTGTCCGGCAGGAGCAGTCCGCTGGAACAACCAAGCTTCGCGATGCGTTGAATCCTATGGGCGCAAAGCACCAGTAGTCCGGCGGTGGCTTCGTCGCCACCGGCATGCGCGGGGTTGTGCCCCGTGAACCGATAAGAGGGAGAAATCATGAGCGATCGCAGCCTGCGGGGTATGCGCCTTGGTGCGCAGAGCATGGAGACCGAGTCCGGAGTTGAGCCGGCTCCGCGCCAGCGTGTGGAGTACCGTTGCGAGGATGGCGAGCAGGTCTTTGTCACCTTCTCCTCCGAGGCGGAGATTCCCCCCGTGTGGGTGTCCAAGACGGGCAAGGAAGCGCTCCTGGTGGACGGTGAACGTCCCGACACCAGCAATGACAAGGCAGTCCGTACCCACTGGGACATGCTGCTGGAGCGCCGTTCCCTGCCCGAACTTGAGCAGATCCTTGAGGACCGGCTGAATATCCTGCGTGAGCGCCGCGGGGAGCGCCGCTCCGCCTGACGCCCGGCCGTCCAGGCAAAAGGGGGCCGTTCCGCAGAATGTGCGGAACGGCCCCCTTTGTCGTACCGGGTCGGGCTAGTTGCCGGCCTTCCTGCGGGTCAGGGTGTTCCACCGGGCCTGCAGCCCCCATTTGGTCACGTTGACCATGGCTTCGACCACAATGGTGCCGCTCATCTTGGAGGCGCCAAGTTCACGCTCCACGAATGTGATGGGGCGTTCCTCGATGCGCAGGCCCATGCGCGCCACGCGCCACGCAAGGTCCACTTGGAAGCCGTAACCCACGGAGTCCACCTGGTCCAGGTTGAGCTTCTCCAGGGTGGTGCGGCGGAAGGCCCGGTAACCGCCGGTGACGTCCTTGATCTTCAGTCCCAGCATCAGGCGGGCGTAGGTGCTGCCTACGCGGGAGATTGCCTGGCGGTAGAGCGGCCAGTTGACGACACGTCCGCCGGGCACCCAGCGCGAGCCCATGGCCAGGTCCGCACCCTGGTCGATTGCTTCAAGGAGTTGGGGCAGCTGCTCGGGCTGGTGGGAGCCGTCCGCGTCCATTTCGACCAGCACGTCGTACCCGGCTTCGAGGCCCCATTTGAAACCTGCGATGTAGGCCGCTCCGAGGCCTTCCTTGCCCTTGCGGTGCAGGACATGGACCTGGGAGTCCGCGGCAGCGGTGTCGTCGGCAAGTTTGCCGGTGCCGTCAGGGCTGTTGTCATCCACCACCAGGACGTCCGACGCCGGGACGGCAGCCCTGAGCCGCTGGAGGGTCTTGGGCAGCGATTCCAGTTCGTTGTAGGTGGGAATGATCGTAAGGACGCGCACAAAGGGCCTTTCCTGGGAGGAGCGGTCGGTGGGCCCGGCGGCCGGCAAGCGGCCGGCAGGCAGGCACAGCTACCCATTATAGGGCGGCAGGCTGCAGGGTCAGGAACGCAGTGCCGGACTGGCGAACAATTCGACGCCGTTCCGCACCGTCTGCAGGCACACCGGATCGGCCCCGGTATCCAGTGCCGGCAGCAGGGGTGTCCGGGCACGGGGGTCCGTGCTCCAGGACTGGACGCGCCCGTCAGCCACCTGGACCATCAGCTCCTCCACCTCCCACACGGCGAAGCTGGCCGGCGCGCCGGGCACAAGCTGCCCGGCCATGGGGTTGGAGTACTTCGCTGCCCGCCACCCCGCCCGGGTGTGGCCGAGGAACGCTGCCCGGGCCGAGATCCGCTCATTGGCGTTGTGGTGCTCGAGGCAGGCCCGAACGCTGGACCACGGCCGAAGCGGGGTCACGGGGCTGTCGCTGCCAAAGCAGACAGGGACACCCGCTGCGTACAGCGTGGCGAAGGGATTCATGGCGGTGCTGCGCTCTCCGAGCCGCTGCTCGTACAGGCCACCCGGGCCGCCCCAGGCGGCGTCGAACGCTGGCTGCGCACTCACTGTCACCGAATACCGGGCGAGTCGTTCCACGGCCCCGGCGTCGATCATTTCCACATGCTCGAACCGGTGCCCGGCTGCCTTGACGCGCTGCTCCCCCACCTCCGCCGCGGCGAGATCCAACGCGGACAAGGCTGCGTCGAGGCCGGCGTCGCCGATGATGTGGAAGCCGCCCTGGATCCCGGCGAGGGAACAGGCGGCCAGATGCCCCGCGGCCTCCTCGACGCTGAGGTACAGGGCGCCCCGCTCGCCGGGAGCGTCGCTGTAGCCGCTCCGCAGGGCAGCGGTCCGTGATCCCACCGAGCCGTCAATGTTCAGGTCCCCCGCCAGGCCCCGCAGGCCGGAACCGAATTGCCCTGCCAGGGCGCGTGCGTGCTCTTCCGAGGATGCCAGCTCACCCCAGTACGGAAGGACCTCGGGATAGGGAGCATCCTGTGGAACTCCGCCGTCCCAGGCTGCCGCCAGGCGCAGGTCCTCCGCGCCGCCGATGTGCGGTGCACCCATTTCCGCCACTGCCACGTATCCGTTGGCCGCAGCCTCCGTGAGGGCGCGCGCCTGGTGCCGCCGAAGGTCATCGGACGGCATGTTGCGCGTGGCCCGGCGCGCCGCGGTGTGTGCGGCCCGGCTGACG
>NZ_BAAHNO010000033.1:64799-100148 GCF_054656615.1 Arthrobacter sp. AD-310 | reverse complement strand
CGCCGGAACAGAGCTCCGGGGCGAGCGCCGCGGCCCAGCCGGCGGGCGGGGAGGCGCCGCAGCGGGAGAATGCGGACCTGGTCATCTGGACCGATCTGCAAACCGCTCCCGTCCTTCAGGAAGCGGTGAAGCAGTTCGGCGAGCAGAACGGAATCAGTGTCGCCGTCCAGGGTGTCAACAACCTGCAGACGGCCTACATCACGGCAGACGCCGCAGGGTCCGGCCCGGACATTGTTGTCGGCGCAAACGACTGGATCGGGAACATGGTGCAAAACGGTGCCGTGGACCCTGTGGCAATAGGCCAGCCTCAGCTGGAGAGCCTCGAACCGGTGGCCCTGGACGCCGTGACCTACAACAAGCAGACATACGGCATCCCCTACGCTTTTGAGTCAGTTGTGCTATTCCGCAACAAGGCACTGGCTCCTGTTGCCCCCGGTACCTTTGACGAACTCGCCGCCAACGGACTGGAACTTGTTGGGGCTGGCCGGGCGAAGTTGCCGCTGAGCCTCCAGATCGGCCAGTTGGGTGAGCCGTACTCCATGCAGCCGCTCTACGCCTCGGCCGGAGGTTACCTGTTCGGGACTCGTCCGGACGGCACCGTGGACACCGCGGACGTCGGCGTTGGCAAGGAAGGGTCCATCAAGTTCGCCCGGAAACTCGCCGAGTACGGCGAAAAGGGCAGCGGAGTACTCAGCCGCTCAGTCTCCCCGGACAACGCCATCTCCCTGTTCACCGAAGGCACGGTCCCGTACCTGGTTTCCGGCCCCTGGGCCGTCCCGACCCTGAAGAAGGCCGGCATCGATTACGGCATCAGTGAGGTGCCGGGCTTCGCAGGCGGGCAGCCGGCCGCCCCCTTCGTAGGCGTGCAGGCATTTTTCGTGGCCGCCCACGGTAAGAACAAAGCCCTGGCGCAGGAGTTCGTTGGCAAGGCTGCACTGAGCGAGGAAACACAGCTGGCTCTGTACCGGGCCCAGCCACGTCCGCCCGCCTTGAGCTCCGCCCTGGCGATCGCCTCCCAGGAGGATGCGGAGACTGCGACCATCGCGGCTGCTGCTGCCAAAGGCACGCCCCTGCCGTCGGTGCCGCAGATGGTCGCCGTATGGGGCCCGCTGGGACAGGCCGAGGCAAACATCGTGGCCGGCGCCGATCCTGAGTCCACGATGGTCCAGGCCGGACAGACGATTGCAGCAAAAGGCAAGTGACATGGAAAGCCGCACCACCACCGCCCCTTCGACGAACGGCAGGAAACCCGCACTCTCCCTTGGCCCTGCCTCTTCTGTAGGGGCCCTCCTGCTGAAGGTCCTCGTCCTGGGGGCCGGCACCGGAACGCTGCTGTGGATCACCCCCGTGCTGGTGGCAGGCTCGCACTGGTGGATGCTCGCCGGTGCCTGGCTCATCGGCCTGGCGGTTTTCGCCGCCTACCTGGGCAGGGGCGCCCTGCCCGCTAAGTATCTCCTGCCCGGGCTGGTCTTCCTCGCCGTGTTCATGATCGTCCCGATTGTGTACAACCTCCAGATCTCCACCACGAACTTCGGCGACGGCACCCGGACCAGCAAGGAGGAGACGGTGGCCACCATAGTCCAGAATTCCCTGCAACCTGTCCCCGGCTCACCGGCCTATACGCTGACCGCAGGCACCACCGGGTCCCTGTCCTCAGGCCCCTTCACCTTCTTCCTTGTCGATCCCGGAACGGGAGAGGCTTTCAAAGGGACGGACCAGGGCCTCGAGAAGCTCGGCCCGGGGGAGGCTGCGGTCAGCGGCGGACGGGTCACCGAAGTCCGCGGATACACAATCCTGACGCCTGCCCAATTCAACGCGGCGGGCACGGCCATCCGCGACCTGTCGATCCCGGCGGACGACGGCGTCATCCGCCCTTCCGGCGTCAGCTCAGCCCAGCTGCAGGCGCCAAGGCTGGAATACGACGCCACCGGCGACACCCTCCGGGATACAGCCACAGGTACCACGTACACCGTCCAAAAAGACGGCGACCGCTCGTACTTCGCGGACAGCCAGGGGCGAAGGATCTCGGACCAGTCGTGGCAGGAGAACGTCGGTCTGGACAACTATGTGAAACTCCTGGCGGACCCCGTGTTGCGGTCAGCCTTCATCGGCTCCTTCGCCTGGACGCTGGTCCTGGCGACGGTCTCCGTCCTTGGTTCCTTCGTCATCGGCCTGCTGCTCGCCGTTGCGCTGGACCGGGCAGGCATGAGGGGCCGCCGTTTCTACCGGTCGGTCCTGATCGTCCCCTACGCCATCCCCACCTTCATCACCTTCATGGTCTGGTCCAGCTTCTACAACAAGGACTTTGGGCTCATCAACCGGTTGCTGGGAGGCGCTGCCATCGACTGGCTCGGTGAACCCACCTTGGCCAAGGGAGCCATCCTGGTGGCCAACCTGTGGGCGGGGTTCCCGTACATGTTCCTGATCTGCACCGGCGCGCTGCAGTCCCTTCCGGACAGCGTCGGGGAGGCAGCAGCCATAGACGGCGCGGGCCCGGTGCGCGGATTCCTGCACGTGAAACTGCCACTGCTGCTCATCTCCGTCGCGCCACTGCTGGTGGCTTCCTTCGCCTTCAACTTCAACAACTTCAACGCCGTCCAGCTCCTGACGGGAGGAGGGCCTTTCCCGCCCGGGGCGCAGATCGGCGAAACAGACATCCTCCTGAGCGCGGTGTACCGCATGGCCTTCGGCACATCAGGCGCGCAGTTCGGGCTTGCAGCTGCCGGCTCAACCCTCCTCTTCCTGCTGACCGCCGTCCTGGCGGCCATACAGTTCCGCTCCACCAGATCGCTTGAGGAAATCCAATGAGCACCACCCTTTCCGCCCCCGCGGAGCACCGCGAGCCGGAAACGCACCCCAGCCGGCCCTCACGCAGCTTCCGGCGCTGGTGGCGCGACCTGGGATGGCGGCACGTCGTCGGCATCCTGGGTGCCGCCGTCGCCCTTTTCCCGCTCCTGTACATCCTTTCGGCGGCGCTGAACCCCGTAGGCACAGTGGGCGGCAGCCTCCTCCCCGCCCAGCTGTCCTTGGAGAACTTTGAGACCCTGTTCAGCGGCGAACGCGGCCCCTTCCTGCGGTGGATGGGCAATTCATTGATGGTCGCGGCGGCGGTTGGTGCGGGGCAGGTGCTGTGCAGCACCCTGGCCGCCTACGCCTTCTCGCGGTTCCGCTTCCGGGGACGCCGGGCAGGACTGCTCGGCGTGCTGCTCATCCAAATGTTTCCGCAGTTCCTGGCGACAGTGGCACTGTTCACCCTGGTGGCGGACTTTGGCGAGGTGGTCCCCGCCGTCGGGCTCAACACCCTCCTCGGCTACGGACTGGTACTCATGGGCGGATCCCTGGCCCAGGTGTGGCTTCTCAAGGGCTTCTTCGACACCCTGCCACGCGAGATCGACGAGGCAGCGACCCTCGACGGTGCAGGACACGCGCGGATTTTCTGGCAGATCGTCCTGCCACTGGCCCGACCGGTCCTGGCCATCACGGCCCTGTTATCAGTGATCGGCGTGCTGGGCGACTTTATCCTCTCCAGCATCTTCCTCACCGACGACTCGGTGAAGACGCTCGCCGTCGGGCTGCACGGCATGGTGCTGGGCAACCAAAGCGAAAACTTCGGCGCGTTCTCGGCGGGCTGCATCGTGATCGCCGTTCCCGTCATCGTGCTCTTCCTCTGGCTCCAGCGGTACATCATCGGCGGGCTGAGCGCCGGCAGCACCAAGTAAGCCTCCACCCCTTTCACGGACCGTCCCGCCACACAGGGACGCCGACCCTAGGAGTTCACCCATGCCCTTCGACCCCCTTCCGGCCGAGGCCACCGACGCCAACTGGTGGCGGCAGGCAGCCGTCTACCAGATCTACCCCCGCAGCTTTGCCGATGCCGACGGGGACGGGATCGGCGACCTGCGCGGCATCACCTCGCGCGTGCCCTATCTAAAGGCGCTGGGCGTCGACGCCGTGTGGCTCAGCCCGTTCTACCCCTCCGCTTTGGCCGACGGCGGCTACGACGTGGACGACTACCGCGGTGTGGACCCCAACCTGGGCACGCTCGAGGACTTCGACGACCTGGTGGAGGCGCTTCACGCTGCAGGGCTGAAAATCATCGTGGACATCGTTCCCAACCACTCATCAAACCGCCACGCCTGGTTCCAGGAAGCCCTGGCCTCACCAAAGGGCTCGCCGGCCCGTGCACGGTACATCTTCCGTGACGGCCTCGGCCCCCATGGTGACCAGCCGCCGTCGGACTGGACCTCCCACTTCGGGGGCACCGCCTGGACCCGGGTCACGGAGCCGGACGGCACTCCCGGCCAGTGGTACCTACACTTGTTCGCAAAGGAGCAGCCGGACTGGAACTGGGACAACCAGGAAGTCCGCGAGGACTTCCTTCACACGCTGCGATTCTGGGCTGACAGGGGCGTCGACGGCTTCCGGGTGGACGTTGCCCATGCCCTTGCCAAGGACCTCGCCGAACCACTGCGCTCCAAGCCCACCACGGACGCGGGGCTGACCCCTGCGGACGGCAGCGACCCGATCTTCGACCGGGACGAGGTGCACGAGATATACCGCGCCTGGCGGCAGCTCTTCAACGAGTACAACCCTCCCAAAATGGCGGTGGCGGAGGCATGGGTGCCCGCCGGACGCCGTCCCCGTTATGCAAGCGCCGAAGGACTGGGACAGGCCTTCAACTTTGACTTCCTCGTTGCCGACTGGGACCCGGGACAGTTCCGTCGGACCATCATGGCCAGCATGGCCGAATCAGCGAAGAGCAAGGCAACGAGCACGTGGGTGCTCTCCAACCATGACGTAGTCCGGCATGCCTCACGCTATGGGCTGCCGGCCGGGGCGGGAGTGCATAACGGGTGGCTGCTCTCCGATGGCCGCGAGCCGTCGGAGGACCGGGGGGTCGGGTTGAGGCGCGCTCGTGCGGCTACACTGCTGATGCTTGCCCTCCCCGGATCCGCCTACCTGTACCAGGGGGAGGAATTGGGCTTGTTCGAAGTCGCAGACCTCTCCCGGGACGTCCTGCAGGATCCGATGTGGAAGCGCAGCCGCCACCGGATCAAGGGCCGTGATGGGTGCCGGGTTCCCTTGCCTTGGGACACCCGCGGGCGTTCGTTCGGCTTCGGGCAGGCTGTGGCCCACCTGCCCCAGCCGCACTGGTTTGGTGAGCACGCCGTCACAGCCCAGGACGGACGGCCGGACAGTGTTCTCGAGCTGTACCGGTCCGCTCTTGCGCTGCGCACCAAACTGCAGGCCGGGGAAACGATGCACTGGGAGGGTGGCGAGGCAGGCAGCGTCCTGCACTTTTCCAGGCCCGGAGGCTGGCGCTGCATCACCAACTTCGGCAATGCGCCGGTACGGCTCCCTGACGGCGACCTGGTCCTCGCCAGCGCGCCACTTGTGGACGGGATGCTCCCGGCTGACACTAGTGCCTGGGTGGTGCAGTGAGGTCCGGAACCGGTGGATACACCCGGGCGGCGGGGGTCCTGGCTGTGCATTGGCACGGGCGGGACGACGCTGCAGCCGGGCCGCTCGTACTGCTCCACGGCCTGACAGACTCCGGCCGTTGCTGGGCAGAGGCTGTCTCCAGTTGGGCGGGCGAGTACCGGGTTGCAGCACTGGACGCCCTCGGCCATGGTGCTTCTCCGCGCTTCACGCCGGGCCAGCTTAGCCGCGGGCCCATGGAGGCGATGCTGGAAACAACGCTGACGGCAGTACAAGAGATCTCATCGCAAGGCCTGGGCAAGCCCATCCTGGTAGGCCACTCGATGGGAGCCGGCATCGCCGCCGCCCTTGCGGTACGTGCGCCTGCCCTTGTAGCGGGCCTTGTGCTTGAGGATCCTGCCTGGTTCGCCACCGGCGACTGGGACCAGGACGCAGCGGCACATTGGAACGTTGTCGCTGCCCGCAACTTCCGCGCCGACCTCACGGGGGAACTGGCAAAAGGCCGGCAGGAACATCCGCACTGGCCCGAAAGCGAGATGTATGAGTGGGCCCGGGCAAAGACGCTGTGCGACGACGCCTTCCTGGCCACGGGCCTCGCAGCCCTGCCCGTGCCGTATGCAGACGTTGCCGCGGCATTGGACGTCCCCGCCCTGGTGGTCTGCGGGACCCGGGACGTCTTTGTGGATGAGGCCAAACGCGCTGTTCTCACCGCCATCGGCAACCCGAGGCTCGAGGTCCGGGTGGTCGACGGTGCCGGGCACTGTGTCCGCCGGGACAAATCGGCGGCGTACCACGCGATAGTTGACCCCTGGATCAGGACAGTTTTGGCTCTGGACCGGGACCGCCAGCCTCGGTAGCGTGCAGCCCATGACCATCAAACTCGAGAACGTCGGCATCGCAGTCCGCGACCTTGAAGCAGCGATTGGGTTCTTCACCGACCTGGGTCTGACGGTGGTGGGCCGGGACACCGTCAGCGGGGAATGGACGGACACCGCTGTCGGCCTCGATGGCAACCACGCCAGGATTGCGATGCTCCAGACGCCTGACGGCCACGGCCGGCTCGAGCTCTTCGAGTACATGCATCCCGAGGCGATCGAGACGGAGCCCACCCGGCCCAACCAAATTGGCATGCACCGGGTGGCGTTCTCGGTTGATGACATCGACGAAGCCCTGGCGATTGCCGCGAAGCACGGCTGCCATCCGCTGCGCGGGGTGGCCACCTACCAGGACATCTACAAACTGACGTACCTGCGCGGTCCCAGTGGAATCCTGGTGATGCTGGCCCAGGAGCTGAAGAAGGGCTGACGGCCCGAAGGGGACCGGAGCTGTCAGGCAGGCTCCGGCGGGGCGCCCACCGGCGTCACCCGGATCCGTGAAACCCGCAGCCGGTCCATGCCTGTCACCGTGAGCACATGCCCGGCCACCTCCACCCGGTCCCCGAGGTGCGGCAACCTCCCGAGCCGGTCTATGACGAATCCCGCAACCGTCTCGTAGTGCCCATCCGGCAGTTCGATGCCGGACACGGACTCGAACTCCTGCAGGATCAGCGCGCCGTCCACGTCCAGGGACCCGCCGGACTTGATGGTCCGGTCCTCGGGGTCGGTGCCGGCGTCGTACTCGTCGTAGATCTCACCCACCAGTTCCTCCACCAGGTCCTCGAGGGTGACGATCCCGTCCGTGCCGCCATACTCGTCCACCACCAGCGCGATGTGCGTACCCGTGCGGCGCATCCGGGACAGCGACGGCAGCACCTTGTTGGTGCCGGGCAGCGGCAGGATTTCCCGCGCGATGTCCCGCACCCGGCCGCCGTCGTACTCCTGCTCCCCGTCCCGGGGCATGAGGTCACGGACGTGGATGAAGCCGAGGACGTCGTCGGGCGTCCTGTCGATTACCGGGTAGCGGGAGAAGGGGCCGTCGCGCACCTGGCTGCGTGCCTCGGCGATGGTCAGGTCGCCGCTGAGGAAGGTGACCTCGGTACGGGGGCGCATCACTTCCTGCAGTGAGCGGTCGCCGGCGCCGAAGACGTCGGTGAGGATGGTGCGGCTGTGCCTGTCCAGTTCCTCGCTTTGGGCCACCATGTCCCACAGTTCCTCCGATGAGACGCTCTCCTGCTTGGCTTTCGGATCGCCGCCGAAGAGCCGGACCACCGCATCCGTGGAAACGGACAGCAGCCAGACGGCCGGGCGCATGATTTCGGAGAGGACATGCAGGGGAGGTGCCAGGACCTTAGTGAAGCCGACGGCGCTTTGCATGGCCAGGCGCTTTGGCACCAGTTCGCCAAGCACCAGGGAGAGGTAGGCCACCAGCAGCGTCATGCCGATGAAGGCGACGGGCTCGGCAGCGGCGCCGAGGCCGAGGCCTTCGAGGAGGGGCTCGACGTCGGGCGCAATCGTGGACGCGCCATATGCGGCGGAGAAGAAGCCGGAGAGGGTGACGCCGATCTGGACGGTGGAGAGGAACCGGTTGGGATTACCTGCAAGCGCCGCGATCCGGGCGCCGCGCCTTCCCGATTTCTCCATCCGGCGGACCTGGCTTTCACGAAGGGAGACCAGCGCCATTTCCGTTCCGGCAAACACCCCGCCCAGCAGCACGAAGAAGAGCACCAGCAGGAAGTTGACCAGCGTGTCGGCGTCCATGGACTGAGGGTACCGCGGGCAGGCCCGGCGGAAACCAGCAGGGGACCACTCGTTCATAGTGGATTCCAGCGTGCCTGTCCGCGGAAAATCACCTACTATTGTTTGCTTGAGAAGCGTGTAAGTAGCCTATCGAGGGAAAAGGATATGGGGTCATTTCCCAGCGCAGGAAGCCTGGACACCCGTGAGGCCCGTCAGGGGATCACCTTCATTGACGTTCTGGATGCACTCAGCGAATACCGCGCGGCGGAAACGTCCATGCTGCGGCGCACGCGGTCCATCATGGACCGGGGAGCTACTGACGCCCTTGCCCTCCGGTTTGTCCGCGATGCCTCCGCCGCCGGGGAAGGGCTTCGGCCCACGGCGCTGGCCACCCGCCTTGGACTCAGCTCGGCTTCCGTTACAGCGCTCGTCGACCGGTTGGTGCAGAGCGGCGCCGTGCGGCGCGAACCCCACCCCCTGGACCGCAGGGCCGTAATTCTGCGGGCCACTCCTCAGGTCGACGATGCGGAGTTGCATGCCTTGGACCAGGCAAGGCGGCCGTTGGCTGATGTTATTGAGGCGATGGATTCGGAGGAACTGGCCACCGTGCTGCGGTTCATCACCAGGATGCGTGACGCCATGGAGCAGGTGGCGAGGGTTGACTGAATAGCGAGTGGACATTTAGTTTGATGTACTAAATACTAGGCAAGCTAGATAAAACGCGCCGACCAAGATCAGAGATGACATGACAGCCGTAGCAGAACCCTTTGACAGCAGCATGGTCAGCCTTCCTGAGGCCGACGTGATCCCGCTCCAGCCTCCTGCAGCCGCGGCTCCGGCACTTTTGGGCGCGCTTTCGCTGGCGCCGGACGTAGAGGCAGACTCGCTGCGGGACGTCACTTTGGCGTCTGCGCGGCTCGAACGGCTGCAGTGGGAGATGGACGCCGTGGAGGAGGAACTGTGTGCCGCGCTGAGGCAGGCTTCGAGCCGCAGCGTGAGTGCCTCGGCACTTGCCCGCGCTGCGGGCATTCCCCTGCCTGAACTCGAAACCTACCTGCAGCGGCCGGCGCTGGGGGCGGGGGCAGCCATGTCACCCTTCTCCATCACCGGGTTTTAGACCCAGTTCACGGACTTAGAGCCTGCTGGCCAGGGAACGTCCCGCCGTCCGGCCCGTGAAGATGCACCCGCCCAGGAAGGTGCCTTCCAAAGCGTTGTAACCGTGCACGCCGCCACCGCCGAAGCCCGCTGCCTCCCCGGCGGCGTAGAGGCCGGGGATGGGGGACCCGTCCTGTCCGAGGGCCCGGCCGGTGAGGTCGGTCTGGATGCCGCCGAGCGTTTTGCGGGTGACCACATGCAGGCGCGCCGCAATGAGCGGACCCGCGGCAGGGTCGAGGATGCGATGCGGACTGACGGTGCGGAAGAGCCTGTCGCCGAGGTAGCGGCGGCTGTTGCGGATGCCGGTGACCTGGATGTCCTTGGAATATGCGTTACGGATCTCTGCATCACGTTCCTCGATTTGCCGGCGGACCTGCGAATAGTCCAGCAGGGGTTCACCGGTGAGCCCGTTCATGCCGCTGACCAGGTCGGCCAGGTTGCCGGCGACGACGAAGTCCGCGCCGCGTTCCTTGAATGCCTCGATGGGGGTCGGGGCGCCGCGTCCCAGCCGGGTCCGGAGCAGGAGCTTGAGGTCCCTGTTTGTGATGTCCGGGTTCTGCTCGGAGCCGGAGAGGGCGAACTCCTTTTCAATGATTTTCTGGGTAAGGATGAACCAGGAGTGGCTGTACTGCTGGATCTCGGGCGTGGTACGGAGGAGGCGGAGGGTACCGAGGGTGTCGTACCCGGGCAGGCCGGGTGCGGGGAGCCGGCGGCCCAGCGCGTCGAACCATAGCGACGACGGCCCGGGCAGGATCCGGATGGCGTGGTCCGGCCAGACGGGGTTCCAGTTCCGGATGCCCTCCGTGTAGTGCCACATCCGATCGCGGTTGACCAGCCGGGCGCCGGCCGCCTCTGCGATGTCCAGCATCCGGCCGTCCACGTGGTGCGGAACCCCGGTGACCATTCTTCGCGGCGGTGTACCGAGGCGTTCCGGCCACCATTTGCGCACCAGGTCATGGTTCCCGCCGATGCCGCCGCTGGCAACCACCACGGCCTGCGCGTGCAGTTCGAATTCGCCTACAACGTCCCGGCTCGAGGCTACTCCCCGCGGGGAGGCATCCGGCGCGAGGAGACTCCCGCGCACTCCGGTGACTGCGCCGCCGTCGTACGTTAAACCGTCTACCCGGTGCCGGAAGTAAAACCGGACCTGCCCTATCCCGGCCGCTGCCCGGGCCTTATCCGCGAAGGGCTCGGAGACGCCGGTGCCGGTGCCCCACGGGACGTGGAAACGGGGGACAGAGTTGCCGTGGCCGCCGGCCCTGCCGTCGCCGCGTTCGGCCCAACCGACCAGCGGCGTGAAGCGGATGCCCTGTTCCTGAAGCTAGGGGCGCTTCTCCCCGGTGGCGAATTCGACGTACGCGCGTCCCCACTGCGTAGACCATTCATCCTCGGGGTGCTCGCCGTCGAGCCGGTCCCACTGGGCCGAGCCCTGCCAGTCCTGCCAGGCGAGCTCGAAGGAGTCCCGGACGCGGAGGCGGCGCTGCATGGGGGTGTCCACGAGGAAGAGGCCACCGAGGGACCAGTAGGCCTGGCCGCCGAGGTTGGCCGCGTTCTCCTGCTCCACGATAGCCACGCGCTTGCCTGCCCTGACCAATTCATTGCTGGCTACCAGCCCGGCCAGTCCGCCGCCGACAATGATGACGTCCGCCTCCATTGATCGCTCCTGTCGTTAGGGCCGGCACGTTTGATGAAGCCCGCCGCCGGACTGTGGCCTGGTGTCAACAGTTGCGTGTCCCACCGTCGTTAACAGAGAGCGTACTATCGGGGACTGGCAGTTCTAGCCTTGGCCCGTCACCAGCTTGAGGCGGCCCTGTCCGGTTTCCAGCGGGCGCGCTTCCGATACTGTGCTCTTCCGCTGATTACGAGGCTCAGCCCCTACTAAGTGCTGCTTTCGAGCGGCCGCGAAGGGGTCCGGGGCAATTAAAAAATCATCTGGACACTGGAATAATTGCAGGTCTAGGCTGAGCGCCATTGGGGGGTCTCAAGAGAAACTCGGCCGGAGGGCAAACAATGCCACAACGCAGTAAATTATGTGTTTTTGCAGCATTCAGCACCCTGACGCTGTCAGCATTTGGACTGACTGGCGCCGTAGCAGATCCGGATGGCCAGCATGGCACGGATGAGGGACACCTCGTCGGAACCGGAGAATCTGGAATTATCGAACTGGTCGATGTCGTCGACCTGACCGACACACCCGACCTCATCGCAGACGTCAGTGTGTCGCCGGACGGCAACACCGCCTACCTCGCCAACTGGGGCGAGCCTGACTGTGCCGGACCTGAAACCGGCGGACAGACCAGCCCGGACGCGGGCGTCTACATCCTCGATATCTCAACCGTGGACCAGGCCTCACCCCCACCGGGGTCTGAACCGAAACTCATAGGGTTCATCCCCTCCCACCAGGACACACGACCGGGCGAAGGCCTGCAAGTTACCGAAATTACCACCGCACAGTTCTCGGGCGAGATCCTGATGGTGAACAACGAAGAATGCGGCAAAAACGGCAAAGGCGGCGTGTCCCTCTTTGACGTCACCGATCCGAATAACCCCAAACGGCTTTCAGAGAATTTCGGTGACCGGGAACCGGGCAGCAGTGACTCCAACGAAATTCACAGCGCGTTTGCCTGGGACGCCGGCGACAACGCCTACGTTGTGGTGACCGATAATGAAGAAGCCACGGACGTGGACATCTTCGATATCACCAATCCGCGCCGCCCGCGCCTTGTCGCCGAGTACGACCTGAACGATTTCAACGTGAATCAACCCAACCTCGGGCTCACCGATTCATTCCTGCACGACATGGTAGTCAAGGAAATTGACGGTCATTTCATCATGCTCCTCTCCTACTGGGACGGCGGCTACATCCTTTTGAACGTGGACAATCCGGCCGAGGCGGAGTTCCTGGGAGACTCGGAGTTCGCCACCGTTGACCCGGAACTGCTCGAATCCCTGGGCGTGTCCCTGACTCCTGAGGGCAACGCACACCAAGCCGAATTCACCATCGACAACCGGTTCATCATCGGCACAGACGAGGACTTCGCCCCTTACCGCACCGACGATTTCACCATCACCAGCGGAGACCATCAGGGCACCTACCCGTCGGTGATTGTTTCCGGCGGCCAGGCCCCGGCGATCCTGGATGACCTGACCCTGAACGGCCCGGTGGTCTACGGCGGCTACGGCTGCCCGGATTCCACAGCCATTCCGGCGCCGGAGAGCATCCCCGGCTATGTGGAATCACTGGAACCCGGCGAGGAAACCATCCTTGTGCTCCAGCGTGGACCCGTGGGTGACCCCAATGCAGCAGAGGAGGCCTGTTTCCCGGGCGAGAAGGCCCATGAAGCGGCCGAGGCGGGCTGGGATGCGGTGCTATTCGTGAACCATCACAGCGGCGAGGTACCAGGTGAGGAACCGTTCTGCGGTTCCGGTGCGTTCGTGGATGAGATCGTGGCCGTCTGCACTACCCATGCGGCCTTCCACCGACTCTTCGACCTGGCGCCACTGGACGCACCGTGGACCTATCCTGAAGACCTTGCGGTGGGGACCACCGGCGCTGAGATTGAAGTGGGTTCGATTTTCGACGGCTGGGGCTACGTCCACCTGCTGGATGCCACCACCCTTGAGGACCTGGATACCTATGCGATTCCCGAAGCCCACGATCCTGAAAAAGCGTTTGGTTTTGGGGACCTGAGTGTCCACGAAGTAGCAGTGGATCCGCAGGACCCGAGCCTCGCGTACCTGTCCTACTACTCCGGCGGGCTTCGCGCGGTCCGGATTGAGTGCGCCGACCCGTCGGAGACCAGCACCTGTGAGCTGGTGGAGGTAGGCAGCTACCTCGACGAGCACGGCAACGACTTCTGGGGCGTGGAAACGTTCATCGGTGAAGACGGCCGGACCTACATCCTGGGCAGCGACCGGGACAGCGGACTCTGGATCTTCAGGAATACGACGTCATAGCAATCCCTGAAACTGAGGGCGGCCGGTACTAACCGGCCGCCCTCTCGTTGTTTGGCACCCCTTGACTTGCGGTGTGGAACGGCAGGGGTCGGGACACGTGGCCCTGTTTCGGGAAGGAGTACGAGGGTAGGCCCGAGAGGGTAAACCGTTGGAAGTTGGGTTGCGGCGGGCGTATGATTCCCAGCTACTGGAGTGCGTGGCGCTGCCGGCCTCAAGATGGGCGCCGGCAGTTCCTATCGGGACGGGAGTACCTGTGCAGAAGCTATCGATTGACGCCCTGGCCCGGGAACAGCTTGAGGCCGCCGTATCCGGATCCAGCGGGCGGGCTTCGGACACTGTGTTCGGCGGCCACGAGAAGAAGCTGCGCCAGACCGTTATGGCGTTCCGTGCCGGCACAAAGCTCAGCGAACACCTGAACCCGGGCGAGGCAACCGTCTATGTGCTGAAGGGGTCGGTCTGGCTCCGGTCCGGCGGCGAGGCGTGGCAGGGCAAGGCCGGTGACTTGCTGATCGTCCCGGACGGGATGCACAGCCTGGAGGCCGAAGAGGACTCGGCCGTGCTCTTTACCGTGGTGAAGCTGGACCGGTAGCAGGATCCCGGTTCTCTCCCTCAGCGGGGATTCTCGACTGAAACGGTTTCCAGGTGTTCGGGGACGCGGGCATTCCATCCAAGCTGGCGTTTGATCCGGGCCCGCAAGGCATCCGATGCGTCGGGCTCTCCGTGGGTCACGTAGGTCATGGACGGGGCTGCTGGGGCGGTCTTCATCCACTGGATCAGCTCGTTGGAGTCGGCGTGGGCGGATAGTCCTTCCATTTGGATGACTTCTGCCTCGACCTTTATGTCCTTGCCGTAGATGCGCACGTATTGTTCGCCTGCGGCGAGCGAGGCGCCCCTGGTTCCGCCGGCTTGGTATCCGCTGAGAATAAGGGCATTGCGCCGGTCCTGTCCGTAGGCTGCAAGGTGATGCAGGATCCTGCCGCCGGTAAGCATGCCACTGGCGGAAATGATGATCATGGGCCCGCCGCGGAGATTGAGCAGTTTGGACTCGTCAGGGCTGCGGACCGGCGTGGCCACTTTGTACATCGCCCTGAATTCGTGCTCCTTGAGCCTGTGTTCCTCGCGGTGGCGTTGGTATATGTCGGATGCATCGATTGCCATCGGGCTGTTGAGGAAAATCGGAATCGGCGGGATTGCCTGCTTGCTGAGAAGCCGGGACAGGTGCAGCAGGACCGTTTCAGCCCGGCCGACGGCGAACGCTGCAATCATGATGACGCCATGACGCTTGGCCACGCGGGCAATGATCTCGCCGAGCTCGGCTTCGGAGTTGTTTGGCGGATGTGTGCGGTTGCCGTAGGTGGATTCAGCGACCAGTACATTGACTGGGTCCAGGGCCCTGGGCGGGTACATCAGGGGGTCATCGGCCCGTCCCAGGTCGCCGGTAAAGTGCACCGTCCGGCCTGCCAATTGGAGGTGCAGCTGGGCGGCGCCCAGGATATGGCCGGCTGGCAGAAACATGGCTTCAATACCGCCGGGCAAGGGGAACGGGTAGTCGAAGTCGCGGGTTTTGAAGCTGTTGAGTGATCGGACGGCGTCTTCGGCGGTGTAGAGCGGCACCGGGGGGTGGTGGGTCGAGGATGCCCGGCGGTCGGCATATCGGGCTTCCTCTTCCTGGAGGTAGCCACTGTCGGGCAGCAGCAACTTGCAGAGTTCCGCAGTCCCAGGCGTTGCATACACGGGACCGCGGAACCCGTCGCGCACCAATGCTGGAATGTAACCGCTGTGGTCCAAATGCGCGTGGGTGAGGATCACCGCATCAATGTTTGCAGGGCTGATCTGGAAAGGTATTCGATTACGGTCGCGTAGACGCTTATAGCCCTGGAAAAGCCCACACTCTATGAGGACCCTGTGGTCTTGGGAGCGGATCAAGTACCTGGAGCCTGTCACTGTGTCCGTTGCCCCGAGGAACTGCAGCGTCGGGGGATGGAGTTCCCGCATACCTGCCCTCTTTCCACCTGCCAGATGTCAGCCGCGGATGACCGGCAGTTTCGTTAATTCTGAGTCGAAAATGGACTACAGGCTGTCCAGCATTTCGGCCGGTGACCGCAATAACGCCGGTGCTACCTCAGTAGATAACTGCCAAGGCCGGAGGCAACAGGGACGAAAGGCCCTCTCATCCAAATGGTGAGGTTCTTGCCCTCGGCGGTGCCCGTCTTGTGCGGCTTCGATGCCAAGCGAGCAGCCACACCGTCCGGGGGAGCGACCAGAGCAGCGCCAGGCCGAGGACCGGCACCAGCATTACGCCAACGTCGGGGAACTGGCGGATGATGACCTCCAGGCCGGTGTCGAATTTGGCGGGGGCGTAGCTTAAGCACAGCCACAAAGCGAACGCATCAAGGACCAGCGCGCCGACCCCCACCGACAGGAGCCGCAGCCTGCCATAACGCCCGGGCGGCCGCGGAAACAACACGCGCAGCGCCAGCCACAAGCTGAGCAGTTCCGTGACCAGGAGCACCAGTGCCACCGCCCAGCTGTAGCGCTGCAGCCAGTCCTCGTGCACCACGGCCGGCACCGGCTCCTGGCCATGCAGGATCCGCAGGATGTTCGTGTCGATCGACTTCAGCCGCGACGGAGCCGAGGTGTCGTTGGCGTTGATGACCAAGGCGACACCCAACCCGGAGGACGGGACCATCGCCAGGTACGTGTGCGAGTTGCCCCATTCGCCCTGGTGCTCGGCCAGCAACGGCAGGCCACTCCCGGAACCGCCGGGCCTCGCACCACCGGAGCCCGCCGGCAGGGACTCCTCCAGCGGCCGGGTGAACCACCCCATCGCGTACATCTTCGACCCGTCGACCCTGACGCCGGGCGTGAGCATGGTCCGAACACTGCCTGGTTGAAGCATTCGCGGGCCACCCGGAATGGAGCCGTCGCCCAACAGCATCGCTAGCTCGCGGCCCAGATCATTCGCCGAGGAGTACATGGTGCTTGACGGCATTCCGGTACTTGGCGCCGGCACCTCCGTCGGTCGCCAAAAGGAACCAAACCACCGCGAGTAGCCAGCGGCCGCCCCGTCAGCACGGGCGGCAGCACGGTTCGGATGGCTGTGCGCCATGTCCAGCGGCCCGAAGACGTGCTCCCGCATGTAGTCCCCGAAAGGCTGCCCGCTCACTGTCTGCACCAGCAGCCCAAGAACGTTGAAGTTTGCGTTGGCATAGCCGAACGCCTCGCCGGGTACGCCTGCCAGGGGTGCTGTCGACAATGCCCGGATGCTTTCCTCCAGCGCCTCCGGGCCCTGCGCAAACGATCCCTCGAATGCGGTGTCCCTGGACGCCATGCCGCTGGACTGGTTGAGCAGGTGTCGCACGGTGATCGCGGACGAGCGGCCGTCCCGCAGCGCGAACCACGGAAGGTACGTCTGCACCGGCTCATCCAGCCGGAGGCGGCCGGCCTCCACCTGCTGAAGCACTGCGACTGCAGTGAGGGACTTGGTGGTCGAAGCCAGCAGTACCGGTGTGTCCGTGGTCATCGGCCGTCCAGAGCCGTCGGCTCGGCCGAACGCCGCGGAGTGCACCTGCTTCCCGTCGTTCAGCACGACGACGGCCGCACCAGGGAGCCCCAGCTCCGCCATCTGCTTGCGCAGGAAGTCGTCCACGGCACCCAAGGCACCGTCAGGGATGGCCGCTTCTGGTGAAGGCACGACGGCGGCAGGAGACGCCGGGACAGCTGCACCGGAGAGGACGATGGCCAGCAGGCACGGGAGGATGCAGCGCGCGAACCAGGTAAACCTCCGCATGCCCACACCCGCACTTAGCCGCCAAGTTCCCTCACGGTAGGGCCAGCCCGGACGGAACACAAGCTTGAGGCCCGAAAGCCTGGGCCCGAAAGCCTGGGGCCCGGAAGCTTGGGGCCCGGAAACATGAGGCCTGGAAGCTTGAGGCCCGGGGCGAAGGCCGCCGGACATGACTGGGGGGCAGCCTGATGGCGGGAAGGCGGCATGATGGAGGCTTTCCTGTTGGCCATGGCATGGACTGGCCGGGTCCGACCCTGCCCGGTCATCGTGAGAGGAGCTGGACCAGTACCCCCTCCAGCGGACTGATGTCGGATAAATCGGCTTTCGACGGAATGCTTCTCGGTGGACTGCTTTTCGGCGGACTGGTTCCCTGTGGGAGGATGCCGAGTGGCCATTGTGGTGGTTCGCGGTCGGGTTGTTCGGCTTGGTAGTGGCGGCCGGTGGGTGAGGTCCAGCCGGGTGGTTCGTCCTTGGTCGCGGCGGTGGGTTGCCATCGGCTGTTGTGTTTTAGGCGGTGGTGGCGTGGGCAGAGTTGTGCGAGGTTGCTGATGCCGGTGGTTCCGCCGTGTTGCCAGGCTGTGAGGTGGTCGGTGTCGTTGTCGAGGCTGTTGTTGTTGCAGCCGGGGAAGACGCATTTGCGGTCCCGCAGCTGCAGGATTTTTTTCATGGCTTTGGTGAGGCGGTAGCTGGTGCGGCCGATTTCCAGGGGTGTTCCGTCGCGGGGGTCGAGCAGGACGCGGCGGAAGGAGTCGGCGCCGCCGGCGAGGAGTTCGCGGGCCATGGAGGCGGGGATGGGTCCGTAGCCGTCGAGTTCGGCGGACTCATCGGTGAGGCCCAGCAGTGCGAAGACCGGGACGGTCACGAGGACATCGGCGCGGGGCGTGGGGGCCCCTGTTGGGCTGAGGCCCGCGGCCGGTTCCGGAGGAGCGCCCGTCGTGAGGAGTTGGTGGGTGAAGATGTCGGCTTTGAGCTGGGTGAGTGTGCGGGGGTCCTCGGGGTTTTGGAGGCCGCGCGCTATGGCTGTGGTTCTGTTCAAGATCGCCATGACATTGTGCGCAGGCAGGTAGGCGGAGATCCAGGCCATCCCGTCCCGGTCCGGGGTGTATTCCACCCGCCGGTCCGCGGCGCTCTTGCGGTGGCGTTTTTCGATGGATTCGGGGTGGTGGCGTTCCCGCCAGCTGCGCACCTTTGCCCGTAACCGACCGGGCACCAGCTCCGATGCCGGGCAGCCCCTGGCAGGGTTGGGTGCCTCGGGGTCGAGGAAATGCTCCACCAGCGCGGCCGCGGCCGGGTGGTCCAGGGCCTCGGTTTCGTCCGCGAAGATGCGGGCCTGCTGCCAGGACAGGGCCCCAACCGAGAGGGCATCCATGACCGGCGGCAGCGAATACACCTGCCGGGACTGGGTCACGAACGCGGACGCGGCCCCGGAACTGATGGTCAGGATCCCGGCGATCTCCTCGATGGTCGACATCTCGGTGTAGGTCCGCTCGTGCAGGGGCGCATCCGGGGGAGTCATGGCCTGCTGCAGGTCCATGGCTTGGACGGCGGACCTGGCTTTTCGTGCAGCGGCCTGGGCCTCCAGCTTTGACTCGAGCCCCAGGCGTTCAAGCCGGATCTCATACGCCCGCTGAAGAACATCCACACCGTCTCCGGCCACAGCCGAAGCACTGGCAGATGCGAGGGCAGCGTCCTCGGCATCAAGCGCGGCGAGGGCGGCAACGGTGGCGCAGATAGCCTCCAGTCCTGTCCCCGCTGCCGCCCTAATTCCCATATCAGCATCTTCTAATGGGGGTCTGACATTCCCGCCAAGCGGCCTTCGCAAGGCGCGCGCCGCCGTCGTGCGTTCCTCAAAAAGGCAACCATTGTTGCCCCGGGGCGCCAGTGGCAAGATGGGCGGAGGTGTTGGGCTGTTGCCGCCCATGGGGGCAGGAAGAACGACGGCGTGGGCCCGGCTTGGCGAGCGATGCAGGCGGTGACCAGCCATGACAGAGCACAACAGGCAGCGGCGGCTGAAGGTATCGGACGTCAACGTCGTTAACCGGCGCACGCTGCGGAAGGCGCTGGGCGGCACCATCGTGGGCAACACGATGGAGTGGTACGACGTCGGCGTGTTCGGCTACCTCATCACCACCATGGGGCCGGTGTTCCTGCCCGAGGCGGACCGGGCCGTGCAGAACCTGTTCCTGCTGGGCACCTTCGGCGCCACGTTCATCGCCCGGCCGCTGGGCGGGATATTCTTCGGCTGGCTGGGCGACAAGATCGGCCGGCAGAAGGTGCTCGCCATGACCCTGATGCTGATGGCGGTGGCGACGTTCGCCGTCGGCCTGCTGCCCGGGTACGCGGTGCTGGGGATCTGGGCAGCGGTGCTGCTGGTGGTCCTTAAACTCATCCAGGGCTTCTCCACCGGCGGCGAATACTCCGGCGCCACCACCTTCGTCTGCGAGCATTCGCCGGACCGCCGCCGGGGCTTCTACGTCAGCTTCCTGGACATGGGAAGCTACCTCGGCTTCGCCGCCGGCGGGCTGGTGGTGTCCATCCTGCAGCTGACGCTCGGCCAGGAGCAGATGGAGGCGTGGGGCTGGCGGATCCCGTTCCTGTTGGCCGGCCCCCTGGGCGCCGTTGCCGTCTACTTCCGCATGAAGATCGAGGAGTCGGCCGCGTTCAAGGCCACGATGGAAGCCGAGGCCGTGGCCGCCAAGCATCCCGAGACCGGCGAGGACCTCCGGCCCGTGGGCCCCATAGGCATCCTGAAAGCGCACTGGCGGCCCATCCTGCTGGCCATGATCCTCGCGGCCGCCGCGAACACCGTAGCCTACGCGCTCACCTCCTACATGCCCACCTACCTCACCACCAACAAGGGGTACAGCGAGGTGGACGGGACGCTGCTGACCATCCCGGTCCTGGTCGCCATGGCGCTGTGCATCCCGTTCACCGGGCGGCTTTCCGACCGGATCGGCCGCCGGCCCGTGCTGTGGATCGGCGCCGGCAGCACCGCGCTGCTGGCGGTTCCGGCGTTCCTGGCGATTGCGGCGGGCAGTGTCCCCATGACCCTGCTGGGCCTGGCCCTCATCGCCTTCCCGGTGGCGTTCTCCGTGCCCAACCTCGCCTCGGCGCTGCCGGCATTGTTCCCCACCGAGCACCGCTACTCCGCCATGGGCATCGCTTACAACCTGGCGGTGGCCATCTTCGGCGGGACGGCGCCGTTCATCATCGCCGCCCTCATCGGCCTGACCGGCGACGACATGGCCATCGCCTACTACCTCATGGCCGTGGCCGCGATTGCCGCTGTCGCCATCCACTTCCTGCCCGAATCTGCGCGGCGGCACCTGCCGGGGTCCATGCCGAACGTCGAGTCGGAGCAGGCGGCCCGGGAACTGGTGGAGACGCAGGACAACAACCCGCTGCTGGACGTGGGCACGCTGCCGTTCGAGGAGAGCTTCGAAGCCGCCCGGGCAGCGCACAAGCCCGGCAAGCCGACGGTGATGTAAGGCTTAGGACGTACGACGGCGGCACTCACCGCCGCGGTGACGGCACCTTCCGCGGCCGTACGGCAAGGAACACGGCCAGGGCAGCAGCCTGGATAACGGTGACCGCGACGGCCAGGGCGACCGTTGACCGTTCGTAGAGGAGGCCGATGAGGACGCTGCCGGCCAGCCACGCGAGGCCATAGCAGGCGGTGAAGATCCCGTAGGCGCTGCCGCGCCGGTCCGCCGGGGCGAGTTCGGCGACGGCGGCGCGCATGGTGCTTTCCTGGACGCCCATGGCGGCGCCCCAGAGCAGCACGCCGACGACTGCCAACGTTGTGTTGTTGCTGAAACCCAGCCACGGGACGGCTGCCGCGAACACGGGAAGGGCAAGGAGAACCTTCAGCTTGATCCGGTCGTAAAGCCAGCCGGACGCCAGGGCCGCTGCCGCGTCGACACCCATCGCCACGGCGTACAGGACGGGCACGAGGGCGGGCGGCAGCAGTCCGGTGGCCACCAGGTGGAAGGACAGCAAACCGAAGGTTGCGTAACCCAGCATGGTCAGGCTGCTGAACGCCGCGTAGAGCCAGTACTGGCGGGGCAGCTTGGACGCCGTTTCTGTTGTCATGGGTGCCGGAGCAGGAGTTGTTGCTTCCGTGCCTGGGCCGGGCTGATCCGGAAGCCCCGCCATTTCGTAGACCGAAGGGTTGGGGACGCGCCTCCGCAGCCAGAACAGAAGGGCCATGGCGGCCACCCCTGGAAGGGCCAGCAGCAGGAAACCCGGACCGTAACTGCCCGACAGGGACAGGGCCACACCCACCAGCAGCGGGCCGAGGAACGCCCCCGTCTGGTCCAGTGCTTCGTGGAAGGCGAAGGTCTTGCCACGGCCCAGTCCCGTGCCTGCCTCGGCGAGCATGCTGTCCTTGGCTGGGCTCCGCACAGCTTTGCCGAGGCGCTCGACGAGGACCAGCACGCAGGCAACCCACAGGGCGTCGGTGATTCCCAGCAGCGGCACGGACGCGGCGGTCAGCGCGTAGCCGCCGATCGCCAAGGCCCACCGGAGCCCGGGCCGGTCCGCCAGCCGTCCGAACAGTATCCGCAGCACCAGGGCAACGGCTTCGCCTGCGCCGGTGATGACGCTGATGAGCAGGGCGGAGGCGCCCAGGACGCCGAGGAACGGGCCCGTCACGCTGCGGGCGCCCTCGTAGACCATGTCCATCAGCGCGCTGACGATCCCGAAGACCAGGATGAACCGCAACGCGGTCAGGGGCGGGCCTGCCGGATCAGGGCGTGGACCACCGGTGCCGCTCATGCGCGGCACCCGCCCGCGTCTGCTACTCGGTGGCCGCCACCGGAACGGACTCGTTCCCGCGCACGGCGGGAGCGGTGCGGCGGCGCCAGTACGCGGCCAGGACTGCACCGGAAACGTTGTGCCATACGGAGAAGATAGCCCCGGGCAGGGCTGATTCGGGAGTCAGGTACTGCCGTGCCAGGCCGGCCGCGAGGCCGGAGTTCTGCATGCCGACCTCAACGGCGGTGGTGCGGCGGGACGCGACGGGCAGCCGGAACAGCCGGGCAGCCGCGTAGCCGAGGGCGTAGCCCAGGCCGTTGTGCAGGACGACGGCGGCGAGGACCAGGAGCCCGGCGGAGAAGATCGCCTTGGCGCTTCCGGATACCACGGCAACCACCACAAACGTGATGGCCAGGACGGAGATCCAGGGCAGGGCGGGCAGCGCCTTGTTGACCAGGCGCGGCAGGAAGAGCCGGATCACCAGCCCCAGCAGTACGGGGAACAGCACGATCTGGACGATGGACCAGGCCATGGCGCCGGCGTCCACCGGCATGTACTGCCCGGCCAGCCACAGGGCGAGCACCGGGGTCAGCAGGGGAGCGAGCAGGGTCGACACAGTGGTCATCGCCACGGACAGGGCCACGTCCCCCTTGGCCAGGTAGGACACCACGTTGGAGGCGGTGCCGCCGGGGCAGCAGCCCACCAGGATGACACCCGCCGCCAGCGCGGGCGGCAGCCCGAGCGCCACGGAGATCAGCCAGCCGAGGAACGGCATGATGGCGTACTGCGCCACAACCCCGATCAGCACCGGGACGGGCCGCCTGGCGATGGTGGCGAAGTCAGGGGGCGTAAGTGTCAGGCCCATGCCGAACATGATGATGCCCAGGAGCGGGTTGATCCACGGGGCCAGGCCGGTGAAGGCTGACGGCGCGGCAAGCGCGATGCCGCCTCCGGCCAGAATGAGCAGGGGGAAAAGTGTCACGGCCACGCGGGCGCTGCGTTCCTCGGCGGCAGACGCCGGTGCGGAGGACTCGGATAAAGAAGACATGCCTACCGGACTATCACAATGAGTGCCGGCTCCCGGAATCGGGTCAGGCTGGCACCGTTCCTGTCACCTGTGGGGGCACGGTAGGTCCCAAGGCCTTGCGGAACAACACCAGGTCGTCACCGTCTTCCCAATAGTCGCGGATCCGGGCTTCTTCGTCATACCCGTTCCTCGCGTAGAACTTGCGGGCGCCGAGGTATTCAGGCGACGCCGATGTTTCCACGAGCAGTAGCCGCTGGCCCCGCTCGCGCAGGTCCTGTTCGGCTCTCACGAGAAGGGCTGTACCCCGTCCCCTTCCCTGGCGGCCGGGGTGGACAGCAATCATGGTCAGGTCCCACACCCGGTCAGCCGGCGGTTTGGGCTGGTAGTACACCACCCCCACCGTCTGCCCCTCATCGGCGTCCACCAGGCACATGTGTCCTTCGGCCTGCCCGGTCTCGAAATAGCTGTCCATCATGCTTTCAAGGAATGCCCGTGCCTCCGGCGGGAACAGTTCGGCCTCGATTACCAGTTGAACGACAGATGCTGAGTCGGTCGGAACTGCTTGCCGCATACGCACACCTTTGCTTGGACCGGGGGCTGAACCGGAACGGGAGGCAACCATTGCCGGGGCAGTGTCAGCAATACAGAGGATAGTGCCTGCTGATGCCCGTAGCGAGGGCCGTACCGGGTGAAGCAGCGTTTGCCGACATAGTCCGGGCAGGCAAGGCGCGCTACATCGGTGTGTCTGAGTGGACCGTCGACGAGATCCGGCGGGGCGTGGAACCGGCCAGGGACCTTGGCGTCCACCTGTTCGTGGAACGTGCCTGACCGCTCACCGTGAATCCGGTACCGCTCGCCGCAGGAGTTACCCGAGGGTAAGTGATGTGCACCATGATGGCCGGAGGCCGCCGCGCTTAGGGGACTTTTGGCACTGGTAGCCAGCAGGCCGGACCGGCAGCAGGCCGGAACCGCGGCAGGACACCGACGTCTTTGGGGAGCAAGGGAGCAACTATGGGCTGGCTGGACCGAGAACGAACCATCGCCCCGCCGGGGTTCAACCGCTGGCTGGTGCCACCGGCGGCGCTCGCCGTCCACCTTTGCATCGGCCAGGCCTACGCCACCAGCGTCTACAAGACCGCGCTCGTGGAGCACTTCGGCGCCAGCCTGACCGAGATCGGCGTGATCTTCTCCATCGCCATCGTGATGCTCGGGCTTTCCGCGGCGGTCATGGGCACCTGGGTGGACAGGAACGGCCCGCGCAAGGCGATGTTCACCTCGGCCGTGTTCTGGGCCGGCGGCTTCCTGATCGGCTCGCTGGGCATCTTCACCCAGCAGCTGTGGCTCGTGTACCTCGGGTACGGGGTGGTGGGCGGCATCGGCCTGGGCATCGGCTACATCTCGCCGGTCTCCACGCTGATCAAATGGTTCCCGGACCGGCCCGGGCTCGCCACCGGCATGGCGATCATGGGCTTCGGCGGCGGCGCACTGATTGCCAGCCCCGTCTCCACCGCGCTGCTTAAGGCGTACGATCCCGACTCCGGCGCGCAGGGCTGGGTGGCCAGCGGCGACGCCGTCGGCCGGCTCTTCCTGACGCTCGCCGTCGTCTACCTCGCCTACATGCTCTTCGGCGCGTTCACTATCAAGGTCCCCGCCGACGGGTGGCGGCCCGACGGGTTCGACCCCGCGAAGGTCAAGGCCGCCAAGCTGGTGACCACGGAGAACGTGTCCGCCAAGAATGCGGTGAAGACCAAGCAGTTCTGGCTGGTCTGGGTCGCCCTGTTCTGCAACGTCACCGCGGGCATCGGCATCCTGGAGCAGGCCGCGCCCATGATCCAGGACTTCTTCAGGGCGTCCGACGGCGTCTCCGCGGTGAGTGCCGCCGTCGCCGCAGGCTTTGTGGGGCTGCTGTCCATCGGCAACATGGCGGGCAGGTTCGCCTGGTCCGCCACGTCCGACGTGACCGGCCGCAAGCGCATCTACATGGTGTACCTGGGCGTCGGAGCCGTGCTGTACACGGTGCTGGCGCTCGCCGGGTCCGCCACCACCGTCCTGTACGTGGCGCTCGCGTTCGTCATCATCTCCTTTTACGGCGGCGGCTTCGCGACCGTCCCGGCCTACCTGCGGGACCTGTTCGGCACCTACCAGGTGGGCGCCATCCACGGCCGGCTGCTGACCGCCTGGTCCGCCGCCGGAGTGGCCGGGCCGCTGATCGTCAACGCCTTCCTCGACGCCCAGGGCAAGCCCGGCCAGCTGGACGCCGCGTCCTACCAGCCGGCGCTGCTGACCATGGTGGCGCTGCTGGTGGTCGGGTTCCTCGCCAACCTGATGGTCAAACCGGTGGACGCCCGGTTCCATGAACCCCGGCCCGACCGCGGCCGGGCCCACGAACCTGTATTGGAGGCCTGAGATGAGCACCGCACACACTTCCGGCGCACAGGCGCGCACCAAGGTATCGGCCGGCAAGCTCGCCATTGCCTGGGCGCTGGTGGGAATACCGCTGGCCTACGGTGTCTTCCAGACCCTGACCAGGGTGGCTGCGCTGTTCGGATGAGCGAAGGCGCCAGCCTTGCCCGCGCCGGACGCAGCGCAGGGTTGGCGCAGGAGTGCTCAAGAATTTCCCCAGTTCCACCAAAACGGCCCTTTCCGGCACACGGTGGGCAATAGGCTCTTCCCCGGCGCGAACGCGGCCACGATGCCATGGCGCCTGAACCTACCGTGCACACAACCTGGGGAACTGCATGTCCATCAACACGTCCTTGCCTGAAACCATGCTCGCGTCCGGCACCCGCAAGGCGGCCGCCGTCGTTCTTGCCGCTGTCCTGGGCCTCTTCACCGGTGCCATGCCGGCGGTTGGCGCCGACACCCTGGACAGCTCCACCGCAACAGCTGCCGAGCCTGCCGGGGTCGCGGCGGCCGACCTTCTGGCCACCCTCCCAGTGAAGGGCCGGGCCCCCAAGACGGGATATGAGCGGGCGCTGTTTGGCCCCACATGGGCGGACGTGGACAAGAACGGCTGCGATACCCGCAACGACATCCTCCGGCGGGACCTGACCGAGATCACCTACACCAGCAGCGTTCCCTGTACGGTCAAGACCGGCATCCTGGCCGATCCTTACACGGGCACCAGCATCAACTTCATCCGCGGCACAACAACCAGCAGCGCCGTGCAGATCGACCACGTGGTGGCGCTCAGCGACGCCTGGCAGAAGGGCGCCCAGCAGCTGACCACGGAGCAGCGGACGGCGTTCGCCAACGATCCGCTGAACCTCCAGGCCACGGACGGGCTCACCAACCAGCAAAAGGGCGACGGCGACGCCGCCACCTGGCTGCCGCCCGCCAAGGGCTTCCGGTGTGAGTACGTCGCCCGGCAGGTTTCCGTGAAGGCGCGGTACGGCCTGTGGGTGACGCAGGCTGAGCATGACGCCATCGCCGGCATACTGGCCAGCTGCCCCGGGCAGCCGGCGCCGGCGTATGTCGCAGCCGCCTCCAACGCCGCTGTTGTCTACTACGCCAACTGCGCGGAGGCGGTGGCTGCCGGCGCAGCGCCGCTCTACGCAGGAACGGCCGGGTACCGCTCCGGGCTGGATGGCGACGGCGATGGGGTGGCCTGCGAGGGGTAGGACAGCCGGCCGGGCGCAGCCGCCGACGGGCCGATTGTCCCCGGCATCGGCTCCTTCTTAGAGTCCGATGTAGCGCGGAACCTTCTCCGCGTAGCCCGGGTAGGTCTGCGGGAACTGCCGGGCCAGCGTCTCCTCCTCGGCGACGACGAAGCGGTGCTCGAGCAGTAACTGGGCGGGCAGCGTCAGGAAAACCCACGCTGACCCGGACATGGTCCCCGCGCCGAGCTCGATGAGCCACCAGCCGACGTACATCGGGTGGCGGGTCAGCGCGTACGGCCCGGTGGTGACCAGCTCCTCCGGGTGCTCCAGCGCGAAGGGCCCGGCCGACCGCCGCCGGCGTTCAGCCAGCGCCCACGCGTTCAGGCCGACGCCCGCGCACACCAGCGCTGCCCCGGCCGCCCGGTGAAGGGACCGGGGTACGGACAGCGGCAGGGGGCGGAGCCTGGCCAGGAGACGGTCGAGGACCATCGCGGCCACCACGGGTGCCGGCAGGGGCAGGTTGTCGTAGGCGGCCTTCGCGCGGTGAGCCAGGACGCGTGCGGCCCAGATGCTCATGGCGTGGCCCGCGGTGCGCCGCGCTGGGCAGCCGGGGCGAGGAACGCCGTCGTATCTTCCGCGACCCGTTCCGGGCATTCCCACAGGACGCAGTGTGCCGCGTCGGGGTAGACCTTGAGCACGGCGCCGGGGATCCGGGCGGCCAGGGCTTCCTGGTCGGCTCTGGGCAACAGGTTGTCCTGCGCACCCCACAGGATGAGCGTTGGCGCGTGGATCGTCCCGGTTGCGGTGGGCGGGACGGCATCGCAGAGCCCGTGAAGGATGGCTTTCCAGGCGTGGGCGGGCATGCGGAGGCCGTCCTGGACCAGGTGCTCAAGGTACCAGTCCGGGATGTCGTGCACCCGGGGAAACCAGGACAGGGAGTTGCGGACCCAGGCCTCGTCCAGGGGATCGGTCAGGGCGTACACCTCGTCGGCGAAGGCGGGCCGTCCCTGCAGGCTGAGGGGAGCACCCACCAGCACCAGCGCGGCCACCTTGCCGGGATGCGCGACGGCGAGTTGCTGGGCCACGTAGCCGCCGCTGGAGGACCCGACGACGGCGGCGCGCGGCACGCCGAGAGCGTCCAGGATGGCGGCGGCGTCCTCCGCCTGTTCCGCAAGGGAGTAGCCGTTGGGAGGTTTGTCCGCCCCGCCCTGCCCGCGCAGGTCGGGCGCGTAGACGCGGCGGCCGGTGAGCAGTGGGATCAGCCGGTCGAAGCTGCGGCGGGACTCACCCCAGGCGTGGAGCAGCAGCACGGGCGTGGCGCCGTCGTCGTCCTTGCTGTTGTCTTGGCTGCTGGCACTGACGAAGCAGGGCACGGTAATGCCGGTGCGGAGGCGGAGGTGCCGGACGTCGGCTTCCATGGTTTCAGGGTACGCCCGGCGGGTGCGTTATTCCTCAGCGCGGCGGTGCCGGTGGTGCAGTTCGTAGCTGTCGAACACGTCCGAGGAGGTGTCTCCGGTGTGGCCGAATTTGCCGCGGAGGACCTCGGCCAGCCGGTCCAGGGCCGCGTGCAGCATCCGGCCGGCGAACCGGAGTTCCTCGCTTTCGCTGCCGGTGGCCTGCGACGCCAGCTCATGGGCGTAGGAGATTGTGGCCGGGAGGGACGCGCGCCGCTCCACCTCGCGGAAGTAGTAGGTCTCGTGGAACGCCACCAGGTCGATGCTGATGGTTGCCACGTTGCTGGCGAGGGATTCCAGGAGCCCTGCCGCGTGGCGGGGGTCCAGTGCGGCCAGGCCGCCCGGGCCTGCCGCTTCCCGGAACAGGTTCAGCTGGTGGGCGAGGGCTCGACGGCGGTTCAGGGCGGGATAGGTCTGCAGGATCCAGGAGACAGTGGCGGTCAGCAGGCCGAACCCGGTGACGGCCTGGAGCGCCGAGACCAGCCGAAGGAGCGGGTGGGCGGCCACGATCTCGCCGAACCCCACCGTGGACAGGGTGACCATCGAAATGTAGAGGGCCTCGGCGAAGTCGGCGTGCGGGGGCACGCCTGCACCGTAGACAAAACCGTCCGGCAGGTGCGGCAGGTACAGCAGGGCCCAGCCGATGACGGCGAGGCTTGCCCAGGCGGCGATGACGGTGGCCATGGCCAGCGGTGCGGCGATGGAGGATGCCCGGCCGCGCAGCTTCCTGGACAGGACCCAGAAGCCGCGCATGATGGCGCGGCCGGCGGGACCGGAACCGTGCGGGTAGAGGAGGGTATGGAAGACGTCGGCGAGCATCAGCAGAATCAGCCCGGCACCCAGTACCGTCCAAAGCACGCCCGTGAAGTCCATGCCTCATTTTAGGGTGGGCCGTCATGTGCGGGCGGGGACGAACGAGGCCCGCCGCAAGCCCTCCTACTGCGGTCGCCGGGAACGGTTCGTCGGGAACCAATCCGGCACTGCTGCGTCTTCTCCTTTAAGGAAGAAGGTGTGTGATCCTATGAGCATGGCAACCGAGGCAGTGCGGTCGTCGGCGCAGCACGAATGGTTCGCGGACGAAGTCCAGGCGCTGCTGCCGAAGCTCTACGGTGCCGCGGTGAAGCTGTGCCGCGACCGCACCAACGCCGAGGACCTGGTGGCGGAGGCGCTCACGCGGGCCTGGGCGAAGCTCCCAACACTGGCTGACCGCGGGACCTTCCAGGGGTGGCTCTTCCGGATCCTCACCAACGTCTATATTTCGCAGTATCGCGCCGCCCGTGTACGCCCGGAAGAGGAGTCCCTGGGGGTCGACGCCGAAGACTTTTCGATCTTTGAGCGTATCCACCAGCCGATCCTGTTGTGGTGGGGCAACCCGGAGCAGGAGTTTTTCGACGCGCTGCTGCGGACTGACCTGCAGGCGGCGCTCGACTCGCTTCCGGAGCCGTACCGTTCCGCCGTGGTGCTGGTGGACGTCTATGAGCTGTCCTACAGGGACGCCGGCGCGGCGCTCGACGTACCGGTCGGCACCGTCCGGTCGCGCCTCTCCCGGGGGCGCGCGCTGATGCAGAAGCACCTGTGGCAGTACGCAGGGCCCGGCCGCGGGCCGGTGCAGGGGAAGGGAGAACGGGAATGAGGCCCACATCCATCACCTCGTGCGAGGAAGCCATCCGCGTCCTCGCCGAGCATCTCGACCACGAACTGGGCGGGCGGCTCGAGGCCGAGCTGAATGCCCACCTGGAAACCTGCCGCAGCTGCTGCTCGCGGGCGGAGTTCGAGCGTGAGCTGAAGGCGCGCATCCGCGACCTCGGCGCCGAACCGGTGGACCACGGCGTCGCCGACCGGGTCCACGCCCTCCTGCGCAGCTTCGCGGACAGCCCCACCCCCTGAACCGGAAAGGCCAGTGAGATGGTCGTCATTACTTCGGACCAGCGCCAGGTCATCTTCGACGCCGTCATCGCCATGTATACGAACGTGGCCCTCAGCCCCCAGCAGGGGTACCACTTCCCGACCGGCCGGGCGGCCGCCGAGTACGTCGGCTATCCGCCGGAGCACCTCGACCGGCTGCCCGCCGCGGCGGTCGAATCGTTCGCCGGCGTGGGCTACCCGTTCGCGGCCGGGGTCCTTCGGCCGGGGGACACGGTGCTCGACATCGGCTCGGGCTCGGGAACTGACCTGCTCGTGGCGGCCCTGTCCGTGGGCGCCGAAGGCTTTGTGTACGGCGTCGACATGACCGAAGCGATGCGCGCCAAGGCCAGGGCGAACGCGCGGCTCGCCGGGGCGGACAACGTCGAGGTCCTGGAGGGAAACGCCGAGAACCTGCCCCTCGGGGACGGGAGTGTGGACGCCGTGACGAGCAACGGCGTCATCAACCTCGTCCCGGCCAAACGGAAAGCAATCGCCGAGATGTACCGGGTGCTCAGGCCCGGCGGCTGGGTGCAGATCGCCGACATCGTGGTCGAAGACCTGCCTTCGGAGACCTGCCGCGCGAAGCCGCGGCTGTGGGCCGAGTGCATCGTGGGGGCGACGACGCAGGCCGACTACCTGGGCATGTTCACCGAGGCGGGCTTCACCGACGTCGAACGCCTGGGGGACCTGGACTACTTCGCCGCGAGCAGCAGCGCCTCCACCCGGGCCACGGCCGGCGGGTTCGGCGCCCACACGATGGTGATGCGGGCCCACAAGCCCGCCTAGAACAACAACCCCGCACCACCGGCAGGACGGCGCCAGCAGTCCGCCGGGCAGAACAACCATGTCCACAACAACAACCAGAAGGAGAATTGCCATGTCCGCGCCCACCGAAGCCGTCGAATTGAACGGCATCAGCGTCACCCAGCTCGCCGATACCGTCGGGGCGATCCAGGGCGACCCGTCCATCGCGCAGTTCCGCTTCCGCGCCAGCACCAGCTGGCAGGGCGGAGGCCGGAGCCAGACCCGGATCCAGGGGTTCTACGGTGCAAACGCGGAGGACTCGTCCCGGACGGAGCCCTTCACCCTGGCCGGGGACGAGCCCCCGGTGCTGCTCGGCAGCAACACCGCGCCCAATGCGGTTGAGGCGGTGCTGCACGCCCTCACCTCTTGCCTGACCGTCGGTTTTGTCTACAACGCCGCCGCCAAAGGGATCACCGTGCGCAGCCTCGACTTCGACATCGAGGGCGAGCTTGACCTGCACGGCTTTCTCGGCCTCTCCCGGGACGTCCGCCCCGGCTACCAGAAGATCGGGATCACGTACCGGGTGGACGCCGATGCCTCCGACCAGGAGGTCGACGAGCTGTGCCGCTACGTCCAGCGCACCTCGCCCGTGCTCGACATCGTCCGCAACCCGGTCGAGGTCACCCTGGCCCGGAGCCGATGAATCGAGGACAGGCCGCACCCGGATAGGCCGGAGGCCTTGAGCCGCGGGGATTAACCGCCCTACAGTGGCTGCCACCGACACTTCAGGAGCGATGCCATGTCCCTCGTCCGCGTGCACAACTTCTCTGTCTCCCTCGACGGCTTCGGCACCGGCGAGGGCCAGCAACTGGAGGCGCCGTTCGGGCACGCAGGCACCCGGCTCCTGGAGTGGGCCTTCGAGACGCGGACGTTCCGGGCGATGGGCCTGCACGGGGAGACGGAAGGGTCCTTCGGCGTCGACGAGGCGTTCGCCAGCCAGTGGGGGACCGGGGTGGGCGTCGAAATCATGGGGCGGAACAAGTTCGGGCCCCAGCGCGGTCCGTGGGAGAACGAGGACTGGAAAGGGTGGTGGGGCGACAACCCGGTCTTCCACACACCGGTGGTTGTCCTGACCCACCATCCCCGGCCTGTCCTCGAAATGGAAGGCGGAACAACCTTCCACTTTGTCGACGCGGATCCCGTCTCCGCACTGGAACAGGCCCGCGCCCTGGCCCCCGGCATGGACGTCCGGATCGGCGGCGGCGCCACCACCGTGCGGCAGTTCCTTGAGGCCGACCTGATCGACCATCTGCACGTCGTCCTCGTCCCGATCCTCCTGGGCCGGGGCGAACGGCTTTGGGACGGGCTTGAGGGACTCGAAGAGCGCTTCGACATTGAAGCCACCCCCTCCCCGCAAGGCGTGATCCACCTGGTCTTCACGCGCCGCGCTGCCCGAAAATAACCGGCGCGTGCGCCGGGGGCCATTGCCCCCGGCTGGCAGCCGGAAAGCCTACCCCTCCACCTCATAAGCCTTCGGCAGCTTCAGGCCGCGCTCTTCCATGAGGGTGCGCAAGCGGGTGGGGTAGTCGGTGATGATGCCGTCCACGCCCAGGTCCATCAGCCGAGCCATGTCAGCAGTGGTGTTTACGGTCCAGGGGATGACGGGCAGGCCGAGTTCGTGCGCTTCGGCGATCATCTCCGGGGTGACGGAGCGGAACGTGGGGGAGACGACGTCGTACCCCTGCGCGGCTGCGGCCTTGGGGAGCGAGCCGTCGTAGTCGTCGATGTCGATGCCGCCCAGGTTGCGGCTGGCGCCGGGCTGGCCCACGCCCATCCAGGCGTCGCCGCTGGAGAGCGCCACGAGCGGCAGCTCCGGAGCGAGCTCCTTGGTGAGGTTCAGCGAGGACCAGTCGAAGGACTGCACGGTGGTGCGGTCCGCCATGCCGGAGGCCTGGATCTCGGTGACAACGGCACGGGTGAGGGACTCCATGCCGGCCCCGCCGACCTGGCTGGACTCGACCTTGGTCTCGACGTTGAAGCGCACCTTCTCGGCGCCGGCGTCGCGGACGAGCTGGTAGACGTCCTTGAGCTCGGCGATCCGGTTGCCCTCGATGACGTCCTGCTCCGGGTAGCCGGCCAGCTGCGTGTAGCCGCAGTTGAGGGTCTTGATCTGGGCCAGGGACAGCTCGGCCACGCGGTCGCCCACGTAGGGGAACTTGGGGTCGCCGGCGGTAGCGGGTGCGGTGTCGATGCACTTGGCAAGCTGGATGGTGTCGTCGTGCCAGACGATGACCTTGCCGTCCCCGGTCAGGTGGGTGTCCAGTTCCAGGGTGGTGACACCCAGCGCCAGCGAGTTCTTAAACGCGGCGAGGGATTCCTCGGTCCACTCACCGCGGCCGCCGCGGTGGCTCTGCAGGTCGAAGGAGCCGTTGCGCTCGTTCACCTTAAGCGCGGAGGTGGCGGCGCCGGCAGCGTTCGACGACGGCGTGCCGGCTTCGTTCTCCGTGGTTGCGGCGGCGGGGCCCGCCGGCGAAACAACAGCAGCGGCGATGAGGGCGGCGGTTGCCGCGGCGGTCAGGACTGTGCGCATGGGTGGTTTCCTCCCAGTAAGAAACGTGCGGCCGGTGGGCCGGTGACCTGCCCACGCTAGGGAGGACAGGTTGCGCGTTCCGTGCCGGGAGTTGGAGGGGAGGTTAACGCCGGATGCCGAAAAGCCGGGCGACCTCCCGGCCATTGTTAAGGCCAAAGTCCGCTGTGCGACGCCTGCGATCAAGAAAGGCTCAAGAACAGCTGAATGTTTGCCGAGGATCAACGGATCCGCAATTCCGGCCAGAAGGAGCGAAATAGGCTCAGGCGCGACACATTTGTTCGGCTAAGCAAAGGCCGGCAAATTGCCGGGCCCTATCTCTGCGGCCCTCTAAATGGGGAAAAGAATGTCGAACTACCAGGCCCTTTTCGGCGACCAGCCGCCTGCGCCGAAACCGCCGCAAAAACCGCGCGCCTCCACAGCCGTTGTCGGGGCTATCACCGCACTGTTTATCTTGCTTGGCGCACTGAGCAGCGGAATCGGCGGCGCCCTGATTTTCCTGGCCATTTCTGCCGGGCTCACCGGCCTCTATGTCCTGCTGACCGGACGCCGGTCCTGGGCGTGGCTGCCGGCCAAACGCAAGGCCGGCGCCGTCGCCCTCGCTGTCTCGTTTGTCCTCTTCCTTGCTGGCGGCCTCAGCGCACCGCGGGTGTCCACCGCTGACCTGGAGGCCGCCGCTTCGGAGACCACGGCGACGGCGGCCCCCGGCAAGGCAAGCCCGACGGCATCCGCAACGGTGACGCCGTCGTCCGCTCCCACGCCGAGGGAAACGGGTGCGCCGCTCGACCCCGATACGGCCGCCGTGGCCGCGCAAGGTGACGTGACGGCACCGAAGGCCCAGCCCGCGTACGCGACCAAGGCACTGGACCTGCTGGCCACCCTCCCCATCAAGGGACGTGCGCCGAAGACCGGTTACGACCGTATTCTGTTTGGTCAAGCGTGGCTGGACGTGGACCGGAACGGCTGCGACACCCGCAACGACACCCTCAAACGGGACCTCACCGCCATCACTTACGTCAACAGCGTCCCGTGCAAGGTGAAGTCGGGGATGTTGGCGGACCCCTACACGGGCAGCAGCATCAGCTTCCTGCGAGGGCAGGCCACCAGCACCGCGGTGCAGATCGACCACGTGGTGGCCCTCAGCGACGCCTGGCAGAAGGGCGCGCAGCAGCTGTCCTTTGAACAGCGGACGGCATTCGCCAACGACCCGCTGAACCTGCAGGCGACGGACGGGCCCACCAACCAGAAGAAGGGCGACGGCGACGCCGCGACGTGGCTGCCGCCGAACAAGGGCTTCCGGTGCGAGTACGTCGCACGGCAGATCTCGGTGAAGGCAACGTACGCGCTGTGGGTGACACAGGCTGAGCACGACGCGATGGCGCGGATCCTTGGGGACTGCCCGGGGCAGTTGGCGCCGACCAACGCAGAGGCACCCGCCCCCGCAGCACCCGCACCGGTTGTCGCTGAGCCTGCTCCCGCCGCTCCGGCTCCGGTTCCCGCGGCACCTGCACCTGTGGCACCTGCACCCGCTCCCGCAGCACCTGCAGCCGCGGCGCCTGCACCGGTGCCCGCTGCCCCTGCTCCGGTACCAGCCGCGCCCGCTCCTTCGTCCGTCTACTTCGAGAACTGCTCCGCTGCCCGTGCTGCCGGTGCCGCGCCGTTGTATGCCGGCCAGGCCGGTTACCGGGCTGCCCTGGACCGCGACCGCGACGGCGTTGCCTGCGAATAGCGGCTGGACCACCCGAACCTGGGCGGGGCTGCCTGCCCCGCCCGCATCACCATCCAAAAACGTTCCTAGGGGGAATCATGACTAACGCTGGAAATATGAAGAAGGTCCTGGCTTTGGCTGTACTCAGCGGCCTTATGCTGACCGGTTGCGGCGGCGGCAAGACCGAAGCAGAACCTGCTTCCGCGGCCACCGCTGTCACCACGGCCGTGGCGAAGGTGGCCGTCCCAGGGGTCGTGGGCCTGACGCTGGAGAAGGCGACGAAGCAGCTGGAGGACCTCGGATTCGAGGTGGAAGCCGTGGACGTCGTCGACGGCAAGTCGGTGGTCAAAAAGAGCAACTGGCAGGTGGTCACCCAGGACCCCGCGGAGAAGGCCCAGGCGGACAAGGGCTCCACCGTCAAGCTTGGAGTCAAGTCGCTTGAAAAGATCGAGGCGGAGAAGGCGGCCGCAGAAAAGGCCGCCGCTGACAAAGCTGCCGCCGAGCTGGCGGCTGCTGAAAAGGCCGCCGCCGAGAAGGCAGCCGCGGATGCTGCCGCAGCCGCGCAGGCCGCAGCCCAGGCCGCGGCTGAGCAGGCCGCCCGCGACGCCGCTGCACGC
>NZ_BAAHNO010000033.1:0-64699 GCF_054656615.1 Arthrobacter sp. AD-310 | reverse complement strand
CCGCTGCACGCCAGGCGGTTCCCGTCCCCGCGCCGGCCGCGCCGGTGGCTCCCGCTGTGCCGGCTGTCCCTGCTGTGCCGGCGGCACCGGCCAACGTTTACTACGCGAACTGCACCGCTGCCCGCGCCGCGGGGGCCGCACCGATTTACGCCGGCACTCCGGGCTACGGCAAGCATCTGGACCGTGACGGCGACGGCATCGGCTGCGACAAGTAAGCCAGCCGCACCAGGGCTTAACGCTGATGCCGCGAACACCTTCCAGGGGTGCCCGCGGCATCCGCCGTTTAAAGCCCGTTCCGGACCCGGCCCCAAACCACGGCGCAGGCCCTAGACTCGAACCATGTCTGCTCTTGGGGGAATGCCGACACCGCGTCACGGCGCGCTGGCTGTTGTGGTTTTGCTGGCCTTGGCGCTCGCCGGGTGCGAGTACACCGGTCCGGAAGAAGCACCGCCGCCGTCCCCGGCAGCGGCGGCAACGCCGGAACCGCGCCCGTTCGAGACCAGCACGACGGACGCCGAGCTTTCCGAGCTGGAGGAGTTTTCGGACTGGTCCGCGGCCCAGTTGAAGCCGCGCATCCAGGGGGAAGTTTTCGGGAGCCGCAGCTCGAACACCACTACCGGCGACACCCTCATGGTGGGCCCCGGCCGGTACGACTTCCAGTTCGTCTGTTCCGAAGCGCCCTGGGCCGAGGTGTCCCTGGCCACGGCCGCCGGCGTCGAAGTCCTCGCCCCGGTCCAGATCCAGTGCGGGGAACCCATCACGACGCCGATCACCCTGCCCGGGCAAGGCGCAGACATCACCATGAGCCCCGTCTTCGGACCCGAGGGCCGCTTCGCCTACCGGCTCATCCCGGCCACGCCTCCCGGTCCTCCCGCTGGAACGACCGCACCGCCTGGCTGACGGTGGGGTAGAAGTGTTCGGGCGTGAAGCGGGCGCCCATGCCGTACCGCAGCAGCCTGTCCTTGACCGGGCCCTTCATCTCCGCGAACACCAGGTCCACGCCGTGCCGGTCCAGCCATTCGTCGAGCTGGACCAGCTCGTCCAGGGCGGTGGTGTCGATCCCGGTGACGGGCTCCGCTGCGAGCACCACGCGTTCGGTCCCGGGCGGGGCCTCCTCCAGTTTGTCGCGCACGAAGGACCCCAGCAGCGCACCGTTGCCGAAGAACAGCGGCGCGTCGAAACGCAGGATCAGCAGGCCGGGGACGCGTTCGCCGTCAGGGTGGCGGCTGACGTCGTGGTAGCCGGGGACGCCGGGCACGTCCACAAGTTCGGCACGGTAGGGATCCCAGGCCCGGCGCAGGAAGTCCAGGATGGCCAGGCCCACGGCGACGACGATCCCCGGCAGCACGCCGAGGATGATGACCCCGAGGAACGCAGCCAGCATCACCAGCGATTCGCTGCGGCTCATGCTGACCAGCCGGCGCACACCGGCGGGGTCGGCAATGCCTGCGGCGGCGGCGATGACGATGGCGGCCAGCGTGGCGGACGGCAGGAACTCGGTGACGCCGGGCGCCACGAGCATGAAGCCGAGCACCAGGACCGCGCCCACCACACCGGTGAGCTGGGATTTCGAACCCGATTCGATCGCCACCGGGGTGCGGGAGGTACTGGCCGAGACGGGGAAGCCGCCGAAGAGGCCGCTGGCTGCGTTGGCCGCGCCGAGGGCCGCCATCTCGTGGTTGCCGGACACCTTGCCGTTCCGGGCCGCGGCAAGGGACTGGGACAGGGTGCCGGTGTCCACGAAGACGATCAGGGCGATGCCCGCGGCCGCGGGCAGCAGGGCCACGACGTCGCCCCAGCCGATGCCGCCGAGGGCCGGCGCCGGCAGGCCCTGGGGGAGAGCGCCGGTGACCTTGACGTCGTCGTGCAATCCCAGCGCGGCCACGGCGAGGCAGGAGACGACGACGGCGATCAGCACGCCGGGGACCTGCCACTTCAGCCACCGCGGCACGAAGATGAGTGCCAGCGACGCCAGCCCCAGCAGCAGCGCCGCCGTGTTGGTTTCGCCGGCGAGGACCTTCGGCGCCGCGGCCAGAAGCTTGTCCCAGGGCGTCTCGCCGTCGGCTGGGATGCCGAGCAGGACGGGGAGCTGGGAGGCCACCACCAGCAGCGCGATGCCGTTGAGATAGCCCAGCCGGATGGGCTTGGACAGCAGCCCCGTGACGACTCCGAGCCGCAGCGCCGAGCCGGCCAGCATGATGGCGCCAATCAGGATGGCCAACAGGCCGGCCAGGGCCACGGACCGTTGTTCACTGGCCGCGGCCAGGGGGAGCAGGGCGGCCACGATCATCGGGGCGAGCGCCGAGTCCGGACCCAGCACCAGCACGCGCGACGGCCCCACGACTGCATAGATGATCAGGGGGACCACTGTGGCGTAGAGGCCGGTGACCGGCGGGAGGCCTGCAGCCTGGGCATAGGCCATGCCCGCGGGGACCAGGACCGCGAAGAGCGCGGCACCGGCGACCACGTCGTGCCGCAGCCACCCGGCCTGGTACCCGCGGAGGGAGGGCGGGACCCACCAGGTGCGGGGCTTACCGGAGCGGGACATGCTCCGATCATGGCCCATCCCGGCGGTCCTTGCCATCCGCTCGCGGGTACCAGGCTTCCGGGCTAGGACTCCTGGTCCACGGAAACCACGATCTTGCCGCGGGTGTGTCCTTCCATGTTGGACCGGAAGGCATCAGCGGCCTTTTCCAGCGGAAAGACCTCGGCAACTTCCACGCTGAGCTTCCCGCTGTCGGCCAGGTCGGCGAGTTCCTGCAGGTCGGCTCCCACCGGCTTGACCCACATCCATTCGCCGCCATGCTTCTCGGCTTCGCTGTCGGCGATCGAGGCGTGACGGCCTCCGTCGGCCAGCACGGCCAGGGTTGCCTCCAGGTTTCCGCCCACGAAGTCGGCAACGACGTCCACGCCCTCAGGACGCAGCTTGCGCACCCGCTCCGCGAGCCCGTCACCGTAGGCAACCGGTTCGGCTCCGAGGGAGCGGAGGAACTCGTGGTTCCTCTCCGAGGCCGTGGCGATGACATTCGCGCCACGGGCGACGGCGATCTGGATGCCCAGGGAGCCCACGCCGCCGGAACCGCCGTGGATCAGGACGGTTTCGCCGGACTTCAGGCCCAGCCGGTTCAGGACCTGGTAGGCGGTCAGGCCGGCCAGCGGCAGGCCGGCCGCTTCGTTCCAGCCGAGGGAGGCAGGTTTCCGGGCCAGGAGCCGTTCCGGCAGGGCGACGTACTCGGCGAAGCTTCCGCCGTGGACGTAGTCCTTGCGGCCGTACGCGATGACCTCGTCGCCGGCCTGGAACTGCCGGGCGTCGATTCCCACCGACTCCACCACCCCTGCCACGTCCCAACCGGGGATGGCGGGGAACTGCAGGTCCATGACAGCATCCAGGTACCCGGCCATGATCTTCCAGTCCACCGGGTTCACCGCGGCTGCCTTGACTTTGACCAGGACCATTCCCGGCCCGACTTTCGGCATTGGCTGATCGCCGAATTCGAGGACGTCGGGGTTTCCGTATGAGCTGTAAGTGATTGCCTTCATGCCTTTCACAATCGCACAGGCATGCTTCGCTATTCCGGACCCTAGTGAAAGGTGATGTACCGGACAGCCGGCCCGTGACCCGGTCAGCCCGTGTCACGGAAGGCGGTCCCGCCGTCGGGCCCTTAAAGTCGGTGTGTGGACATGAAGCAGAACGGCGAGCTGGAAGGGCAGAGCTCCATCAACGAGCTGCTCGACCGGCCCATCGGCGACAAGCCGATGCAGCTGCCGCTGCCGTTCGTCGTCCAGGTCCGTCCGGGGGAGTTCCGCCGCGCGTCCTGACCAGGCTTCGGCACACGGCCCTCCTACGGTTGGCCGCCGTGAGGCCGCTCGCGGTTTGCGTTGCCGGTCGCGTCAAAGATGGGTTCGCCGTTCTGGTTCACGGGGAAGCTCTCGATGACTTCGCCGGTCGCCGTATCGATGATGACAACAGAATCTGCGGGCCAGGCAGGATCAGGGACAACGGTGTAGTCCACATCCGAGATATGGGTGACCTTGCCGGCGTCGTTCAGTGCCCGGTTGAAGGCGTCCACAACCTGGCCGGTCCGAACGTTGACGGCCACCGTCTCCTGCGGGAGGCCGGAGGCGTCACCGGACAGCGGGGTCGCATTCCACCAGCCCTCGTACCCGCCCACGGTTGTGGGTTGGTCCACCGCAGCCGCCGCTGCGGGTGCGGCGGTGGGCGTGGACGTCCCTCCGCTCCCGCAACCCGCCAGCGCTATGGCAGCAGCAATTCCTGTGAGTCCCAGTCCTACCTTCACAACTTCCCCCCCCAAGTTGGTTCCAGATATTCGCACCGGCCAAAGCTTGGCCAGCGCATATCCGACAAGCCTAAGGGAAAGGATCCGTGGATCCGTCGCGGGCACCTGCAAGCACCACTTCAAGCCACCGCTCCACCTCGCGCTGGGAGCGCAGCCGCACAATGGGCAGGTGGGGCGCTGTTCGTGAGAGTTCTGGAATCCGGGTCCGGTACTTATGACGGGTTGAGAACGCCCAGCGGACGATATGCTCCGGGTCGGTGAAAAATGTGTGGAACTGCGGTTCAACGTTGCCGTTCCACAGGACTTCGCGCCGAAGCCGGCGCCGTATCGTCCGGCGCAGCAGGCGTGGCAGCGTCGAGGTCCAGAACGGCAGGTCGAGCCACACGATGAGGTCGGCGTGCTCCAGGAGAATGGGACGCGCGGCCCTGTACTGCCACTCCGTCGTCCAAGTGTCGCCGTCAACCATCGAGCGAACGTCATCGAGGAACGATTCCCGTGGCACCCAGCCCGGGCCGTGGTACAGGGCGTCAATCTCGATGTGCGGTGCCGCGATAACCTCGGCGATCCGTCCCGCAAGCGTGGTTTTCCCGGCACCGGACACGCCGGCCACGGCTACACGGCGCGGGAGGTGCGGCAGCGGGTCGTAGTGGGACAGCACGGTACTGATGATAGCCACTGGCCGCGGAGTACGACGGCGGCGGGCCGGCTTCCCTGCCGAGGTGTCCTTGCGGGCAAACGGCGACCGGACGATGTCGGGCAATACGCGTGGGTCGCCGTTCCGAAGACTGGGTAGGGCGGGGACTGCGCCGCCAGTGGTTGGGTCGAAAGGAATGTCCTGATGAAGGCTGCGGACTGTAAGGCACTGATCATCCTGGTGGTGGCTGTGGCGGTGGGGCTGCTGGTCGCCGTCGCGGGAAGCCAGGGCGGTGCCACTGTGGCCGGGTTCCCGCTGTTCGCCCTCGGGGTGGCGGCTGCGTTCCTCATCCAGTGGCTGGCCTTCATCCCCGCCTTCAAGGCGCAGACCGAGAAGTACTACGACCTCACCGGCGCCCTGACCTATATCTCCATCACCGTCCTGCTGGTCGTGCTGACTCCCGGCGTTGACCCGCGGGGGCTGCTGCTGGCAGCCATGGTGGTGGTGTGGGCTGCGCGGCTGGGCGCCTTCCTGTTCCGCCGCGTCATGAAGCACGGCAAGGACGACCGGTTCGACGAGCTCAAGCCCTCGTTCTTCCGGTTCCTGAATACGTGGACGCTGCAAGGCCTCTGGGTAGTCCTCACCGCGGCCGCCGCCTGGATCGCGATCACGTCCGCCACCCGTGTGGGGCTTGACGGGTGGGCGCTCGCCGGTGTTGTGGTGTGGGCCGCCGGCTTTGGCATCGAGGTGGTTGCGGACGGCCAGAAGAGCCGGTTCAAGGCGGACCCGGCCAACAAGGGCAGGTTCATTTCCACCGGCCTGTGGTCGAAGTCCCGGCACCCGAACTACTTCGGCGAGATCGTGCTGTGGATTGGTGTGCTCCTGGTCGCCGTGCCGGTGCTTGAGGGGTGGCAGTGGGTGGCCCTGCTCTCGCCGGTGTTCGTGGCGTTCCTGCTGGTCAAGGGCAGCGGCATCCCGCCGCTGGAGAAGAAGGCCGACCAGAAATGGGGCGGCCAGCCGGACTACGAGGCCTACAAGAAGAACACGCCGGTGCTGGTGCCGACGCTCCGTCAGAGGTCCTCGACCGGCTCAACAGCCGGTGGCAAGCGGTTTCAGGAACCGAATAGCTGGGCGGCCAGCGAGTAGATGCCCCATAACCCGGCCGCAAGCAGGACGCCCAGGTAGGCCAGGACCAGCCGCGTGTCGCGGAGGAAGCACTTCGACCTCCTCAGGCCCCGCCGTCGTGCTTTCCAATAGCCCACGAATCCGACGGCGGCGAACACGGCCAGCGCCACGGGACCGGCTGCCCAGCCGAGCAGGGCAACGGTTGCGAAGATGCAGAGCCGCAGCGGGTCGAAGGGCGGCGGGGCCTGCGGATCGGTTTCAGGGTCAGGCGCGTGTCCGTGCCGGGCCGCGCGCTTGGAGCGCACGAGCTCCGACGGCGGTGGCCCGGCGGCGACCCGCCGGGCGTCAAAGCCGGAAGTCATCATTCCCCCTTATTGCTGATTCAGACCTGGCGGACCGGGAGAAGGGTCCGGCCCGTCGCCGTGCTCATGCGTTGCCTGGCGAGGGCGGGCCAGGCCTGGACGGCGCAGAACGGGGCGCACTGGTGATCGCCGGCGTCGCTCTTTGTGCCCACGTGGACGCAGCACTGGGTGAGCCGTTCCTCGATCATGGTGGAGATGTCCATGAAGGGCTTGACCATGATGCGGGTGACGCGTTCGGCGAGGAGCCGGCGCAGCCGCTGCTGCTGTCCTGGGAGCTTGCCGGCGGCGAGGGTGGTGAGTGTGCCGATGCCGAGGTCACACTGGGTGCAGATGTTCTTCCAGAGGTCCATGGTCCGCGGGTGGGACAGCGAGGCCTGCTCGCTGAGCAGGTCCAGCAGGGAGGTCTTCATGAGGTTGCGCAGTTCGAGCGGGATCTGGCTGTCGGCGATGCGGTTGGCGATGCTGTCCGGGTTGAGTTCCAGCCAGGCGAGCAGCTGATCGTGCCCGATGAGGGCTGTCAGGGAACGCCATGTTCCTGAGTCGTCCTTCAGCATGTAGCCCACGGACGCGCAGTGCGGATGCGAGCAGGGGAGTGCGGTGAGGTCGTGCCAGGACACCACCCCGCCGGTTTGCTCCTCGAGCCGTTCCAGCACGCCGGTGTGGGTGAGCCTGTTGGTGGGGTCGATGCCGTGGCCGCGGCCTGAACCGAACACCGGCTGCAGCGCGACCCCGCCGATGAACGGGGTTTCCAAAGCTCTCATGACGACGGCGCCGACGTCACCGTCGTTGACGCCGAGGGTTGCCGTCATGGTCAGGGTGGTGAAGACGCCTGCCTCGGACAGGCGGGCGATGGCCATGTCCTTGAAGCGGGTGAGGTCTCCGCCCCGGTGGTGGATGGATGCCTCCTTTGACGGGCCGTCGTATTGGAGGTACACCTCCACCCGGTCCCGGTGCCTGGCGAGCAGTTGGAGGAGTTCGTCGTCGGTGGCGATGAGCATGCCGTTGCTGTTGACCATGATCCGGACGATCGGCCGGGCAACGAGTTCATCCAGGAGTTCGGCCAGGTAGGGATAGAGCGTCGGTTCGCCGCCGGAGAGCATCAGCACGTCCAGGCGCCAGTTTTCGCGGGCCAGCCGGGTGTCGATGTTTTCCAGCACCTCGCTGAGCGGCGCGACGCCCTGCAGCTGGGGGCCGGACGCGGTGAAGCACGTGGGGCAGCGGAGGTTGCAGTGTTCGATGACGTCCTGCAGCAGCAGGCACGTGTGCTGCGTCTGCATCGCGGGCAGCCCGTAGGCGTAGGCCTCCGGTATCTGACGGTAATTGCCGGCCTGGTCCGGGATGTGCTGCTTAGTGGGCGCCTGCCATTTTTCGAGGTAGCGCAGGATTTCGGCCGACTCGTCGTACAGGGTGCGGACGAGGCCGTGGTCCGGGCAGCCGCGTTCGAGCCAGACCCCATCGTCGCGGACCAGCAGGACGCCGGAGAGGCGCCGCACCTGCGCGAGCGGAGGGTTCGTCTCGTGGCAGTAGGGACAGAAGGCGGTGACGTACCGGTGGATGCGGTCACCACGGAGCGGCTGGCCGGGGCCGGGCAGTGTCCGCCCGGACGAAAACGGTGACGGGTTCATATCCGGCCGCTCATCTGGGAGAGGGAAATGACGCAGACCCCGCCGCCGAGCAGGGTGAAGACTCCCAGGCCAATGAGCAGCCCTGCACCCAGCCGGGAGGTGCGCTTCCAGACTGCAAGAGCACCGGCTATCGCCAGGTACACGCCGATGGGGATAAAGACTGCAGGCCCGGCGAGGGGGGTCTTGTACCCCTGGTCCGGAGCGATGCCACTGGTTGTCCCGAAGTAGAGGGCATAGAGGGCAGTAGCTCCTACCAGGATTCCGAGCAGCATGGGGATGCCGCCGCCGGGATAAGGGGCCGGGTCCTCTTTCCGTGGCTCCGCGTTGTCATCGCTCATGTTGCTGCTCCTTCCAGGGATTCAAATCCGGCCACCCGTGTACGAGGCGAGGCTTCCGACGCAGATTCCGCCGCCGAGCAGGGTAAAGATTCCCAGGCCGATCAGCAGTCCGGCACCCCACCGGGACGTGCGGGACCGGACAGCCAGCACAATGGCCACCACCAGGTAAAGGCCGATGGGAATGAAAGCGGACGGGCCTGTCAGGAACGGCATAGAAGCGGGACCACTGAAAGCAATCGGTATCCCGACGTAGATGGCATACAGGGCAATAGTCCCGAGCAGGATTCCGTACCCCATGGGGCCGAGTGCTGGTTCAGGCTGCTCTTCTTCTTGGTTCGGTCTGTTGCCCTCGTTCATGCCGCCCGTCCTTCCACCTTCGGGCGGAGAGGTTCCCCGAAGACCCGCAGCATCCGCCAGAACAGCAGGGGGAGAATCGCCAAAAGGAACCACTGGGGACGGCTCATCCCCAGCCACAGCACCTCGTTCCCGCGGACGAATTCGACGCCGAAGCGGAACAGGGCGTAGGACGTGACGTAGCAGATGAAGAGGTCGCCGGGGTGGGGGAGGCGGTCCCGGTACCGCCACATCACCGCGAATGCCACCGCGTGGAAAACAATCTCGTAGGCAAAGGAAGGGTGGAGCCCTACCCCCGGGACTCCACCCAACATCGCAGCCTCCTCCGGCGTGAGCGATATCCCCCAGGCGCCCCCAGTTGGGGTGCCAGGCAGTTCAGTAAGGAGACAGCCGATGCGCCCGATAACGAGCGCCAGGGCGACCGCAGGTGCAAGCAGGTCCCCGGTGGATTTGCGGTAACCGGTCAGGCGTTTACCCAGATGGACGCCCAGCCATGCCCCAACCAGGCCGGCGAGGATGCTGCGGTCACCGTTGCCCCACCACTCCGCGAGGGAGACCTGCCGCGAAAAATCCCATGTGAGGACCCTTGACCCGATGGCTCCGAAGGCAATCGCAAAACCTGCAATGGGCCACAACCGTGGATCCGACAGGCCGCGCCGGCGCTTTTCATAGGCGTAGAACAGGAGGGCTGCAAAGATCCCCAGCCCCAATAAGCCGGCGTGCACCAGCCCGTCTCCCGCGAAGGGAAGCCCGATCATGAGCAGAGTGTAGCAGCGGGGATTGCAGCCGTCCGGACTTATTCCAGACGTTTGCTGGATTACTGCGGCCGTTCGCCGCAGCGGCGAACGCAACCGACCGTCTTCGCAGCACGGACGCCGTCACAGCCCTGTTCAGCTACTGGACGGGCGGCTGGTGTTCAGTGCGCTGCTCACTGTAGATCAGATGCGTCGGCGTCTGCGGGCTCGAGTAGGGCGCAACCGAGGAAGGCTCGGCACTTACCGACGGCGCTATAGGCGCCGCGGGTGCATGGAGGGGCAAGGCGTCAATTTTGACCAAAGCCCGGTACAGGCCGACAACGGTCATGATAGATCCGGCCAAGGCAACCAAAAAACAAATGAACGCCAATATGCCAGTCGCAACAGAAGAGTCGCTACTGTAGTACGACGAGGCCGTAGACGCAGATACGATCGCAAAGATAGTACCCAGACCATAGCCGATTAGTGAAAGGACAAAGCCGGTCGCGAAAATACCGGCTGATTGCTTGAATTCCAAAGAAGCCTCAATGGTAGGACGGATAACTTCCAAAGAATACATGGAAGAGTCCAAGCGTGGGTTCCTAATTTTTCTGTTTCTGGCGGAAACACATTGGTCTTACCTTTAGTGCTGGCCCGGATGAGGAGGCGATGTGTGAAGCCTCTGCCGTGCTGGCCTCGATCTCTCCGTTGCTTGTCGGTCTAGTTTTGGCACCGGTCACACTGAAACTACGGGATGGGGACGGACGGCCACGCACCGGTTGGGCGGGCTCGCCAGGTCATAAAAGGGCGGTAAGGCAACCTGAATCAAGACTTGATCAAGATTGTCTGAGTAATTGCCAAGTTTTGGTTGAAGGTGCTATCGCGAGCTTTGTTGCCGATCGCCCAATGACTAGATTTATCCGGGGGGACAAAGCAGTTATCTGTTTTACGCAGGCTCTATCTGAGTATCAACGCAGGCAGACCAGCCACCCGGAGAAATTGGCCGACCAGGTAGATAGGATCTGCAGTGACAGATAACGCAACATTGCAAGACGCGCAGCGTCATGGAAAAGCCCAAGCGGCAGCCGAGAAGGCTTACCGAAAGGCATCCCGCCCTTGGTTCAAAAAGAAGCGTTTCCTTCTCCCCCTGATCATTGTCGCGATAATGATCATTGCGGGGATTTCGAGCGCAGGCAAGGGAAGTTCTACAGCTACTGTGGCTCCTTCTACGGAGGCGCCGGCAGCGACGCCGGTCGCTGCGGCCCCGGCAGAAGCGGCGCCCCCAGCCGCCCCCGCAGAAGCGGCGGCCCCTGCAGTCCCCACCGAGTACAAATCTGCGCTGAAGAAGGCGGAGTCTTACTCCAAGACGATGCACATGAGCAAGGCCGGCATTTACCAGCAGCTCACATCGGAATATGGCGAGAAGTTCTCGCCTGAAGCAGCTCAGTATGCGGTCGATAACCTCGTGGCAGACTACAACGCCAATGCCCTGGCGAAGGCCAAGAGCTACCAGGAGACTATGTCAATGTCCCCGGAAGGTATCCGACAGCAGCTGACGTCGGAATTCGGCGAGAAGTTCACTCCGGAGGAAGCGGAGTACGCGGTTCAGAATCTGGGTTAACGCTCCAAACGGAAGGGGCTCCCTTTTGGGAGCCCCTTTGCTGTCTGCCCATCGCGGTGGAAGAGGTCTTTCCATCCAGTCGTCAACATCCTCAAACGAGATTTAGCGGTGGCAACCATTCGGCGCGAAGTGCATCCTCCAGGCTGTGAGCTTCTCCGGCGCTAGCGCAGACAATCCATCCCACCTCACATCCGGCTAGCCAATCGTTGACCGCCACGGCTTGCGCCTGAGTCATGACGCTTGGGCGCTGACGCACAACAGATCGGGGGATACGCAGCTGGGCAGCAGCGATGTTTGCCCTGAAAGTACTGCGGCTAAAGTCGGTGCCCTGATCGAAGTGGGACTTTAGCCTGCCTCGTAGTCCATAGCTGCCTGACGCTTTGCCGACATAGACAGGCTGCCCCTCCCGAAACCAGACATACACGCCGGGCTCAGCGGGCACCTCGCGGGGTGGGATCGGCAACTTCCGTGTACCTACCTTTAGTAGGGTATTTTGCCAAATGCTTCCCGGTGCCTTCCTGCCTGGCATGCTGGCTCCTACGATATTTGGGTTCGTCCCGAATGACGCCCTAAATCTAGTGGGGAGACATGGTTTGGGCTACTGCCATGACTGGTGATCAACCGGCAACCGCAGCTTTCGCAGCCTGGGACGCTTTCATCCACTCGGTCAGCCACGGCGCACGGACAGTGGAGGTGATGCGGCAGTCCGCCACGAAGGTCCCCTGGGCACTAGCGTCGGTCCAGCACTGTAGTGCGGAGAGGTCATCCAGGGAACGGATAACAGCAGACTCCGCGTCCGGCCGGACGCCCCTCTCTTGTAAACGACGCGCAGCGTGTCCCGCTCAGCGGGACGGTCCTGACCCACTATCCGGACTCTGCGGAACGCTTTCTCGTAGATGACTCGACTGTCAACGCATCGGTTCAGCCGACCGTTCGTGAGTACTGCTTGTCCCGCCATGCCAACCAACCCCTGCTCGGGTACTCTTGGGACTCCATCCACCTCTTGAGGAGACGCTGACGCCTTAGTGCTCAAGCCGTCGCCCCCTGTTGGCCCGCTGATCCCTGTCAGGAGGGCCACCCCTTGAGCGAAAAGCCCTGGCAGGGGTGGCCGGCAGGGCTTCGCCGGACGGCAGGTGCAGTGGCCCGGTGTTGGTTCCCACCACAATTCCCTCATAGATCGCCACGTCCCAGCTTCGTACCTTGCCACATGTTCGTACCGGACGTCGTTCATGGCTTTCCAGTAGGCGAAGAGGTAGGCGGTGATGGCATCGCGCCCGCGGAGTTCCCCCACGTCTCTGTTATCTCTCAAGACATCGGTGACAGGAGCGCGTTGCCTGTAATGCCTTGAGACATCGCAGGCTACAATTGTCAGGACTTTCTAACCAGAATCGAAGACACAACTTGCACTGAAATCTCGTCTAGGAGAATTGCCCTGTATGAATAAGCTCCCACTAGTTCTGGCGACAATTCTAGTCGTTTCCGGATGTGCCTCTTCATCATCTTCACCATCTTCAGTATCTTCGCCGTCTTCCGTGCCGTCACCTCCTTCAGCATCATCACCTGATCAAACTCCGGTAGAAGGTGATCAAATTTTGGGTGAACCGCAAGCCAAAATTGAAGACAGCACTTGCAACATCGATGAGAACTTCGGCAAATGCTTATATGGGCAAACTGCGATATATGAAGATTCTCGACGTAGTGGGGATAAGATTTTGCTTGAGATCACGGTGCAAGAACCTCAAGAATTCGAGCCTGGGAAAGACGCAGACTTCGCTAGCACGACCCTTGGAGGTACACAGGAGAAAGGTGTTGACAACCTTTACTTCGATGTCACCATCAAGAATTTGTCCGAACGGGTCGTCTTGGGGCGTAGTGACGTCGAGTTAGTCGCCAACAGCGCTATGGATGGCGACTCTGATGTCCGTTCCGTTCAGGATGACATAGTGGAAGCTTACTGGGATGCAAAACTTGAACCAGGACAAAGCTCAACTATGAGAAGTGGCTGGAATTTCAACGACGCTTCTGAACCTACCTTCAAAGTCCGCATTGATGGACTCGGTGGAAATAGCGTCACTTTTTCACACAAGTAACTACCAGAGGCTTCATCGAAGAAAAGTTACAATCCATCCACACGATGCATCAAGCTGCATCTGCTCTGGATGATTCAGTCCTATCTGGTTCAGTGGTCGCGGGCCGTCAGGGAGTGTTTTCGGGGTTCGTTGGGTTTCCAGTCGTGCCCATGACGCTTCGGCGCACGATCAGGCGATAGTCCAAACTTCAGAACACGTATCTGTGTGATGAACGCCGAGGCCGTCAGACGACCCAAGACGAGGGTCAGTGATGAGCTGGTAGCCGCGCGGCATACCGCACTTCTCCGGCTACGAGATGGATCCGCACGTTCCGACGTCAGTGACGGCGTCCGCTCCGGTGCCGAGACATCCGCCGGATCTTAGGCAGCGTTCGTCGACGGCGCCCGCCCGCCGGACCAAGGTGAATAACGCCCCAAGGGTGACGTCGGCGTATACCTTCTAGATGGATTTACTTACCCCGCTACCGCCGCCTTCGCCGCCTGGGATGCCTTCATCCACTCGGTCAGCCGCGGCGCGCGCACGGTAGACGTGATGCGGCAGTCGGCCACGAAGGTTCCCTTCGCGCCGGCATCGATCCACTCCTGCATTGCGGAAAGGTCATCGAGGGACCGGATAACAGCGGACTCAGCACCCAAAGCACGCGCCACACCGCTGAAGTGCACTTCCGGAATCAGCATCGGCTTCTCGGTCAGGCCCTGCGAGCCGTACTGGTGGATCTCGGCCCCGTAGGCGGCGTCGTTGTAGATCACCACGATCGCGCTGCTGGCGGCGCCGGTCAGCGTTTCGAGGTCGGGCAGGCCCATCAGGAAACCGCCGTCGCCAGAGGCCAGCACCAGGTGCGGTCGTAATGCCGCAAGTTCCGATCTCTGAACAGAAGCGTAAGAGGTGTGTCCAAGACAGCGGAGGCACATCCCGGAGCTGTTGGTTGAGTACTTCAGCAGATGCGCCTAGGAGCTTTGGTCTGACGTACCATTGGGGCCAACCGTAGCGGCTGGGGCGTCGACCTACAGGGAGAATAGGCCATGCCAGCCAGAACGTTGAAGATAGAGCGTATAGCCAAGCCGAAGCCGGCTCATGAGGATGTCCAGTCCTTCATTAGCGGGATGAGCCCCGACAACACGTTCTTCCGAACCCGCCGACAGTTCGACAGCGTTCAGTTCGTGACTACGCTCATCCCAGACCCAAGAGACCCCAGCAAGCAGGCCCTGCTGTTTGAGGCATATGTGCTGTTTTACGAAGGTTAGACCACATCGTTCACAAGCAGTTTAAAGCGCTGGCATGGCCAGGTTCGGAACCATATCCCATGAAGTTTCCGGGCGGCCCTTACGCTGGGGGTGTCCTGGCTGGTGCTGGGCATCGTGGTCCTGGCCCTGATCACCCGCGGCTTCAAGGCGGCCCCGTCAAAGATGACGGCCACGGAGAAGGCGACGGTCGAGGCGGCCGCCTGAGTTTTGGTTAGTCTTGTGCCGCCCGTTGGGCCGAGGGAAGGAACACTTGTGAAGATAGCGCTGGGGCAGCTGGAGTCGGGCATCGACATCCCGGCCAACCTCGCCGCGATCGACCGCTTCGCCGCCGAAGCAGCCCGCGACGGCGCCGCGCTGGTCGCCTTCCCAGAGTACGCCACCTACGAGAAGAAGAAGGTGGACGCCACCTTCCCGGCGGTGGCCGAGCCGCTGGACGGGCCATCTGCCGGGAGCTCGCCGCCATCGCCCGCCGCCACCGCATCGCGCTGGTGGCGGGCGTGGAAACATCGGACGAGCCGGGCCGGGAGTCCCGGAGCCGGCCAGGTCACTGGCCGACGCCGGCGCGCAGATCCTGCTGGTCTGCTCGTCCTGGGTGCCGGGGGAGCACAAGACGGAGCAGTGGTTGGCTTTGAACGCGGCACGGGCGATCGAGAACAGCGTTTACGTGGCGGGGGTGTGCCAGGCGCCGCCGGTGTCAGTGGGCCGGAGCGTGCTGGTGGACCGGATGGGGATGATTGAGGCCGACCTTGGGCTGGCTGCTGGGGTGCAGGTGGTGGAGGTTTCGCTGGAGACCGTGGAGCGGGTGCGGGAGTCATTCCCGATGTTCCGACAGCGGCGGTTGTAGAGAGCAACAGCAATAGAATGATGCGCTGCAAAGAGCCTGATCCACGAATGAACGCTTGAGAGCTCTTCCTTTGCTTTGCAAAGTTTAATGCTAAGCGCTGGGGTCCAGCGGAAAAGGAACCGCCGCCCTAGCTGGGGCGGCGGTTTCTCTATCATCAGGCAGGGGGTGCAAATCCTATTTCGGTTCTTCTGGACCAGGTAGCACGCCGGGCCAGCTTGCGCCTCCGGTGTTTGGCATGTACTGCCTTCGCATAGCGGTATCGCCGTCTCCGCCGTCTTCGTAGTACGAAAGAAGGTCCGGGACATTGGGGTTGTACGGGGTGTAGACCCCGGGGATCAGAGCGACGACCTGATCGTTTACCAATTTGCCCTCGAACCAGTTTGCAACACGGTAGTCAATGCTGGAGCCGTGGACGATGAGCGGATAGCCTGGGAACTGCTTGGGAAGGGTTGCGGCCAGACCTGTGACCTTTGGCTTTGCGGCCTCTCTAGCTGCCGCTTCAGCTGCAGCCTTCGCTGCAGCTGCCTTCGCTTCACTGGCAGCTCTGTACTCGGCCGGGGTCATGCTGACCGTTACCGTGACGTCGGTGGCCGTCGTGAGTTCCCCGGCGGCCGGAACTGTAGAGATGGCCTTGACGGTGCCGTCCACCCCGGCGGTCCACTTCGCGCCGTCCTTGCCGATAATGGATACCGAGAAGCCTTTGTCAATGAGGGCTTTCTGGGCTTCGGGGAAGGTCTTCCCGGCCACATCTGGAACGGCTTGGGCAGTGCGGGTTGCAGTCGCTGTTGCTGAAGCGGATGCACTGGACGGGGCAGTTTCCGTAGACCCTTCGCTGCAAGCTGTGAGGCTAGTGATAAGCGTTGCTGCCACGAGGGCAGAGATGAAGTGCTTCATGTCCCCAAATTCATTGGTAGTTGGTGTGGCCATAACGTTCCCGGTTGTCCCCGGAAAGTTCATAACGAAACTATAAGTTGTTTGTGCCAAACTCACGTGTCCGTGAGATGCCACAAAATGCCGCGGTTGACGGTGTTCGGCCGGCTCTGCTTCCGTGCTGTCGTCATTACGTCGCAACTTCAGCAAGTTGATTTCTTGAACCGGAGCGTTAGTAGCTTATCGAAAAGTGCGCCTCAGGTGATCTGCTGAAGTTTGCGTAGTGTTGCCGTGCTCCTCAAGTTCGCGTCAAGAAAAGCTCAACACAGGCCGTGACTTCCGGTTAGTTATGACCCACCAGCGACGATAGGACTATGAAACTCAATGCTGGGCTCTTCGCAGTACCGTTACTACTTGTGTTTGCCTCTGGCTGCGCCTCATCGGAAGCGGCTACCCAAGCCGGATCGTCACCTTCCCCTGACGACAAGCCGGTTGTCGACCAGACTGGAACCTTCAACAAGATCACGGCTGCAGTAAACGATCTCTACGACGGAAAGTGTTCAGCGAGCACTGACAAGAAAATTGCGAAGGACATCTCAGTCCGATTTACTGACTGCAAAGGCATCACGAACTACGCCATCTACGTAGCTGACAACGAGGAAGGATTTGAAGAGGCCGTTGCCGAATACATGGGAACGGCATCCGCGGTTGGGAACAACTGGCTCATAACGTTCACTCCCACGGAATTGGCAAAGTCCAGTTACATTATCAGTGGCGGAAAATACCAGTCCGATATCAATGAGGCTGACCACTGGGCAGAGAAGCTAGATGGTTGGTCAGTGATAAATCCCGACAGGAAAGCTATGTTTAGCGCCCGGTTGTAGAGGTGGCACTGCTGGAAGCCACGCCAATGAGGAAAGTTGCACTTATACGGCGGCCTTCGCGTGCTTTACTTGCAAACTCCACCCGACGTACTGCCGGACTCCACCGCTGCGTTACCTGGAGTGCAGGAATAAGGACCTAAGCGTCGACCCATGAAACGGACGCCCTGGCACGATACAGCGCCGGGGCTTCCGTGGCCAGGGCACCTGTGGCACAACATTCCCCCCAGCGCGGATCCTTGCCGCGTCGTCGTGGTAGGAGCGGATGATGGGAATTTTCGCCAGCGTAACATCCGGTCGCTAGCCAGCGATGGCCGCCTGCGCAGCCTGGGACGCCTTCATCCACTCGGTCAGCCACGGCGCGCGGACGGTGGACGTGATCCGGCAGTCGGCCACGAAAGTGCCCTTGGCGCCGGCGTCGATCCAGTCCTGCAATGTGGAGAGGTCGTCCAGGGATCGGATGATCGCCGACTCGGCACCGAGCGCACGGGCGACGCCACTGAAGTTCACCTCGGGGATCAGCATCGGCTTTTCGGTTAGGCCCTGAGAACCGTACTGGTGAATCTCGGCCCCGTACGCGGCGTCGTTGTAGATGACAACGATCGCACTGCGGGCAGCCGCAATCAGTGATTCGAGGTCGGACAGGCCCATAAGGAATCCGCCGTCGCCGGAGGCCAGCACCAGGGTGCGGTTGTCCTCCACCGCACGGGCCGCCCCGACGGCGCTGGCCAGGCCCAGACCGATGGACTGGAAGGCGGTCCCCACCATCACCAGGTCCTGTGGTCGCGGGATGTTCCAGTACATGGGCGCCCAGCCGATGAAGTGCCCGCCGTCCTGCACCACGGTGCGGCGCTCCGGCAGCACGGCATCCAGCGCGACTGCCAGTGCGCGCGGGTCCAGCCGACCATCAAGAGTCTCTGAAGAACCGGCAGCCTGGCCCGGTCCTTCCGCCAGCCGCCGGGAAGCTTCCGCACGCCAGCCCGCCGCAGGAGCCTCACCGTCCAGCAAGGACAGGAGCCGCGAAGCAGCGGCCTTCGCGTCCGCCTGTACAAACAGATCCACGCGCGGATGAGTCGGCTGCAGGGCGGTGTCGATCTGGATCAGGATGCTGTCCGGGCCGAGCAGGTGCCCGAACCGCATGGTGAACGGGCTCAGGCTCGCCCCGGCCACCAGGACCACGTCGGCCTCGCCCATGAGCCCGGCGGCGGTGTCGGTGCCGAAACCGCCGGCCACGCCCAGGTACCCCTCGCCATTGAGGAGGTTGAGCGCGAGGGCGGTTCCGGCGGTCAGTGCGCCGAGCCGGTCGGCGAGTTCGCGCAGCTCCGGCCCGGCTCCGGCGAGGTGCGCACCCCGGCCGGCCAGGATCAGCGGCCGCTTTGCCACGGCGAGCAGGCGGGCGACCTGCCCAAGGTCGCCGTCGACGTCGTCCGTCACCTGAGGTGCTGTGGGCTCAGGAAGGTCCTCGTCCGCAGCCTCGAGCGCGGCGAGGTCGTAGGGGATGGCAAGCACGACGGCGGTGCGCCGGGTGAGTGCGTACTCCACCGCCTGCCGGGTGACGGCGCCCGCGGCGTCCCGGGTGACGGTGTAGGTGGCCGCGCCGAGGCCTGCGGCGATGGCCGCTTGGTCCACGTCCCACGGCCGGGCACCGCTGGTGGGCGCGTCGCCGGTGACGAGCACCACCGGGATCTGCGCCTGGACCGCCTCGGCGAGGGCGGTGAGCGCGTTGGTGTAGCCCGGGCCGTAGGTGGTGGTGCCCGCGGCGAGCCGTCCCGACGCCCGGTAGTAGGCGTCGGCCGCGGCGATCGCGGCGCCCTCATGCCGGACGGCGGTGAAGCGCAGGCCCTGCTTCTCCGCGGCGTCCAGGAAGTGGACGTTGCCGTTGCCCATCACGCCGAAGACGTCGCTGACGTAGCTGCTGAGAACCTCCGCCACACGGCCGGAGACGGTAAGTGAAGCCATGCAGGAATCGTGTGGCGCAGCTCTCACACAAGCAAGAGCGAGAATTGCAGCTGGGATTTTTGGCAGCAGAAGCAAGAAGGAGTGACAAAATGCCCACCTGTGCCGTGTGTCGTGTGCAATTGAAATACATGGCCTCGTGACTGCAGCACCAGCTTCACCTCCTGTCACGAGTACGACAGCGTTCCTGGTGCCCAGTGCATACGAAGAGCAAATCGAACGCTGGCACCTGTTAGGGCACAGGCTCCTCCTGGGAGGTTTCTTCGTTGTTTTGCGGGACCATCATGCCTTTGACGATTGTGCTTACGATTTCTTGGCGTTGCTCTGGTGGCAATGTCTGCAGCAACCGCTCCGCTCCGAGCAGCCTTGCGAACTCTACCGGTTGCAGAAAGAACTTGCTGAGCTGATTCGAGGCCTGAGCTTGCGTCTTCATAAACGTGGCACCAACGTAGGCGCTCATCGCTGCACCAGCCACTCCTACGATGCTGGCAGCAATGGCAGCAGTTCCTTCCTGCCAAGACGCCACAACACCGAGAATAACGACAGCAACAAACCCGCCGATTGCAGCCCACATCCCCACACGGAAGCTCTGTTCCGCTTGAGTCGTGGCTATGTCGTGGTAGTAGTTGATCCGCGTCTGGTTAGCGGCCCATAGGCTGGGAAGGTCAAGCTTTCCATCTGTAGCACTATCGGCGACTTCCTTTTCTTCTGTTTCAAGTTCATTAGCAGCTTCAACTACATAGCGATCTCTGAACGTCCTCTTCTTGGCCGTTTGGTACCCGTACACCAACATGGCGACGATCAGGACAGCATAAACCGCTCCAATAAGTGGAAGATAAGCAGCGCTATCAAGGAAAAGTCGTGTCAGGGGTGTATAGGTGTAACAGGCCACGTAGGCGATAAGAATGATAGGCCCAGCGATAAACAATGCCAGTCCGCGCGCCCTTGCGTATTGCTTGTATTCCTTCGATGCCAGCCAGCTGAGGCGGAAGTGAGCTCCTCCTATGCTCGGCAAGGGATTTTTCGAGATTGCGAACTCAATCTTCGGATTGGAAGGAGACCCAACTTGTCCCCCGTTGTCTGTCTCTTTCATTCCACTACCTGCCTAAGTTGTTTAGTCCACTATTGCAAAAGTTGTGCGGATTATTTGTCCGGGCGCGGGTTGCTTCGACGAAGTCACCATGATGCGAAGACTTTGGCGACTCGAATGACCCTATTAGGTAAGTTGGTCGCTTCAGTCACAGCTCAAGGCCCGCAAAGGACAGCGGGGGGATAAAACGCCCACCGGTGGCGTGCGCCACCCGCAGTTAATCGGCCGAAGCGCGGCCTTCCTGCTCGGACAGCCGGCTGATGAGGCCGTCGTACCGGGGCGGCATGAGTTCCATGACCGAGATGGCGGTGCTGGTCCGCTGGATCCCGTCGATCTCCAGGATCTGGTTGGTGATGCGGTAGAGGTCGGCGGTGCCGCGGGCCACCACCTTGGCCATGAGGTCCGCGTCGCCGGTGGTGGCGTGCACCTCGATGACCTCCGGGATCGCGGCGAGCCCGCTTTCCACCGAGCTGAACCGCGTCTGACTGATTTCCAGGGAGAGGAAGGCCATCAGTTCGTAGCCCAGTGCGGCGGGGTCCAGCCGCCGGCTGAAGGAGCGGAGGGCGCCGCTGCGCTCCAGCCGCGCCAGCCGGGCGTGGACGGTGTTGCGGGCGACGCCGAGTGTCCGGGAGAGTGCCAGGGCGCTGGCTTCGGGGTCCTTGTCGAGGGCAAGGATGATCCTGCCGTCGAGCGAATCGAGGGTGCGAGAGTTCGCGATGGTCATATTTTCACCACAGGTAGTAGAAGTTGAGCAGAAGTCCCAAGCACCAGAGCATATCTTGCAGTGTGGCTCCGGTCACTTTGCCCAAGCGGGCATAGGCGCCCTCGACAGCGATGAAAGCGAGATTGACCAGTTCACCTCACCATGATGCTTCGCGGTCTTTGGCAGCCCCGACAGAGGGCTCGCGAGGGGGAGGGGTTTTAGATCACCTGGTTGTCGAAGGATGCGAATATTTTTTCGAAATCCGATGGTTTTGAGCTCGCGGCTAATTGGGCTCACAAATATGGTGGGTACATGGACGCAATACTGGAGCGACGAGCCGTCGGAGACATCGCAGGATCTTTCTTCGTTCCCGCGTACCAGCGCGGCTATCGGTGGGGGCCCGAGGAGGTCGGACGCCTCCTCGACGACATTTGGGCGAGTAATGGCGACCCCTACTATTTGCAACCGCTCGTCGTTAAACAGATGGCGGATGGCAGGTGGGAGTTAATCGACGGTCAACAGAGACTGACTACGTTGTTTCTCATCTTCCAATACATGTGGAGCGAAGGCCTACAGAACGCCGGCGCAGGATTCACAATCGAATACGAGACGCGGCCCGGAAGCGCGGGCTTCCTGAGTAATCCGACCGAAGACCGTCGACGTGAGAACATTGACTTCCATCACATCTTCGCTGCGTACGCGCATATCAGTAAATGGTTCGCCCACTACGAGCATCGCAAGCAATGGGCCGCAAACCGCTTTTACGATCGACTTTTCGAGTCCGTCCAATTGATCTGGTACGAAGCCGCGAACGACCTTGACTCGATAGCGCTCTTCACGCGTCTGAACGTTGGACGTATCCCACTCTCGGATGCAGAACTCGTTAAAGCGCAGTTACTCGCCAAGCTTAAGAACAATGCGGGTTCATCTGACCGCAGCGAGCAGACTGCCGCTCAGTGGGACCAATTCGAGCGCGAACTCCGGGTACCCGAGGTGTGGGCGTTTGTGACAACGCGCAGCGAAGATGAACCGACGCGAATTAGCTTGATCTTGGACACCCTCGCGGATCAGCACGGAGGAACGCCCCCCGACGGGAATCGACCACGGTATTACACGTTCGAGACGCTCCGGCCAGTAATAGAGGCAGACCCACAGGCATTTTGGGACGATGTGGTTAAGCTGCATTCTCTCGTCGTTGGGTGGTACGAGGATCGCGACATTTTCCACAAAGTGGGGTACCTAGTGGCGACCCGTAAACACACGTTTGGGGGACTTCTCGAGGCGGTGAACGGGCTGACTAGGTCCGCGCTCCAGACCGTGCTCGATGAACTCATTGCCAAGCACCTAAATCTCACTGCTGGCCAAGTCGCTGATCTCGATTACCAGAAGTCGGGATCGAGATGCTCGGACGTTCTGCTCCTGATGAATGTGGAGACAGTCCGCCTCCGATCCGACTCAACAGAGCATTACTCGTTTCATGCGCACGCTCGTGGCGTATGGTCGCTCGAACATATTCACGCGCAAAACGCCCTTGACCTAAAGCGCGATGAGAAGGTGTGGACTGAATGGCTCCGGCTTCATCGCGGCGCCATCAGTGACATCCCGAGTATCGACGAGGATCAACGCAGGGACCTCTTGTCGGAAATCGATCGCGTCCTCGCGGCGATAGCTGACCCCCGGATCGTCGGGTTGGGCACCCAGTTTGATCAGACCAAAGCCCTCGTCGAAGCCGTGTTAACCGAAGGAAGAACTGATGGTGACGAGGGTGTGCATATGATCTCCAACCTTGCGTTGCTCGCGAGCGGTGATAACAGCGCCCTTTCGAACTCGGCATTCGAAGTGAAGCGGAGGGAGATTATCGGTCGTGACAAAACGGGTTCTTACATCCCTCCTTGCACACGTAACGTCTTCCTGAAGTACTACACGGATGCTGACGACCAGCAGATCCATTTCTGGGGAGTCCAGGATCGAGAGGCGTATCTGGACGCGATTCTTGCTGCAATTTGGCCGTACCTGACACCCGATCCCGAGTTGAGCCAAGAGGAGCTGGTCGCGTGAAAGGACTCAAGACGACATTCGCCGAAATGTTCGGCGACACGACGGGCGAGATGCCAGCTGTACGGCGGATTGAAATTCCCCTCATCCAGCGTGATTATGCGCAGGGGAGACGAGGGGCACTCGTCCAGGCGATTCGACATGACTTCCTCGATGCGCTCATCGAGGCGGTTGGCGGCGGGGAACCATTGGATCTTGATTTCGTTTACGGGGAGATACAAAATTCCGTGCTCAAACCGTTGGACGGACAGCAACGCCTTACGACGCTCTTCCTCCTGCACTGGTATCTCGCTGCGCGAACTGATCGGCTGGCTGACGCAGAAGGAATGCTGCGCCTGACTTACGCCACTCGCCCGACAGCCGAACTCTTCTGTCGGCAGCTCGTGAATCCCAATCATTCGCTAACCGACGACTTCGTTCTGCCATCGCAATGGATCACAAATCAGTCGTGGTACCTATATGCCTGGCGTCACGATCCTACGGTTCAAGCAATGCTCGTCATGTTGGACGCCATCCACGCGCGCCTTGGCCAAGCGCACATTGATCTCGAGGAGGCGTGGACGCGCCTGATCGCGGGGGAGCAGCCTGCGGTCTCGTTTTATTTCCTCCCCATCGATGACATGCCCTCAGGGGATGAGCTGTACATCAAGATGAACTCCCGCGGAAAGCCGCTAACTGCCTTTGAAAACTTCAAAGCAAGATTCGAGAAGCTACTCGCTGATGGGACCGACACGGAGAGGTTTGACCGCATCATTCACAAGATCGATGGTGCATGGACCGACGTCCTGTGGCAGTTCGATGGCGGTGATGACCTCGTTGACGACGAGTTTCTTCGCTACTTCGAGTTCGTGGTCGAAGTGTGTGAGTGGCGAGACGGTGAGACGCTGCAAGGGGCAACCCTCCTTGAGCGCACGGAGCGGGCTTTCGGGCTCGACAATTCACAACGCGAAGCCAACCTGGACTTCATGGAACACTCGTTCGATACGTGGGTAGGTGTTGACGACGTCCGTGAGGTATTCGCGAGCGTGTTTACCGACTCGGATGGTGCTCAGGAGGCGGCCGACCAGGGAAAGGTCCCACTCTTCGACGCCGCCGACATCAACCTTTTCGCGTCTTGTTTGCGCAGTTACGGCATCAAACGTGGGCGCAACCGTCAATTTTCCTTGGCAGAGACGCTGTTTCTGCTTGCCGTGCTCGTCCACCGGCAGTACCGGACCGATGATTTCGCGGCGCGCGTTCGTGTCTTGCGGAACCTTATCGACCTAGCGGATGACGAGGTCCGTGAAGCTCGCATGACCGACCTCGTTTCGGGCGTCGAACTGTTGATCAGAGGTGCATCGCTGGAGGAGCTTCGTGGTTTCAATCCCGATAGAATCCGTGACGAGCAGGCGAAGCAAGAGTTCCGGGGAACTGAACTCGAAAGGGTAATTCACCGCCTTGAAGATCATCCGCTTCTCCGCGGCCGAATCTTCGCATTTGACCTCGAGCCAGCGACACTTCCCGCGCGCGCCGATGCGTTCAAACGCGTCACCGAGCCAGAAGCCTGGGGGCAGTTCGCTGCCGCATTACTCGCAAAAGGTGATTACGGCTTTGATCTCGGCAACGGGCGTGTCAGACAATTCGGAACACGCGCGCCTAAGCAAGCGTCGCGCTGGAGGGAAGTTTTATCCCACTCTGGCCGTGGAAGAAACGCGGAACTGCGGTCGGCGCTTGCAGCCCTACTGGATGAAGTAGCTGCGTCTGACGAATCCACGCTGACCAGCCTAGAGCGCGCAGCCGATGACTTCGTCGCATCCTGTCGCGAATTAGGCACGCTCGACTGGCGATACTACCTGGTGGCTTACTCCGCGATGCGTGAAGGGGAAACGGGCATCTACTACGGAGAGCACCGCCCCAGTCTGGGGATTTGGGGTTACTCGATGTGCATGCTTCGCACCGCTTCATTGACGGGAAGCGCCTACTATCGGGACCCCTACTTACTCGCAATTTATCGCGCCAGCGCGGTTGAGCATCGAATTAAAGACCCTTGGTTTCGAGGTTACGAGACGGCTCCGCGATGGCTTCAGCTCTCGCGGAGCGGCGCCGGCATTCGGTGTGTCGAAAAAGGTTTCGAGTTGGCAGCGCCCCAGAATGCCGACCTTGCGGGCCGTTTTCACTCCGTTTGTCTGGCACACGGCGCAATAAACGAGGGGTTCCTACCAATCCGCCAAGTAGAGGTCGATGGAGAACTGATCGACACGGAGGATCGGGTCGTCGCTGGCGCGGCACTCGTGCGGGCGCTGGTCGAAGCGGGAATTTAGTTTCAACGGCGGGCCGTGCCCTTCAATTTATGATGCGTTGACATCTCATGGGCAAGCAAAAGGTTCAGGCCTACTGAGGCCTCGACCTTCAGACCTGCCACACTCGGGACTTTTCCGCGCTGCGCTGCCGACGCCAGTGCCTCGTCTGGATGGTAACAGGGTTGCCGTCAGGCTGGTCTCTAAGCGGTTACTTAACACAGCCGCGTGCGCTCTTCGGGAAGCCCGCCGTGCCTGACGTGGCCCGCTCCATAAAACCCACCTTCACTAGCCTATGAAGGGCCCCTCCTGGGTGCGAGAGTTCGCGATGGTCATATTTTCACCAGAGGTACTAGAAGTTGAGCAGAAGTCCCAAGCATGGAAGCGTACCTTGCAATGTGGCCCGGGTCACTTCCATGATCGGAACTCATGAGCCCTGATCAACTCCTGGCCCCGCCGGCAACAGCGCTGCCCACCCTCCGCAGCGCCGTCACCGGACTTCCCGCTTACGTCCCGGGCCGGCGCAGCGCCGGCGCGGACATCGCCGCCCTCGCCAGCAACGAAAGCCACTACGACCCCGCAGCCACCGCTGCGGTGGCCGAAGCGGCCGGCAGGATGAACCGCTACCCGGACATGGCCGCCGTCGAACTCCGCGAACGGCTCGCCCGCCACCTGGGTGTGACCGCCGCGGAGGTGGCGGTGGGGCCCGGCAGCGTGGGCGTCCTGCAGCAGATCATCACCGGGCTGTGCGACGCCGGGGACGAGGTGGTCTTCGCATGGCGCTCCTTCGAGGCCTACCCCATCCTGGTGGAGCTGGCAGGCGCCCGGCCGGTCCGCGTCCCGCTGGACGACGCCGAGGGCCACGACCTCGACGCCATGGCCGCCGCCGTCAACGACCGCACCAAGGTCATCCTGCTCTGCACGCCCAACAATCCCACCGGCGTGCCGATCAGCCACCACCGCCTCGAGGCCTTCCTGCAGTCCGTCCGCTCCGACGTCCTGGTGGTGATCGACGAGGCCTACGTGGAGTACGCCGACGCCGGCAGCGGCCCCGATTCCCTGGCGCTCTACCGCCGGTACCCGAACGTCTGCATCCTGCGCACCTTCTCCAAGGCCTACGGGCTCGCCGGCCTGCGCGTCGGGTATGCCATTACGACGGCGGCAATCGCCGAAGGTCTGCGCCGCACCGCCCTGCCGTTTGCCGTGAGCGCGCTGGCGCAGAAGGCGGCCATCGCGTCGCTGGACGCGGGGGAGGAGATGGCGGCGCGGGTTGCCACGGTGAAGCAGGAGCGCGCCCGGATGGCCGCGGAGCTGGAGACTCAGGGCTGGAAACTGCAGCCGAGCCAGGGCAACTTCCTGTGGATCCGAGCTGATGATCATCTCCTGGCGACCCTGCTGGACGCGTTCGACGCCGCGGGCATCCTGGTCCGCGCGTATCCGGGCGACGGCGTGCGGATCACCGTGGCCGACCCCGGCTCCAACAACCGCGTGCTCCGGCTCCTCGCAGCCCACGCGGCCTGACCACTTTCCGACCCTTTTCCCAGCTCCGTTCCACCTACAACCAGAGGACTCCCCATGGAACACCAGACAACGACGTCTGACCGCGCCCTCGGCGCGGCCCTGAAACCACGGCAGCTCACCATGATGGGGCTGGGCAGCGCCATCGGCGCGGGCCTGTTCATCGGCTCCGGCGCCGGCATCCAGGCTGCCGGCCCCGCGGTGCTGATCTCCTACCTCGTAGCCGGCACCCTCATCATCCTGGTGATGTGGGCCCTCGGCGAGATGGCCGCCGCCAACCCGGACAGCGGCGCCTTCTCCGTCTACACCGCCAAGGCCTACGGGCCGGTGGCCGGCGCCACTGTGGGCTGGCTCTGGTGGATCCAGCTGGTGGTTGTCATCGCCGCCGAGGCGCTCGGTGCGGCAGGGCTGTTGGCCACCATCTTCCCGGCCCTGCCGGTGTGGTTGATGGCCTTGGTGTTCATCGTGGTGCTGACCGCCGTGAACCTGACGAGCGTGAAGAACTTCGGTGAGTTCGAGTTCTGGTTCGCGCTGCTCAAGGTGGCGGCGATCGTCGGGTTCCTGCTGGTGGGCTTCGCGCTGCTCTTCGGCTTGGTACCGGGGGTGCAGTCGCCGGGCCTGGCAAACTTTATGAGGGCGGGCTTCGCACCGAGCGGCTTCGGCGGGATTGCGACCGCGCTGTTCGTGGTGGCGTTCGCGTTCGGCGGCACCGAGATCGTCTCCGTGGCGGCAGCCGAGACGGCTGAACCTGCCCGCAGCGTGAAGAAGGCGGTCCGGACGGTGCTGTGGCGGATCCTGGTCTTCTACATCGGCGCCATTTTTGTGATCGCGGCGGTGGTTCCGGTGGGTTCTGAGGGGCTGAAGAGCCCGTTCGCCGCGGTCCTGGATGCCGCAGGAATGCCCGGCGCAGCTACGGCAATCACGCTGGTGGCCGTCGCCGCCCTGCTCTCCGCGCTCAACGCCAACCTCTACGGTGCCTCCCGGATGGCATTCTCCTTGGCCGAGCGGGGCGAGGCGCCGCGGCTGCTTGCTTCGGTGTCCACGGCCCGGGTCCCGGTGGTCGCGGTCCTGGCCAGCGTTGCCTTCGGTGTTGTCACAGTTGTCCTGGAGCTGATGTTCCCCGAGATGGTCCTTGGCGTCCTGCTGAACATCGTGGGGTCCACATGCCTGCTGGTGTGGACGTCAGCGCTCCTGGCTCAACTCGCGCTGCGCCTTCGCGCCGACCGCGAGGGGACGGAACTGCTCCTGCGGATGCCCGGTTTCCCGTGGCTCACAGTGGTTGGCCTGCTGATCCTCACGGCGATCTTCACGGTGGGCTTCATCGGCGAGGATTCCCGCCCGCAGCTCCTGAGCACTTTCGGACTCGTGGCGCTCCTGGCGGTGGTCAACTGGCTGAACCGCCGGAAGCGGGACGCTGCGCAGAGTGCGAAGTCTTCGGACGGTGAGAAGCAGCCGGTCCTGGTCGACTAACCTGGCACTGACACGCCCTCCGCAAGCATACGGAGGGCGTGAGGGTCAACCTTGTTTGGGAAGGGCGATGGATGCTGCGGGCCCACTCGGACTTGTACTCTGACTGATGCATCAGCCGTCATGGGTGACGAACCGTTGCTGCTAGTTGCTGTGGTCAGTGAGACATGGCGCTTGTCGGCGAGCATCAATCTGCCGGGCACAGCACTGGCTCGCACGCGTGGCGCAGCGCCGCCACGTTGCTGTCAAGCCGCAAAAGCAGGACGAGCTTGCAGCCTTCAACGACTCCGAGGGAAAGTGCCTGCGTCCGCAAGCTCGAAAGTTGTGAGTTGCTCGTCATTCGTCGGACCGACACCTCGTCGTCTCCCCCCTCTAGTGCGAAGTAGCGAGTGGAGGGGGCGGTACGGAGGCCGAGATACCAGGTTAGCCAGCGATTTACGGCGATTCCGCTACCGCGTAGCACGTCATGAGTTACTGGGATCTCGATGCCAACCACGTTTCCGCTGGCTTGGATGTACTCGGGACGTTGAGGTTCGGTGTCTTCGATCGGTTCAGCGCCACGCTCCGCCAGATCGTACAATCCGGAAGCATCTCGTCCGATCAGGTTGCTCGAAAGACACTGCGTGACGCGCCACGGGCTGACAGGATAGCGCTTTTGGACCTCGGTACGGAGTTCGGTGTAGTCGAGCGGGCCCAGATCTCTAAGAACCTCGACCACGACTTCGACCGCGTTGGAGTACCGCCGATCCGCTCCCTGGACCCTCCAGTCGGTCAGCGCCCACGTTCCCTCGGGTCTAACCTGCGCGAACGCCTCATCGCGGCGCATTGTCTCCCTTGTCGCGTGCTCCGACGCCCCTGCGACGTTTGCAATTTCCAGCACCGTACGCGGTTCACCCTGTTGACGCAGCCAAAGGTATGAGCGATCCCGAGGGATCCGAGCGGCACGAACCCAACCTAATTCAGTGAGCTCCGCACGATAGTCCTTTTGCAGGATCGGGCGCCACGGGACGGAAGACGGTATATCCAAGGTCTGCGCCACCTGGCCAAGCTCTTCATCGGAAAGCGGAAGGTGCTCAAGGAGTGCCTTGAGCTGTGCGTGGAGCGCTCTAGGTTTGGTACTCCAATATCCGATTAGCGGCCCTGAACGGAGAACCGGTGGCTGAACGCCGAGATGCTTGAGCAGGACCGTCGCGGCGGCCGAGGCATGAGTGCCCAACAGGGCGGCGATTACGTCGTCAGGAACTGCGGATTGATCGCCGAGATACTCGAGGATTTGATTAGGGAGATTCGGCTCGTTGATCTCCTGCGCGCTGACAAGCAGTTTGGCGCCTCGAGATTCGAGTTGCCGGACGCGCTCACGTGTCAAACCAACTTCGGCGCCGATTGCCTCGAGCGTCTCTCGACGTGACCTCCGAGTAAGAATCTCGCGACTCCTCTCGGACAAGCACCCCCATGCAGTGTCCAGCCAGTTCCCCTCAGTTTCTTGGGTATTGGCATCCAGATTGACAAGCTCGGGATCGCTCTCAGGGGTTTCGTACATGGCGGGTCAGATGGCGACGTGGATGAGTCGCAGGCCGCACCGCTCGGCGAGCCGAAGGTGGGCGTTGCGCTCGTTTGCAGGCGTTGGCTTGGTGAAAGTCTCAACCACACAGACGACCCAGGGACGAGCGTCCCCTTCGGTATCAGCCACGAGCGCTGCCCAAATGAGGTGCTTCAGATCTTTGGCGGCAGCCCAGGTCACAATGGTCTCTTCTTCCCCTTTGCGCGCGAGGATACGAAGCGGCTTGGTGCGGATGGTAGAGCGGTCACATTCCCAATCGGTGCCCAGCGCCTTGCGCACCAGCTTTGAGGGAACGTCTTCGGCCGCGCCGACCAAGTCGGCATACTTGCCGACGCCGCTGAGGGAACGACTCCACTCCTTCATCGGTCCGTCTTTAATCCACACACGAGCTTCGGAGTCCGACAAGTACTCGCGAAGGCGTCCGCCAACCTCGGCGTCGGCAACCCACTTCCCGTACTGAGAGGAGTGTTGCTGTGGCGTCAGCGTTGCCCAGTCAAGATCCTTCGCGTCGGTGTACAGCTTGCTCACGACCTTCCATTCAATCTCCTTCGGAATGCGCATCAGTCGAGCCCCACGGCGTTCGGGAACTGGAGGCGCACCTCGTCAGCGGCTGTTTCCAGGTCTGCCGCGTCCTTGATCCAGTAGTCGAGTAGGGAACCTGCGGTCTCGTCGTTGAAGCTGATGCGGGAGTCGGACCCGAGGGGTAGGTCCAGTTCTTCAATGTCCCCGCCACGAATCGCTGCCAGTGAGCGCTTGAGATCGAGGCCCGCCGCCACGCGCCGGACATCAGTGACGAAGTCCAGCACTTTGAGGTGTTCCTTGCCTTCACGGAGGCGCAGGCCCCGCCCCAACTGCTGTACGAAGATCCGCCGGCTGTGCGTCACGCGCAGGAAGGCGATGAGATTCACGTCAGGGACGTCGACACCTTCATTGAACACATCGACGCACGTGATAATCGGGACACGACCCAGTCGGAAGGAGTTGAGTAACACTTGGCGTTGTTGAGGCGGCAATCCGCTGTGTAGAAACGCGGCCCGGCGCCAGCTCTGGTCGGCACCAGCCAGGAGTGTGGCCATACGCTCGGCGTGTTCGATCGTCTGGCAGAACACGATGGCGCGTGGGTCAGCGATCTCACGCCACGCTTCGCGGAACTGATCTACGATCTCATCGTCCCGTTGTGGCAGAAACAGGGCTCGGTTGAGTTCCTTGATCGAGTAGCCGTGCTCGCTGATGTGTCGCACGAAATCCCAGTCCAAGTTGTCGACGTACATGCGGTAATCGACCTTGGCGAGGTATCCGGCCGCCATGCCCTCGGCGATCCCCATGCTGAAGGACGGCTGACCAAACCGCGCGGTGATGTCGAATTTGTCTCCACGCCAGGGCGTCGCCGTAACACCGAACTGCTTGGCGTCGGCGCAGGTGTCTAGCAACTTCGCGAACATTCCTGTCTCACCGACATGGTGCGTCTCATCGATCATGATCAGGCTGGGCCGCCAATCCGTTCGCAGCAGCCCTAGTGCCGAGTCGACCGTGGCAACGGTGACGCCTTCATACGAAGTCGGCTTAAGGTCACCCGTGAGCACCTGGGTCGGCACTGACTTGTCGAGGTGCCGCCAGAGCGCCCTCTCCAGCTGTTCTACGAGTTCCTTCATATGGGCGACAACGAGGACCCGTGCTCCCGGATTCTTATCAAGGTGACTCCGGATGACTTCGCCTCCGACGACGGTCTTGCCGAGCCCTGTCGCGAGCACCAGAAGTGAACGGGCATTGGCGTCGAGATCGGCCTCGATACGATCGGCTGCGGTCTCCTGGTAGGACCGAAGAGTGTAGGTCGTCGGCACCCGATCGGGCATCTGGGCGAAGATCGCCTCAAGCGTCGACCCCGCCCAGGTGTCGATTCGGATGCCAATCCCGCCGAGTGCCTTCCGGCGGGCCTCCGCCGTAGCGTTGAGCCGGCTGTTGGTTACAACCACAGCATGGTCGGCAGCGTACCGCGAGCGAGCGCGTTCGGCGTCGTCGACGCCAGCACGGTCGATTGCCCCGCGGCTCGAGTACTTGCACTGCAACACCCACTGTTGGCGGTTACGAACCGCGAGGATGTCAGCTCCCTCGTCGTTGGCTCCGTCGATGAGACGGACATCGCTGAAGCCGAGGTGCCAAAGCGCCCTTTCCGTGGCGTGGGTCAGGCCCCGCGGCCCCCCTGCAAGGAGTGCCTCAGGCGACAGGAACCCGCTCATGACTGATCCGATGCCAGCTCGCGCTGCAACAGTTCCACGCTCAATCTCGTACGCCGAAGCTGCGCCACGTTCGGCGATTGGAAGGTCAGGAGTGTTGCGATGTCGTTAAAATATCCGACAACTCGCGCGAGACTCAGGCGACGCGAAGAGGCTGACGTAAGAGATGTGTATGCGCCGGAGAAGACCTTGCCTTCCATGAACGCCTCGGGCCAGCTCTCCAGCAGTTTCACTAGGTAGAGCGGTGGCGTGTAGAGGATGAACTGGCCGCTGCCGCCAAGGGTTGCCGTGAGCTTATCGGCGCCATCGGCAATGAGCGCATTCTCTGTCGCCGTCTGCTCGTCAGGGTCAAGGAAGCCCAGCGCCCGCTGTGGATCCGAAGCCACGTTGTCTGCCATACGCTGACTGATCTCTGCAAGCAGCTCACTGGCCTGCGCGCGGATGACCTGGGGATCGACTGCCGTGTCTGGCATGCAGGCGGCACGAAGGCGCGATGCGATCTGCGAATGGCTGAGGTGGCTGTCTGCCTTAACTTTCAACGCAGCCGTGACCTCGGCGAGCAGCAGCTCCGCCGGTTCAATTCCGAGCTTCGTGAAGGCATCGTGGGTCACGTCGATAAGCGCGGTGGCGGTCCCGCCGGGGCCTTGAGCGAGCCATACGGGTGTCGGATGGCCGTCAGCGTCCCTGATGGCTTCGCTCACGGCTCGCGACTCAACCTTCACCTGGCCAAGTTCAGGGAGACCGAAGTCGCGCGTCAGCTCCGGGACGAGGATGCCAGCTGAGGTGTAGCGCGTGAGCCGTTCTTGGACGGTTTCAACTTTTGGAGGTGCTGGAGTGGGATCAGGGCTTGGCGCTGATGTCACAGTGTCTTCGTCTGGTCCCGGCACGACGCCAAGCGCGGCAAGAACCGCAGCTTCATCGGCATCGTCTTTAACACCACCGGTCGCCTTGGCGACTTTGGCCTCGGTGAGTCGCTGCTCGTGAGCTTGAACTTGATCCCACCACTTCTGATCCGTCTGGTAATCAGGGTCACCGGCCCAAAACTTTTGTGCCCACTGCCGGGTCTCTTCGTGAAGGGGGCGCGACCCGTCACCAGGTATGAGGCATCGAATACCCGCAGCATTCCGGCGGTAGCCCTTGTGTAGGCGAGCGAGCGGTGATGTGTTCGGGGCGTATCCGGCATTCTTGGCTTTCTCCGGCTGCAGTGGAGCCTCCCCGCGCAGATAGTCCACAGCGGCGCGCCATGCTCGGTCGCTGTACTCAAACGCCGTTTTGTCATAGTGAACCGGGACGTAGTCAAGGTGGATCTCGCCGATTAGTCGGCCACCTTGGTTCGCAAGTTCAATGGGGTACTCGACTTCGACAGCCCCTGTGGGGTCGTTCGGGTTTCGCCAATTGAACAGGCTCTTGTCGTATTGGAGGATCTTTCGACCGTTGCGGAGGAAATCGATACCGAAGTCGCGGCGGGCGAGATGCCGTTGCACGCCAAGCCAGCCGTGGAGTCGACGCTCGCGTTCGCGCAGCTGATCACTGCCACACTGGTCGCAAGTTTCCTTGCCCAGGTTCTGCCAGTTGCCGCAGAGCTCGCACGCGTCGGCGGGCTGGAATGTTTGATCGATCGAGATGTAAGCCGGAATCTTCTCTGAACTGGCGCCAGCGCCGTAAATAACGAACCGGTCTTCGCCCCACCTGCATGCTCGACGCGGCTTCACTTTATTGCCCTGCACCCAGAGTTCGAACGGACGATTGTCGAGCATCCAGCCGTAGACTCTACCGAGCGTCGTACGCAGGTTCTCCGCGTTCCGCTGCAGCCATTCCGCGCGATCACGATTCAAGTTGCTGACGATGATCTTCGTTCCGTGATCGCTTGGATCGTCCTTGGGCTCGGTGATGTCCGGAGCCTCGAAATCGGCGCCGAGCTCGTCGAGATCGATTTCAACCCCGATCCACTCCGGGTCGCCTTGTCGCGTCGTCAAAACGCGCGTTCGGCGGCCCAAGCGGGCCGTACTGACGTTGAAGCCCATCCCAAACAGGCCCAGCTTGTCGAAGCGGTCGTTGCTCGACCAACCAGCTTTAACTGCCTTCTCAAGGGTTTCGCGCGTCATGCCGCGCCCGGTGTCTCGCACGACCACTTCGGCGCCCGCAAGACCGGCTCCTGGTCCGGGAAGCGTCACACTCACCTTGAAGCCTCCCGGCCAACTCTGGCCGGAATCGAGGATTTCTGTGAAGTCATCGAACGCGTTGTCAGCAAGCTCAGCGATGCACTGCCACTCGTCGAACTCGATCTGGCCGAGCATGCGCAAGATCCGAGGGGAGGGAGTTATGTCCATCTAGCTGTCCATCACTTTCACGTTCGTTGTCGGGTCAGAATAGTCCGAGGGGTGAGGGAGAGGATCCTGTGATGAGCGGTGAAGTGCTTGAAGGACCCGGCGCCCCGTGCCCTCAGGATCAGCAAGGATATCGCTGGCCCAAAGTCGCACTACGAGCCATCCACTCTCGGTCAGCGCGCGGTCCACTTCGCGGTCTCTCCGGACGTTGTTTTCGATCTTGCGCACCCACCAGTCAGTGCGATTCGGAAACATGTCCGCCAAGCTGTTCCGGCCGCGGCGCTCCCACTCTGCAGGATTGCCATGCCACATATCACCATCGACAAACACAGCAACTTTGCGTGTCCGAACAACGATGTCGGGGCAACCGATTACGTCTTGCGCGTGGACACGAAATCGACCGCCTTGGGCGTGCACCGCCCGGCGCAGCAGCAGTTCGGGCTTGGTGTTCTTGGAGTGGACGGCACCCATGATTCGACTAGTCACAGCAGCATCCCGCCTTGTCCGCGCTGCCGATCCGGCGGCTTCGGCTCGTCTTGGCGTCATCGCCTTGCCAGCGCTTCCGCGATCGCCCCGCCTAGCACAGAGCCCAGCTGCACCGGTACGGCGTTCCCGAGCTGGCGCATCTGTTCACCCCTAGGACCCTCCAGCCTCCAATTATCAGGGAAGGTCATAATTCGAGCTACCTCACGCACCGTTAGGTAGCGGATGCTGCCATCATCCCTGCGAAGAACGGATTCGCCGCCAGGAACACCGTGGACGCCTGCCTTAACGGTTTTGGCTGGCTTATCCAACTGGTTTGGTGTGTGTCCCGGGTATTCGCGAGCACCTGGCCAGCCGACGTGATGAATATACCCAGGGGTTTCCTGACGCTCGACCGGCTCCGGCAGATCGCTGATCGCGTCGCGTAGTGTGCGCCATGGCTTCAATCCGTCCTCCGGAGGGATGACGCCAGGATGTTCCTTGACCGGAGCGTTCGGATGCCTCTCAGCGTACTCACCGTTTAGCTGGGACCGCAGAAGCGCTCCGGCACTATGCGTTGGATCCGGAAACTTCCAGGAGACGTTCAAATCTTTCCGGAAGCCCACCAGAAACACGCGAAGTCTATTCTGCGGTACGCCATAGTCCGCCGCGTTGACGAGTTGAAAGGCAACGTCATATCGCTCGCTGTCATGGCCATCCGACCTCAATGCCTTGACTAATCGGCGGTCGTGGTCGACCCAGGCCTCTCCTTCGATCCGCTGCTCGAACGGCGCCGCCAGTTCGCGGCGAATATAGTCCCAATAGGGCTCGAATGAAGGCCGCAGCAAACCGCGGACGTTCTCTGCGACGATTACTAGTGGCCGCGTTTCACGAACACAACGGTTGAACTCCGGCCACAGATTCCGCTCATCAAGGTGACCCTTGTGGGCTCCGCCGAGACTGAATGGCTGGCAGGGCACACCACCAGCGACGACGTCGACATCACCAGCAAAAGGAGTGAAGTCGACGTTCTCGATCTTCCCTTCGACCAAAGGCCAAGCGTCCGCCAGCGTGGCCGGTGGAGCCTCATCTGCGACAAAATCGACTGCCCGGTTTGCTCGGAGGGTCGCGCACGCCCTCTTGTTCGACTCATTGACAAGGAGGTGGCGGAAGCCTGCGGTGTGCAACGCCATGGCCAGACCACCGCCACCTGAAAACAGCTCGATAGACGTACCGACGCCTCCGGGAGTAGATACTGGGGTGAAGGCAGACATGATCCGACTTTACTTCAGGAGGCGCGAAAAACCTGAGCGGCTCGCTCTGCACCGGCACTGATGATCCTTGCAGGTCCTCATAGTCGCAAATGCTGTGATAGTGGCCGCTGGGCTGAAAACGTATCGCCTCCCGTCTGATGGACTCGACGCCCTTATGCTGAAGGAGTGTCGCCGTGCTGCTCCGTTACATCGTGGAGTATCGTCCCATCCTCACGGCAGATCCGACTTCCAAGCTGTAATGTGATCCGCAGGTCCCGCGGCCGGTACCTTCCGCAACGGCGCGCCTGAACTCTCAGCAGTTCGCCGGCACGTTCACCTTAGGCTGCGGTTGGCATGAATGCCTCAAAGCTTGGAGTGCGTCCTCCGAGGGTTTCAAGTCTGGGGTTCAGTTGCGCTGTGAACCTCCCTTATGAAGCTATTGCTAATTTCCAAGAAGATGCGCGGCTTATCCTTGAGCCAAAATTGATTAATGCCACCTTGAACGAAGGCCGGCTGTCGGCTTGAGATGAAAAATTGGCGATGTGCAGTCCACGTCGCTCGTGCGGCTTGCACTGCCCGTTCAACCTGGGGGGTTGACCCCCATTGGTCTTCATCTCGAGCAGAGGCACTTGCGTTCGGGCAGCTTGCGATTTCCCCCTGAAGCTGATCGGTGGGGCTTAGGCAGACAGGCCGTCAACTCGCATTCATCAAAGGAATGATGAAATTTAAAGTTCTCGCAGCTATGGTAGGTGTCGTCATGGCCACTCCGGGTTGCCTAGCCGGTAGACATAAGGGGTCTTCCATAGTTCAGCGCCTGTCTATAGTCCCATTGCGAATATTTTACAATCAAGGACAGCCCGGAATGTAATGCACAAGTACTATCTGGTTTCGAATCCAACGTGAGTTGGACCTGGCGTGGGCTTGTAGCTCCATAGATCCTTGGCCGGGCCAGCCTCAGCGTAGCCCCGTCTAAAGATTTGGGAATAGTGCAAGAAATAGAACTGGTTAAAGTAAAAAGCAGGGTCTCTAAAGGGGCAGCGACGATCGCGAGAAGGACCTGGCTCGACTTGGAACGCGACAGCGTTGTTCGAGCAATAGACATGTGGCACAGCTTGGGCGGCGCAACATTCATTGAGCGCACTAAGTTCAAGGAGTCCAACCGCTACGTTGTGTTTGATAAAGGTCAACGCATTGATAGCAAGCCGCTCTTGGCTATGGCCTACCAACTGCAGTTTGCCTGTTCCAAGGAGGCCGTGCCTCGTTTGTCGGGCGGAGACGAAACACGCGCAATACTGCAGCGGCTCGGTTATACGCTGGTGGACCTCAGGAGTGAGACTTCGCCCCCGTTTAATGAGGTAATGCAAGTGGATTCTTCGACCAATTTCTGGTGGGCTAATCAATCGCAGAATTTCGATCCGGTCTTCGAGGATCGGACTCTCTGGGCTCCGTTGGTTGGAAAAAACGGACAACGGGTTGATCACTGGCTTAGCCTGGAAAAAGCCAACGTGGACGACATCGTATTTCACTACAACAGCCCCGAACTTCGTGCTGTTAGCCGTGTGGCCACGGTGCCGCAGCTGGCCTATCCTCCGCGCGGATATCTCGAGAGCTCGACGAAGACCGTTGGAAACCTGGTCTTGGTTGACCCCGTACGGGAAGTTCAGGTGGGACGAAGCGAAGTCCTTGAAGAGCTCGAAAGCGGCTTTGGCCCTGTAACTGCGGATGGCACGCTTCGCCGCGGGTATTTTTTCCCTGTAAGCAAAGCCGCTGGTTTAGCAGTGCTGCGCCTCGCAGGTTTGAAGCCCGTTGAGAAGGTGCAGGATACGAGCGCTGAAGCGAGTCCTCAGCTCATCCAACGAAGTAGCAGTCGTCTGGCTCTCACTGCTGTGCGGGCGGAACAGGGCTTCTTACGGCGCCAGCAGATTCGACGATGGGGCAGTGTCTGCTGCCTTTGCGGCTCTTCGTTGCCGGAGGAATTGCTAGTGGCGGCCCACATCAAGCCGCGGTGGGCATGCACGGAAGAAGAACGCATGGACACTTTCAATATCGCCATGCTTGCATGCCTGTTCGGCTGCGACGCGTTATATGAGTTGGGTTACGTGCTCGTCGGCAGAGATGGAACTGTCGAACGGGGGATCCGCCACTCGAGCAACCTGGAGGAGAGGCTGGAGGGGCTCCTCAATCGGCGTTGCTTATCTTTTACAGATGACTCCAGAAATTATTTTGAATGGCACCGGAGTTACCATATGAGTCGTACGCAACCCGTCTAAATTTCCTATTGCAGAAGATTTGAAAGAGCTCGGAAGTTTATTGGGGGGAATTTCTTTATGACTAGGAAATTGTCGGAACTTCGCGCAACAGCGCCTGAAGTGGTAGCGAGTTACACGTGTCCGACTTCACTTTTCAGTTTCACAACATACGATGTGCAGTCAGATATAAGTAGTCCTCTGACGCCAGCCGACGTATTGATGGCCAATCTGTTGAGTTTGAAACTGGGATGGCAGGAAGTCGTGCCGCTCTTCGCGGAAGGAGAAGGTCCAGCCCAGAAACTACGCCAACAGCTGGATGCGGCTCTTTCCCACTTAGCCGAAGCTCCGTCATTTGAAGAATTCGACTCCATCGATGATCTGGAGAAGTGCGTAGTTAGCTTGGCTGCCGCAAATGCAGCAACGGAACATGTGCCGGGTTGGACTCCCACCACCGTCTCAAAGGTTTTGCATCGCCGTCGTCCCCACGTTGTACCGCTCAATGACTCATACGTCCGTGGCTTCTATTGTGTGAAGGACACCGAATCTCGACTACTCCGTGCGGCGCTTTGGAAGGATATACGCGAAAATAGGTGTTGGATGTCCGAGCTGGCTTCTGAAGTCGAGACAAGTGATGGCCGCGCTCTCTCGCTGCTACGCCTGGCCGACATCTTGATATGGATGGAAATGAGGAAAAAGAATCTCAACTAGAAAGGCCACGGCCTTTACCTCACCCCACGGAAGCCACCGCAACCTGTACCCCCACCTCTTGGAACTTTTGCACCTGCCCAGGTCGACGCGGCCGTCCATCGCCAGGGTCTAGGGCAACGACGAACGGACTTCCGTAGAACACCCGTACCCTGTCAATTTCCTGTCCTGGGCCGGCTGTCCGCGATAAGCTGCTGGCGTTCCGATCCTGCCATGGCGGCAAGCGAGGACCAGGCACCTTGCCTAACCCAATGGCGCCGCTGTCGAAGTCACTGAAGTGGAAGTCTCTTCGGGGATGGGTTCGAATCGCTGAGGATTGGCTAGAAATTCTTCTAGTAGCTCGACCCGGAAACGGAGCGCGCTCTCGTCGTTGGGGCTTTGCGCAAGCCGGTCGAATTCAAGCAATTTCCTTTGGTGGGCTGTTAGAGATTCTTCGTCCTTTGGCCTGTTCACACGACGAATGGCCTCAAATGCCTCAAGAACTGACCTAAGTGGAAGGGTGCGTCCGTCCCTCACGAGGTTTTGGTAGAGCAGGAAGTACACGGACACCATTCCAACGCTGGAGAGCAGCCGATCTTTTGAAAGGAAAGTAGTCGTGAGCGCGTCCAACGTACCACGAGCTGACACTAGGGCCTTTTCGGCCCTAGCTTGCCCGTCATTCGACTCACGGATTTCGTTCCAGAAGTCATCTAGCTGGCGTTTTTTTGACCCCGCAGGCTTTCCGCTTTCGGCCCAGAGAAAAAACTTTGTAGCTAAGTCCAAATGACGATAACGCGCGTTGGTAAACGGCAGGCGGTCGGAGAAAAAATCCGTGGCAATGATTGCTCTAGACGCTTCACGTAGTGGCCCGCCCCAGCCGTTTCGCTTTTCAGCAGCATTCAACGGCGCTGCTTCGTTAAGCCGGCTAAACATCTCTTCGATCAGTTCTATGTCTGAAGTCCTGATTAACATAACATCAAGGCTGGTGGCTGAAAAAAGCGCAGCCATTTCGGGGTGATCGCGCTTAAGCTCTACAAAGTTCTTTCCTGCCGCAGACCGTGAACCATCGACCACCAGCTGAAAATCTTCCGATAAAGCAAATTTACCGTCCATGAAATCCCAGATAGCTTCGAGACGTTGACGTCCATCAACTATAGAATACTTATATCGCTGTCCGTTTTCCTCCACCCAGTCCTGATGCTCGTGGAAATAGATCTTAGGTATATCGAACTTGTTGATAATGCTATCAACTAGAAGCTGCTGATTCTGTCTAGACCAGATACCCCCTTGTCTTTGGTAGGGAGGTTCAAGCCGAATAGAAGCACGAAGTCCGTGCAAATAAGCAACAGAGGATGTCCTCAAATTGCTGACATCAAGTTCGCTCATCGGAAATGCCTTTCCCCAACGTAGGCAGCTAAGTGGTCGAGATCGGGATAAACGGTGCTTGCCCTAATGTTCAAGTCCGCAAGCTCCTCCCGAATCATTGGCTTAGCATATGAAGGAATTATCATCTTCTGAAAGGCTGGAGCCTCATTTTCCCTAGTTCGCAGAACATGGTTCTTATGGGTAATAGTGAACGTCCCAGATTGTGAGATGATCCGATCAAACGAGCGGCTGGCAATGGCTGCTACAGGTTCCATGCGTCCGCTTAAACTTCCAGGGAGGTACGCCTCTAACTGTTCATCATGATCAAACATGATCACCCCGGGATTTTGAACACCGAGGCTATGCTGATTCAGTTGCGTCGGATTTAGCTCATAGAGTGCACCCGCCGTCGGTTTCGGCATATCTGCGTTATCGGATTCGACGGCAAAGAACAAACCAATGAGAGGATTTTCGGACCAATCCAGCAGACGAGTTGGAAGACCGTAATGCTGCGCTAAAAAGATCCATTCCCACTGAGACGTAGGTCTGTCGCGAAGGCGAGGTCCAGCATCCTGACGGAAGTGCTTCAACATCTCGACCTCGTTTTCGAGATGACCATCATTGCGGGCAATTTTGGGCTGCAAATCCCACTCAAAGTTTGCATGTCCCCGGTACCAGAGGGATTGGTTGGAGGCTCGGTTGGCTCTCATACGCAACATGAGGTCAGCGACTGATTCGAGCCTGACTCCTTCTACGTCCAGGGACCCGGGTGTCACCGGGCTTGGAGGCGGAGCTTCGGACACTTAGATTCCGTTCCTGTCTTGCTGGGTGACGACAACATTCTGATGTTACTCGATGAGCAGCTTTCAGCGACGGTACTAGCCGTATGGCCAGGTGCCCGAGTCCTCAAACGCCAGGTATAGGAGAGAGCAGCTGGAGACTGACGTGTAGAAAGCTTAGTGGGGCCTCATAACTGCCAACACTTCACCCTATGCGTTCAGCTTGTCAAAGCTAGAACGTGGCTGTAGAAGGAAGGCAGATCAAGGCTGTCAGTACGCGGTCCATTTCTAACGAAAAATTCGAACTGTTGATTCTTTTCCTTGCGAACAAAACTGCGTGCTCCCCTTGGCATCACTTCGACGTGAAAGACTGGGAAAGAATCTATCTGCACCATGGTTGTTCGCAGATAAGATTGAATTTGTGTACCTTCGTGAAAACGTCCACTGATCAAAGAACCGAAGTGGAGTTGCCACTTGTCCAAGTTCCAGTTCCTCAGTTGGAGGTCCAGTTGCACGCCATTGCACGCACGCCCGGCATCGTTCACTCCCACCAGGAGATCGCCACCATCGCCGTTTAGAAACGCGCAGATTGTCTTAAGAAGCTCGCCCGGCAGGGCGAGTAGCTCGACACATCGGCCTTCTCTTTCCCATTCACGCATAGAACAGAGCATTGAGCTCTTAAACTCTACAGAAGGACCTTCTCCACGTTCTAGTAGCTGGCGGACGTGGCTGGCAGGATCCGTTGTCAGATTCGCGGGTCGAAGCACCCTCAAAGTTGAGAACTCGCCTTCTAAGTGATTCGGTGCCAGTTCTAGCCTCAGTTGCTCCACAAATTGGGCTACGCTAAGGGCTGCAACTAGTTTACTCTCTTCGTCGAATTGCAAGAGTCGCGAAAGCTCCTGTATGGAAGTCTCCACGCCAGAAGAATAGGCCTTAGCAATAATGGAAGCTAGGGCCGGCGAGAAGTCTATAGCCAGCGAATCAGAGGGAGACACTGCATCTCGAAACTAAGTCTGTTGCGATCAAAGTGGCCCGATCCTCCCAAAATGCCTTCGGATTTGGCTCTTCGTCGGTAAGAATCCGAAACCCATTCTCAGAAACAAAGTGACTGTCAAGTCGCTTTTTCGCCACCGCGTATTCAACTTCGACGTTCGCCAACGCCTGACCGGGAACCATGGCGCGCCAGGAGTTGTTGCTCTCGCGAGTCAAGGGTGTCATGTTGGCAACAGAACGTACGTAATCGAATTCAGCGCGATTGGGATCTAGGACCTCTCCAAGAGCTCCGTGTTGGTTGTTGGCACACCATGCTCGAGGATAGATGTGATGTAGCTCCACGGGTTTAGCGCTGGGATAGGAGATCTGGGTGCCAGGTTCCAAGAGGTCTGTTGTAGGCATAGTCCTGACTGGAAGACTGAGTGCCCTCCCCAATGCGCCTGCGGGCTTGGCTTGGAGCGCCCGCTGGTAGATATCTTCAAAAGTCGGCGCCGGCCCGACACTTCTTGAAAGTTGATCGTTCGCTTCAGATGCCCAGGCGTTCGCCGTTGGCGCCTTAGCACGTCGAAATAGTATTTCTTTTAGAGTTTTAAGGTCTGCTGCGCTCTGGCTAAGGAATCCTTGATCATATCGGCCGTTGAGTGAATTTCGCCAAAAAAATGCACGGTAGAGAGCGTTGAGCTCATCTTCAGACCACTGTTGACTATAGCGGCTGTCGTGATCCATGTACCATCTTAGTGCACAATACATTGCCATCGTAACTGGGTACGGGCACTCGGATAGTGGAAAGTAGGCACCGCTTACACACTTCTGAAAATCACCAATGTAGCTTGCTAGAGTCGAGCTTTCAGCGACTATGTTTTTCCAAAACTCGGTAGGGGTGGCTAATAAATCACTGGCTTTCAACGCAGCGATTCGCATTTGAGTCTTCGCACCTCCCACTTGCCTTGGGGCAGGTTTTCCTGCGTCATCCATGACGAGATAACATGCAGTGGCTGTTTGCGCTATAATTTCTGGTCTATTCGTTCTCGAAGCCCAGCCGAAGGCTCCCTCGAGCTGCCCCAGGTCATCTATCCAATCACGCAAAAGGATAGGGTCCTCTTCTTTGCTGGTATCGCTATTCAGCCAGCTGTGAAGAAGATCGACGGTGGAGACTTTAGTGCCAGTGGTGTTCAAAGTTTCGAATATCTCGCAAATTTCGCCGAGATTATAATCTGGTGGAACGATATATACGGCTAGAACCGTTTCGTTGATGCCTTCAAAGGCCTGCTTGAGTATTGAGTTTCGTTGCTCAAGTTCGTCATCATTTGGCAGTAACCCATCTGCGTAATTCGATGGATTTTTTATCTCTTGAAGATAACTCATCCATTGCCCCATGAGCCCATCGTGCTGATCACTAGCCAACGGGAAGAGGCCAGCGCCCACACAAACACTCAGCTGGTCGTATTTGTTTGCCTTAACTTGCGGTTCCCGGATGTAACGTACTCTTTCTGACACATCGGACTGCGTCACATCCAAGAAGTAGCGTCCTGAGAATTTGCGCCGGGAATCGCTGGCTCGGAGACCTCCAAAAGCCATGGCAAGCGCTGTAGAGCGCTGTCTACCGTCGAGCACCGCATAATACTTGTTTGGTCTAGCTTTTTCGTCGTTTGCGAGACTAACCATTTTGGAGGAACCGTTTTGACTGTCGCTCAAGGAAGCGGGTACGAGCGTGAGACCGCCATCCTGAGGCTGCTCCCAAAGCGTGGCCATGCCAATAGGGCGAGCTTCAATGACTGAGAGTACCAAGCTCGTGACATCTGCCTCTGACCACACAAAATCGCGTTGGAAGGACGGGATCAGCCAGGTATTGGAGCGAAGACGGTCCAGGAGGTCCGCAATACCAATAGATTCGACTACAAGTTTCCCCATCATGTCCTCCACGTGATTCCGATTACACGTGGAACAATACTCAGTTTCGTGAGGCAAGTGTCATCTAGACACGACTTTAGGGTTGAGTAATATCATGAGCCCACGACCGCCCTGCCTGGGAAGCATCACGATCTATCCCGCTCTTTTTTGGAAGGTTGAACACGTCAAGATTACGCACTACAGGCGGAGTGTCTTGACTCACAGTTACGAATACGTCTTCCCGATGGCCTGCTGAAAAACTACCGTCCAGCGACCCTGAGCGCTACATGTGGACTAGTAGGCCAACCCGTCACGCAGTTGTACTGCCGCCGCCTGGCCATACCCTCTTACTGTCCAGGCGATCTACTAAGTCGTGTAGCTGAGTTTGATACGTGCCTAGGAAGTTCTCCAAGCGGCCAATACCGGTAAGGACAGGGTTTCCCTCAGAGTCCTTGGCGAACGGCACACGGACGAGTACGCCATCGTGTGCGATTAGTAGTGCGCCGCCGAGGTAACGGTTGGAGAACTCAACAACAACATATGTAAGTCCCCACTTTTTCATAAGTCTCTGGTCTATGTCCCAAACGGAGCCGGTGACGCGTGCCATTGCCCATTCGTCGTCGCGGGGATAAGCCTCACGAAACAATGCGGTTACATCACGTTGCTTGCCGTCCCAGCTTAGAAACCCGAGCAGCTCCCGGTGATGGGGCATGGGGGCGTCGACGACTGCTTCCAGCCGGGGGAAGATTCGCGCAATCAGGTCAGGTCTTTGTCTTGCGTGGACTAGGCATGAAATGAAATCGGCGGGGTTATAGAGATGGAAGACGATGTCGAATTCAGATGCGTCGACCGCTCGTTCAGCAAGCCACTCCGGAAGAATCTCCTGCCAACCGGGAGCGCCGATCAATCCCTTGCTAGTCTGGGAAAGGAATTTCGTCCAGTGCGGCTTATTCAGGGGACGAGATCGGAGTTGCAACCGAACTTGCCCGTCACCTGCATCGCCTGAAATCATACGCAACAATTGTTCGTCGCTATAAAGGTCTTCCTGTGCCGTAAAAGCACCTTCACGCAGGAGGATCGACGCCCTCCAGCCATATTGTTCAGTTAGGGCCACAAATTTTTCAGGGTGCGAGCCGCTCCAGCCCTCATATTGTGCTAGCGACAACTCACACAGCGCGGCATACTCAACGTGGCAACCCTCGGGTGCTTCTACGCTGTCTTCAGGGATTTCCCAGTGGTCGAGGTGATGTGTTCGTGGGTCATTCCGAGACATGCGGCCGAGAGCGATGTACAAGATGATCGCGGCTCTTGACGAGTCACGCAGTACTACGCCGAGCACGTCGTCGCAGCCGACTTGTCTGAGGCGTGATACGACATCCATCCAGATATCTTCGAGCCCGCGAGGGTCAGATATGGAGATGAGACCCTGCACCGGTGTCAGACCGCGCTCCGTGACAGGTACAAGCGGCTCAATAATTTTGATGTCTTCTGGCGTAAGCCTGTCTGACTTTAATCCAAGTTGAATTCCTGTTAGCTGGTAATCACATCGGGCATGCCAATGTGAAAACGGCACTAGGAGTTCATTCCAGTCTGTTGATATGATCATGGCTCTGATCTCCCGCAGGGGAACACCTCTGGACCGGCTTAGAAGCTCTACGTACTTCGATATTTCGTGAAGCGCCTGTCGTGATGCCTGTCGGCTTCTCTTGAGCTCTATCACTACGAAGGTTCCGGCACTATCGCGCGCTAAGAGGTCGATATATCCATAGGAGCCATCTTGATTCTCCAATCTGTAATTTTTAGCGATAAGTACAAGTCCGCGCTCGATGAAGGCAATGTCTGCAGCTAGCAAATCTCTAATTTGGTCTTCGTGAACCACTTGATATGCCTTCCGCTTTGTGATGTTAGAACCTCTATCAGAACGCAGTAATAGGGGCAAGCCGCAACGAGCTTGATCGTCAGGACCCTCACCCTTGGATGGGTTCGCGCGGGCTCGACCTGAGGGTGTTCAGGTGGTTCTCAGCCCTACAGCTCCAGCATGAACACCCACAGCAGCACGTCCTCGCCCGGCACGTACCAGTCACGCTCCGGCGCCCGCCGGAAGCCGAGTGACTCATAAAGCCCGTGGGCTCGCTCCATGAACGTGGCGCTGGTGATGCTGATCGACCCGATGCCGGGCAACTGCCGCGCGTGCTCCACGATCTCGCGCACCACCGCCCGCCCCACGCCGCCGCCCTGGTGCGCCGGGTCCACCGCCAGCATCCGGAATTCCAGTTCCCCGTCCCGGGCGATCTCACTGTACGGCTGGCCGGCGAGGGTCAGGGTCACCGCCGCCACCACCTTCCCGGCAGCCTCCGCCACCCACACCTGCGCATGCTTGGCGCGGTGCTCGACATCCTCCAGAACGTCCATGTACGGATGGTCGGCGGCAAAATGGCCTGCCCGCAGGTAGGCATCGCGGGTGATGCGTCGGACCTCCGGGAAGTCCTCCGTCACCGCCCGCCGGAACAGAAAAGTCACGAGGAAGCGCCCGAAGTAGCAGCGGTCCGCTCCACATAGTGGCTCAGCTGTGCCAAATCCGGCTGGGACGAAGGATCACCCACGGCATCTCCACCAACGGCATTCGCCACGGCCAGCGCCCGCGAATAGTCCAGCCCGCTCCGCAGTGCCAGGACCAGGGCAGCGCAGAACGCGTCGCCCGCACCCACGGTGTTCGCCACCGCCACCGCAGCAGAGGGAGCCCCGGCCACCTTCCGGCCGCGCTCGAACATCGCCGAGCCGTCCTTGCCGTACGTCACCGCCACCAGCTTCGCCTCCGCCAGGGCCGGGATCAGCGCGTACTCGCTCTCGTTCACGATCACCAGGTCGCACCGGTCCAGCAGTTCCGCTGGCAGGTCCATGGCCGGCGCCGCGTTCAGCACAAAGACGCCGGTCGCCTTCCGGGCCGCCTCCAGCACTACGTCCAGGCCCACCTCCAGTTGGCACAGCACCGTGTCCTCGGGGCCGAACTCCACCCCGTCCAGCGACAGGTGCGCGTTGGCGCCCGGGCACACGACGATCTGGTTCTCGCCGTCGCGGTCCACCACGATCAGCGCCGTCCCGGTCGGCTGGGGGAGGACAGCGACGTCGGAGGTGTCTACGCCGGCGGCGGCCAGGGCGTCCAGCATCCGCTGCCCGGCCGCGTCATGACCGACGGCCCCGACCATCCGGGCGCTGCCGCCCAGCCGTGCCGCGGCCGCGGCCTGGTTGGGGCCCTTGCCGCCGGGCTGCTCGGACAGGGCGGCACCGCCGACGGTTTCGCCCGCCGTCGGAAGCCGTTCGGCGGTGGCGATCAGGTCCAGGTTGATGCTGCCGACAACGGTGACGGCAGGACGTGTTGTGTTCATGGGAAAACTCTCTCAGGGGAGGGCCGGAAGCGGCCGGGCTTTCGAAAAAGTCTAGCGCATGGTTGTACTTGTGAGTCATACATGGTTGTATAACAACTCGAACCGCCCCGATAGGCGATCCCTTCTGCTCGAACAAAGGAGTTTGATGTGAACACCCCGACCCCCGCCGCAGCCGCGCCTCCCGCGGAAGGAGGCGCCGCCGTCGTACTTCCCGACGACGACGCGGCCAAGCTCTCCGGCCGCCGCGCCGCCCTGCTGATCTCCACACTGCTGCTGGGCGTGTTGTCCTTCCAGCTGAATGCCAGCATGGTCACCCCCGCGCTGCCGCAGATCGCCGCGAGCTTCGGCGAAAGCGCGGACAGCGCCGCCCCCGTCCAGTCCATGTTCTTCCTGGCCGGCGCCATCGCCGGGCCCGTGATCGGCCGGTGGAGCGACTTCATCGGCCGCCGCGCCGCGCTGCTGCTGGTCCTGGGCATCATGGGCGCCGGCACCATCCTCTGCATCGCCGCGCCCACCCTGCCGCTGCTCGTCACCGGCCGGTTCCTGCAGGGCGTCTCCAGCGCCGTGTTCGCGCTCGCCTACATCGTGCTCAGCGAGAACCTGCAGGCCAAGGTCTTCGGCACCTCCGTGGGCATCATCGCCGCCATCAATGGGGGAGTGGGCGGCGTGGACGGCTACGTGGGCGGGCTCATGGCCGAGACCCTCGGCTTCCGGTCCATCTTCGTCGTCGTGCTCGTCCTCACCGCCGTCGCCGCTCTCTGCATTTTCCGCCTGGTGCCCGCCGGACGCCCTTCCGGGGTGCGCGGTGCCATGGACTGGTGGGGCGCCGGCTCCCTCTCGCTGTTCCTGGTGTTCCTGACATACTTCGTGTCCGACGGTTCAGCCGCCGGCTGGACCTCGCCCACCGCCCTGGCCCTGCTGGGCGGAACCGTTTTGTCCTTCGCGGGATTCTGGGTCATCGAGAAGCGCCGCAGCCACCCGCTCATCGCCGTGCACCACCTGCGCTCCCGCCAGGTGTGGCCGGTCATCGCCACCACCGTCCTCACCCTGGCCGGCATCTTCGCGGTCATCAACTTCACCGTGGTGCTGCTCAGTCAGGATTCCGACGGCGGCTTCGGGCTTTCCGCCTCCATCTCGGCTTTGCTGTTCCTCACCCCCGCCGCGCTGATTGGTGTCTTTGCCGCACCGTTGGCCGGGTGGCTGGCCGACCGGCGCGGGTGGGTTAAGACCTTGCGTTTAGGGACGTCGCTGAGCCTGGCGTGCGCCGTGGTTGCCGCTGTGTTTTCTTCCAGCCCTGTGGCGGTGTTTGTTGCCGTTGCCTGCCTGGGGATCTTCTACAACGGCTTCTTCCTGACCGCCATCAACGGGCTCTCGGTGCTTCTGTCCCCCAAGGAGGCCCCGGCGACGCTGCCCGGCATCAACGGAGCCTCGTTCGGGATCGGGGCGAGCCTCGGCGTCGTGCTGGTGGCGCCGTTCGCCGCGCAGTCCACCGCCGCCGGATACGCCACCGCCCTCTGGATCTCGGTGGGCATCACCGCCGCCGCGTTCATCGTCAGCCTCTTCGTCGCCGCCCCCAAGGGCGAGACCGTCTAACCCCTCTATCTGTTGCGAAGGAACCTATTGTGACTGCCCCCGTTTACCTCGACTGCGACACCGGCATCGACGACGCCCTCGCCCTGGCCTACCTCCTCGCCTCTCCGCTTGCTTCCGTGGTGGGGATTGGGACGGTGAGCGGGAATGTGAGTGCCGCGGTTGGGGCCCGGAATACCCTTGATCTGCTTTCGTTGGCCGGGGCAGCTTCTGTGCCGGTGGCCGTTGGCGCACACGATCCTTTGGTTGGATCCTTTGGCGGCGGGTCGCCGTGGGTGCACGGGGAGAACGGTGTTGGGGAGGTTGCGCTGGCGCCTTCTGCCGCTTCTGTTGTTGCGGAGTCAGCAGCGGAGATGCTGGTGCGGCTGGCTCACTCTTATCCCGGTGCGTTGCGGGTGGTGGCGATCGGGCCGCTGACGAACCTTGCCGAGGCGTTGCGGCTGGAGCCTGCGCTGCCGTCGTTGGTGGGGTCGGTGACCGTGATGGGCGGGGCGGCCCTGGCGCCGGGGAACATCACGCCCGTAGCCGAGGCGAACATCTGGCACGACCCCGAGGCCGCCGCCCTGGTGCTGGGTGCCGACTGGGACGTGACCCTGGTGCCGCTGGATGTGACCATGACGTCGGTCTTGGAGGAGTCGCACCGGCAGGTTCTGCTTTCTGCTGCGGGGGCAGTGCCGCGGGCGCTGGGGGAGATGCTGGGCTACTACTTCCGGTTCTACGAGGGCATCTACGGCCGGCCCTGCTCCGCCATGCACGATCCGCTGGCGGCGGCGCTCGCCGTGGGCGCTGTTTCACCGGCTCTGGCACCCGTGGTGCGCGCCGCAGTCGACACCTCTGACGGGCCCGGCCGCGGACAAACCGTGTGCGACATGCGCGGGCTGTACGCGGGGTACCCGGAGGTGAAGGGTGCGCGGTGCCGGGTAGTGCTCTCGCTGGAGGAGGACTTCGCCCCGCACCTGGTGGGGACGCTCCTGTCCCCGGTGGTTGAGCCTGTCGAAACCCTGGTTGGCTAAGGCTGGATAACAGCACTACTGGGTGAAGCGAGACAGGGGATTCTGGTCTTTCGCACTCGCGCTCAATTCGTCAAAAAATCGCTTGATGTAGCCGGCAGCGATCAGAAGCAAGCCCAACGCTATGCCACTAAAGAATGCAAACCCGTCCGCTAAGCCGATGGCCCCTGTTGGCACAAACAGCATGACGGTAAGGAAGCATAAGATGCTGCCGGTACCGATGAGAACGTCATCGACCGGTCTTACGGATGCTTCTGCCTCTGTTTTCATTTCTGTACCTAAGCACAGGCCACATGAAGACTAGACGGCTTAGGGGGACGTGACATGGGGCGACGAGGCGGGAGGAGCCATCAGTAAGCGGTAATCCATCCTCCGCTTAAGAACGGAGACCTTCGGACTGGGGAAACCCCCGTCACGTAACTCCCGTGCCTTCCATTGGGCACGTGTAGCCCTTTTAAAGGACTCGATATAGCGCCGCCTCGCTTGGTACAGCACGCGCTCAGCTTCCTGCATCGCCTTGTATCCATCCAGCACATCTGACGCGAGCTTTAGCTCCATTTCGGTGCGCTGCTGGCTCTTCTGCCGAAGGAATTCCATGGGGTCATGGCTAGTCATGCCTCATCGTACCGATCCGGAAGTCGGAGCGGACAGTGGCAGCGCAGCTGAATTTAACCCGACATCCCGCTGGCGGCGGCGCTCGCTGTTCGTGCTGCTAAGCCGGCCTTGGCACCCGTGGTGCGCGCCGCCGTCGACACCTCATCCGGGCCCAGCCGCGGGCAGACCGTGTGCGACATGCGCGGCCTGTACGCGGGGTACCCGGCGGTTAAGGGCGCCCGGTGCCGGGTGGTCCTCTCCCTCGAGGAGGACTTCGCCCCGCACCTCGTGGAGACCCTGTTGGCGCATTTTGAAGGCACGACGGCGGCGCTCGCCTCAGCCGCATCCATTTAGGCCGGAGGTCGGAATCGATTAGGCGTGCATCCGCACCCGGTGTAAAGCTGGACGGGTGGAAGCCGACATCAACTTCTATTTCGACCCGGTCTGCCCTTTTGCCTGGATGACGAGCAAGTGGGTGCGTATGGTGCAGGCACAGCGCGCCTACAGCGTGGACTGGCGGTTCATCTCGTTGCGGCAGATCAACGCCAGTGTGGACTATGACGCCCATTTCCCGCCTGAGTACGAGGCCGGACACACGGCCGGGCTCCGCCTTCTGCGCGTGGCGGCCAAAGCCCGCGCAGAGCATGGGCGCGAATCGATTGCGCGGCTGTATGAGGCATTCGGGACACACATCTTCGAAGCCGCCCCGGACACGCTCAACCGGCCTACCGAGCGCGCGGTGCGAGAGCAGCGCGGGACGCGCGGGTTCGTGGAGCCGATCCTCGCCGAGGCCGGCCTGCCCCTCTCCCTGGCGGAAGCCCTGGACGACGAGTGCTGGGACCGGGAAATCCGGCAGGAGACGGATGAGGCGCTGGCGCTGACGGGCAAGGATGTGGGCACGCCGATCATCCATTTCGAGCCGCCCGCCGGCGTGGCCTTCTTCGGGCCCGTGATCAGCCGGCTGCCGGACGAAGAGTCGGCCGCCGAGCTGTGGGACCATGTGGTGGGGCTGTCACGCTTCCCGGGGTTCGCCGAGCTCAAGCGAAGCCTGCGTGAGCAGCCGCAGCTGCCGGCCTTCGGAGTCACCGCCGGTACCGTCGGCCGGCAGGAGGACTGGCACGGCGGTAGCCGGCGGCAGAAGAAGTGACCCTCGGTAAAAAGGTGGCCAGTAAGGATGGAACCATGAACCAGAACAGCACCCGCCAGTACCAGGAGTCCGTTACGGTCCAGGCATCCGCCGAGACGATTTACGACCTAGTCTCCGACATCACCCGGACCGGCGAGTGGAGCCCGGTGTGCACATCGTGCTGGTGGGATGACGAGAACACCGCCGGCCAAGTCGGTGCCTGGTTCACCGGGCGCAACGAACTGCCCACCCGGACCTGGGAGACGCGCTCGCAGGTGGTGGCCGCCGAACGCGGCCGCGAGTTCGCCTGGGTGGTGGGCGGCAAGTTCGTCCGCTGGGGCTTCACCATGGCTCCGGCTCACGCCGGGACATTGCTGACCGAGTCTTGGGAATTCCTCCCGGACGGCCTAGCCATGTTCGGGGAGAAGTTCGGTGACGACGCCCCCGCCCAGATCGCGGACCGCACCCAGCAGGCGCTCCACGGCATCCCGGTAACGCTCGCCGCGATCAAGCAGATCGCCGAGTCCATCGCCGCGCAGCAGGAAGTCCGGTCCTAGGACTGGAACTGCTGCCTCACCGAAAGGGACATAGCCGCGTGCAACAATGGCGCGATGACCCACGAGCAGCATCGATCCGCCGTGCCGGAACCAGACAGCACTGACCTCCCCGCCTTCGAAGCCGCCTACCAGGCCGCCCGAAGAGGCTTGGCCGAGGGCGGCATCCCCATTGGAGCGGCGATCGCCCGTGAAGGCGTGGTGATTGCGAGCGGGCACAACGAACGCGTCCAACGGGCCGATCCGATCGCACACGGAGAAATGTCCGCGCTCCGCGCCGCCGGCCGGCAGAGGAGCTACCGGGACACCACGCTGTACACCACGCTCGCCCCGTGCGCCATGTGTGCAGGAACCATCATCCAGTTCAAAATCCCCCGCGTTGTCGTAGGGGAAGCACGCACGTTCGACGGCGAACTGGAGCTTCTTCGGTCACGGGGGGTTGAGGTGGTGGTTCTGGATGATCAGCGCTGCGTGGACATGATGCGCACCTTCCAGGCTGACAACCCGGACTTGTGGGCGGAGGACATTGCCGAGTAGGCATGCTGGACGCCTCCTCAGGTGACGATCAACGCGGCGAAGGCAAAAGGGGCGACTTCAGCGCCTGGATCACGCCCTCATGCGCGTGACGTTGTCGCCCCGCCGGTCCCGAGCAGCTCCGCCAATTCCGTGATGCTGGACGCCACGAGGTCCCAATCACCTTCGAGGGCCAGGTCCGCCACCTGGCTGAGGCCGTGTTCGGTGGGGCGGGCCACGAACGCCGTGGCGAGCCCGGAGCCACGGGCAGCCTGCAGGTCGTTGTTGTGGGCCGCCGCGAGCATCACCTCACCGGGCTCCAGGTCCAGGAACTCCGCCGTCCGGAGGTACGCCTCGGGCAACGGTTTGTAGGTGCGCGTCATGTCCGAACCGATGATCACATCCCACGGCAGGCCGACGTGCCTGGCCATGTCCAGCAACAGTGAGGTGTTGCCATTGGAAAGCGGCCCCACAATGTAGTGGCGGCGGATGTTTGCCAGGCCCTCCACGCTGTCCGGCCACGGCGGCAGCCGGTGCCAGGACTTGTTCAGCTCCGCCAGGATCCCGCTGGGTAACCGTTCCGGGTCGATATCGAAATGGCGCAGCGCCTGGTCGAGGTTTTCGCGGTGCAACGTGTCCAGCTTGGTGAAGCCGCGCTTTCCGGAGCGGATGGCTTCCATCGCCGGCTGGTAGAGGGCCCGCCACTGGTCGGCGAACGCCTCGGCGTCGAGCCTATGCCCGTGTGCCGCGGCGAAAGCTGCTGCCTCGCGTGCCACGCCGGTGCGCCAGTCCACCACGGTTCCGAAGGTGTCAAACAGGACGGCCCGAACAGGCCGCCCGGTGGATGGTGAACGGTACGGCTGGAATCCCATGCTTTGTGTCCTTTCCTGGCTGCCGCGCCGGTTAGTCTGGCAGCATGCGAACTGATTTCAGTCCCACGGCGACGTCCGCCCGCGATTTCTATCGGCTGCTCACCGCGGTGGTGGTGCCCCGGCCCATCGCGTGGATTTCAAGCGTCTCTCCGGAGGGCACTGACAACCTGGCCCCCCACTCCTTCTTCACCGTAGCCTCAACCAACCCGCCCATCGTGCAGTTCACGTCGGTGGGCGAAAAGGATTCGCTCCGCAACATCACCGCGTCCGGGGAATTCGTGGTCAACCTGGCCCCGGCTGCACTCCTGGAAGAGGTCAACGCCACCGGCACCAACTTCCCGCCGGAGACCAGCGAGTTCGACGCCGCCGGCCTGACCCGGGAGCCTAGCCTGACCGTAGCAGCGCCGCGCGTCAAGGAATCACCGGTGGCGCTTGAATGCCGCCTCCATTCCGTGCTGCCCATGGGGGACTCCACCTTGGTCTTCGGCGAAGTGACGCATGCCGCCGTGAGCGATGCCGTGCTCGACGGCAGCCACCCCCGCATCGACCTGCTGGAGCCGCTGGCCCGGCTGGGGCTGGACGAGTGGGGCACCCTCGGGGACATCCAGGACCTGACCCGGATCCGGCTGAAGGACTGGCCGGGCCATTTCCAGCCCAAGGTCTAAGTCCAGCCGGCCCGCGTTACCCGGCTAAGGGAGCTGCCGGGGAACCGGAAAAGGGACGTCCGGTGGACGTCCCTTTTCCTTCATGCCTGGTGCTCTTAGCCGAGGCCGAGCTGGACGAAGAGGAACCAGACGAGGAGCGGCACCACACCGATCATCGCGATGGCCCACAGCAGCAGGGCACGGAAGAACATCCGCTCGTCCTTCGGCTGAGCGCTTGCCATCAGCAGCGCCCCGCTGGTGGACATGGGCTGACATCAACCACCGAGGAGCTGATGGCGATGGCCGTGACCACTCCCACCGGGGTGAGCAGCGGGTCCATGGCGATCGGCTCAATCACCGGGCTGATGACACCCAGGGTTCCGGTGGTGGAGGCGAAGGCTGAAACAATGGCGACCACGTAGCTTGCAATCAGCGCGGCGAGCGAACTGTTGCCCAGGCCCGCGATGCCTTCCTGGAGTTCCTTCAGGGCACCCATTTTCTCCAGCATGCCCACATAGGTGACGATGCCGGTCACCAGGATGATGGCCGACCACGGCATGCTTTCCACCGCCGGCTTCTGCACGCTGGAGTCCAGGCAGATCAGGACCGCGGCGATGACCAGGGAGGCAACTCCCACATCAAGCCCCAGGACGGTGGTGAGCACCAGGAGGGAGGCGATGCCCACCAGCGTGAGGATGCGCATCGGGGTTGCGGCCACCTTCTCCGGGCGGGTCCGGGTTCCGGCGGACACAGTAGTCTGTGCCGGTGCGGTGAGCACGGCCGTGCCGGCGCCGCCGGGACCTGAAACGCTGCTCCCTGAGGGTGCGTCAGCGCCGCCGTCGTTCTTAAGGGCGTCACCGCCGGCGACGCCTGCCTTGGCTGCGCGGCGCTTCATGATGGCCTGCACCAGGACGTAGGCGATGACGGCCAGGATGGCGTTGAAGATGAAGCAGTACGCGTAGAGCCTGAACGAACCGTCCGATGCGCCGGCGCCGTCCAGCATCTTGTTGCCGAGGACACCGAAGGGGTTGACCGGGGAGAAGGCGCCGGCGTTGGCGCCCTGGACGATCACAAGGCCCATGGCCAGGGTGCTGATGCCGAACCGCGTGCCCAGCGCCAGGCCCACCGGGGCGACGATGGCGATGGCGGCGGGCGTGAAGGCGCCGGCGGAAGCCAGGGCTGCCGTCAGCAGGAACATCAGGATGGGGACCAGGATTTTCCGGTCGCCGGCGAGCCGTTCAGCCCAGTAGGCCAGCAGGTCTATGGTGCCGTTGATCCGGACGATGGCGAACAGCAGGGTAGCGCCCACCAGGATGAAGAAGAGCCCTGCGGGGAATTGTCCGATGACGTCCTTGACGGACATGCCGGCGACGAGCGTGCCCACGCCGAACGCGGCGACGGTGGCCAGCAGTCCGGCGTTGATCTTGGTGAAGGAACCGACGGCGAAGGCCGCCACCAGCACCAGGAACGCGATGAGTGACAGCGACATAATGCCAACCGCCTACGCGTTCGCCGGGGTGAGGACGCCGGCGCCGGACAGCAGGCTGCCCGCGCCGGTGATGGCGGGCTGGTGGCCGAGGGCCTTGAGGATTTCGTAGGTGGTGGCCGTGGCCGCGGTGATGACGGGGAGTCCCAGCTCGTCCTCCACCGCCTGGACGGCGGCGAGTGACGGCATCTGGACACAGGCGGACAGGACGACGGCGTCTGCGCCTTCGCGCTTCAGGCTGCGGGCGAGTGCGGGCAGGTTCTGCGGGTCAAGGCAGCCGACTTCGAGGTTGTCCGCAACTTCCAGGCTGATGGCGTCCAGCACCGTGATGCCGGAACCTTCGATGTATTCCACCACCATCTGGGTCAGCGGCTTCATGTAGGGGGTGATCATGGCGACCTTCCGGGCGCCGATCTCGTGGAGGGTGCGGACGAGGGCGCCGGCGCTGCTGGTGACCGGGGCGGGGTGTCCGTTGCCGGCGGCGGCATCGGCGATGACCTTCTCGGAGCCCTCGTGGGCTTCAGGGCCCTGGGCCATAACGGCCACCAGGCAGGCGTAGGCAATGACGTCCACGTCGGCGTCGGAGACAGCTTCGGCGCACTGGGCTGCCTTGCCCACCATGGCCAGCAGTTCTTCCTTGGTGACCTTCTTCATGCCGGCGCGGGCGGAGTGGAAGGTGTACTTGTGGCCGGTTGCCTCGGCCTGCCGGCGGAACAGTTCCGGCAGCTCGGTCTCCATGGTGGTGTTGGAGCTGGGGACGATCAGTCCGACGCGGCTCGCGCCGGGGCGCTTGGGCTCGGGGGCGGTTTCACAGGTGATTGCGGGGGTGCTCATGGATTCTCCACGTCGTTGTGATAGGGATACATTGGGGATAAACCCGTACAGTGGGTTCTGATCCCATGATGTGGGTCACTGCTGCGGGATGTCAAATGGATCACACGGTGGCCCGGTGTCCGGCTCACTATGCTGGAGGCTGCTTGCGGAAATGATGGAAAGGGTTTGAGCGGTGGTTAAGGAAGCCGGGGCCGGGGCTTCGCCCCTGTTGGTCCTGCACAAGGTGGCGGAGATCCTGGACTGTTTCTCGGTGGCGGAGCCCGAGCCGACGCTGCAGCAGATCATCCGCAAGACCGGCCTGCCGTCCAGCACCTGCCAGCGCCTGGTCCAGAACATGCTCCGTGAGGGGTTCCTTGACCGCGACGGCGACCGGTACCGGATCGGCATCGGGCTGGTCCGCTGGGCCACCCCGGGAACGTTCGGACTGGACGTGGTCCGGCTGGTGAAGCCGGTCCTGCAGCAGCTACGGGACGAGACCGGCGAAACAGCCTGCCTGTATGTCCGGGACGGGGCCTTCCGCACGATCGTTGCGGTGGCCGAGACGCGGCACGTAGTGATGCGGCCGTTCATGGTGGGCATGGTCATGCCGCTCCACGCAGGCGCGCCCGGCAAGATCTTCCTGGCGTTCGACCCCGGCGCCTGGGATGCCTTGGACGAGCACGGGCTTGAAGGTTTTACGCCGGATACACCGGTATCCGTTGAGACCCTCCGGGAGCAGGCGGCTGTTGCCCGCGAGCAGGGCTGGTTCGCAGCTTTCGGGGAACGCAACCAGGATGTGGGTTCCATCAGCGCGCCGGTGTTCGACCATGCCGGGCGGTTAGCGTGCGCCGTGGGCCTGGGGTTCCCAACCCAGCGGATCGGTCCTGCCGATGTTGAGCGGCTGGGGCCGGTGGTGGCCCGTGCGGGACTGGAAGCCAGCCGCGCACTGGGATACGACAGCAGCCAGGCGGCCGGAATGAACACGGCAGAGTAGGCAAGCCGGACCAAAACTCCGGGGCCGCGACGGCTGCAAACTGCCTCTTGCGGGCGTCGTGCAAGCGCAGAATGGCCTCACTGGCGGGGTTCTATGTCCTCTCCGCCGTGGAAATAGGGCCTCGTCGAAGCCCTATTTTCCAGGAGATATCCATGAACGGTAAGCGTGTGGCCGCCTCATCTGCGGCTGCAACATTGGTGGCGCTTTTTGCGGGCGCCGTTCCGGCATCGGCCGATATTGCCAATGAGAATGCTGCCTGCACGGGGCTTGGCATTTCGGACCACGCCGTCTCGGACGGGCCCGGCGCCGTCCGGGAAATCGTTGTTGAGATCAAGGCTGCTGCCGAAGCCGCTGGCCTCGACAATTCGGGCCAGGTTGTGAGCCGGTTCGCGAAAGTCCACGCCGGTACGCACGTCCCGGGGTGCGAGGACGCTATTGGGGAGATCCTAAAAGCCGGGCAATGATCCCTGGCTGATCTGATTCGCTGTTCCCCGGGAAATTGCTGATTACGCCGGTGCGTTGCCCGGCCCGTCATTAGTGACGGGCCGGGCAACCGCCTTTAGTTCGCGTGTTCCGGGGTCCGGGTGGCGGCGATGGCGTGCGGTACCGCCACCAGGGCCAGCACCGCGAGGGCGCCGGCAGCCGCGAAGACGTAGAAGCCCCACGGGTAGGCAATGCCGGCCGCCACCAGGCCGCCGGTCACGGCAGGTCCGGCGATGGCGCCCACGCGGCCCACGCCGGCAGCGAATCCGAGGGCTGTTGCGCGCAGCCGGGCCGGGAAGAGCTGGCTGACCCAGGCGTACACGAGCACCTGGGAGCTGAACACGAAGACGCCGGTGACGAAGACGAGGGCGTTGAGCAGGAACGCGTTGTCAACCTTGATGCTGAGGAGCGCCAGGCAGGCCGCGGAGAGGCCGAACCAGACCAGGACGATGGGCTTCGTGCCATGCTTATCGGCGAGGATGCCGGCGATGATGAGGCCCGCGACGGCGCCGAGGTTCAGCACCAGGAGCAGCGAAAGGCCCGCGCTGACCGGGTAGCCGGCGGATGCCATGAGCTGGGGGAGCCACGTGTTCAGGCCGTAGACCAGGAGCAGCCCCATGAAGGAGGCGGCCGCGATTGCCACGGCGACCAGTGGATAGGGCTTCTTCGCCAGGTCCCGGAAGCCGGTCTGCTCCTGCTTCCGGGCCGTCTCCGCAGCGGGCAGGGTTTCCGGCAGCTTGAACCACAGGAACGGCAGCAGGACGAGGCCTGCAAGACCGCCGACGACGAACATGGTGCGCCAGTCCGGAATGACCATCAAAGCCAGGAACGCAGTTGCCACAGCGCCGACGTGATAGCCGGTCATGGTCCGGGTGGTGGACTTGCCGGCGGATCCCGCCGGCGCATAGTCGTTCATGTAGGCGAGGGCGACCGGAAGGCAGGCCCCCAGTCCCACCCCGGCCAGGAAGCGGAAGACGCCGAACACGGCCACGTTGGGCGCCCACGCCACGGCGAGGGTGAAAACCGAGAACCAGAACACGCAGGCAACCATCAGTTTCCGCCGCCCAAAGCGGTCCGACAGCGGAGCGATGAACAGCGCCCCGGCGCCGACGCCGACGAGGGAAATGGTCGCGACCAAGGTCGCGCCAACGGCGTCGAAGCCAAGCTCGCCGGTCTTGATGAGCGTGGGAATGACGGTGCCGAGCACCACCAGGTCAAAGCCGTCCAGAACCATGGCCAGCCAGCAAAGCCAAACAGGCCAGCGCGATGCGCGGGAAGCGGGAGAAGTCGTCATGTAATCCTCATTGATCAGGAAAGAAGCAGGAACGGCGCCGACTGGGAGTTGCATCACCCGGCGGAGTGATGCACGACATTCGTTCGGCTTATGAGGATACTCCTCATGTTCACTAAACGCACTTCGGTTCGGCATGCGAACTGCACTGTTGTCAGTTGCGCCTACAGGTGAGTACGACGACGGCACTCGCCAACGCTTTTCCGGTCATCAGAACATGAGGGGGATTTGCCCCTACCCATCCCCGGACACGGGAGCGCAAGATGGCTCCCATGAGAAAACTCTTCCTCGCCGGCCTAACCGCAGCCGTCATGAGCCTTGGCGCCATCACGGTCTCGGTCCCGGGCAACGCTGCCCCCGAGCCGTCCTTCGTCGCCGGACAAATCATGGTCAAGTTCCGCGACAGCAGGGCCGCGGCCGGAGTGCTGCGTGCGCATGGGTTGAGCGATGGGCCTGACATCGGCAACACCGGTGCCCATCTCATCTCCGTGCCCGCGGGCAGGGAGCTCCAGCTCATCGAGGCGCTCGGCCGCAACCCTGCCGTTGAGTACGCCGAACCGGACAATGTCGTCACTGCGGCTGGCACTGACACCTACTTCGACCGCCAGTACGCGCTGCAGAACACCGGGCAGCCGTTCACTAACACCAGGGGCGACATCACGGTTGCCGCGGGCACGGCGGATGCCGACGTGGACGCCGTCGAAGCGTGGAAAGTGACCACAGGCAGCGGCACAATCGTTGCAGTGCTGGACTCCGGGGTGGCCACGGACAACCCCGACATCAACCCAAAGGTCGACCTGCGCCAGAACTTCACCACATCGAGGAACAACGAGGACAATTACGGCCACGGCACACATGTTGCGGGCATCATTGCCGCCACCAAGGACAACTCGGCCGGTGTTGCCGGCGTCTGCCCCGGGTGCCGGATCTTGGCAGGCAAAGTCCTCTCCGACAGCGGCTTCGGATCAAGCTCCGGCCTGGCCAACGGCATCAACTGGGCTGTCAACAACGGAGCAAAGGTCATCAACATGAGCCTCGTGGTGGGCGCAACGGCCACACTCCAAACGGCAGTCAACAATGCCTGGAACGCCCCCAATGGCGGGGTAGTGCTCGTTGCGGCGGCTGGCAACAGCGGAGGTACGGGGATGATGTACCCGGCCGCGTATTCGAACGTGATCGCAGTGGGCGCAACCGACAACAAGGACGCCAAGGCCTCGTTCTCCACCTTCGGCAAAGATTGGGTGGACGTGGCAGCGCCTGGAGTGGCCGTCTACTCGACCTTCCCGAACCACCGGTTCACCCTGGCACGGGAATACAACCGCTCCCAGGGGTACGACATCGGCAACGGAACCTCGATGGCTTCGCCGATCGTCGCGGCGGTTGCGGCCTTGGTCTGGAGTACTAGCCCTGGCGCCACACCAAGCTCAGTGCGTGCCAAGGTCGAATTAAACAGCGAGAAGAAGGTGGGACAACAGGACGATTGGGCCTATGGCCGCGTCAACGCCTGCAGGGCCGTTGGCGGAGGTTGCTGAGGGCCGGCCCAACTTCGGCAAGGCCCCGCACCCAAAGGAAGCGCCGCCGTCGTCCTCTTCTTTGAAGGACGACGGCGGCGCTCCTGCGCGTGCGCAACTAGCCTTAGAGCGTCTCGGGGATCGGCCGGCCAGGGAACAGCGTGGCGTACTGCTTCCGGTACATCCGGCGCCCGACGAGCTTGTAGGCAAGCCGGACCGGCGGCGGGATCTCCTTGAACAGTTCCTTCCGGTCCGCGGGCGGGTTCGTGGCCAGGACCATGCCGAGGTAGGCGACCATGAACTTCTTGTCGAACTGGTCGATCCCGTGCTTGCCCACCCCTTCCATCTCCTTCTGGTCCATGATCCGGTCCACCACGGGCATCACCTCGGTAACCTCGCGGCGCAGGTGCAGGTTGAGGACAGCCTTCAGGTCCTCGTAGCGCCCGGCAAGATCCGCGCCCGTCTCCGGGTCCGCCGACTCCATCCAGCGCAGCCGGACCGGTTCAATGGCCTCCAGGCGCTGGGTGACCTGCCGGTGCTGCTCAAGCATCTGCCCCACATGAAGGGCACACGCCGGCGCCCGCTGCTCCAGCTGCGGGTACATCAGCAGGTCCTCGCCCTCGTGGTGGACGTGGAGCACCTTGTCGAAGTTCCCCAGCACCTCGCCCACATAGGCAGCGCGGGCGGTGTCTCCCGGCGCCACAGAACGCACCAAGCCGGGTGCCTCCTCATACGCCCAGAGGAAGAAGCGGTGGATGCGGCGCATGGCGGCCGTCCCGGTGCACAGGACGGGCCCGGGCGGCAGCGGTGCCGCGGTCTCGCCGGGCTGCATGGTGAAGAAGTCGGTCATCTGAAGGCCCCTTTGCTCGTCATGCGAGACCAGGCCCTCTCCCCGCGAGCATCGTACGCCCGGGGTTCTTCCGGGCACAATGGCGCCGTTGGACAAGGAACGATGTCGACCGCTGCTATCAAATGTTGGCGCGACTAAGAGTGACCACGTAGCGGTCGTCCCCCTCAATGCCGTCTCCTGCCACCGATCCAAGGTTGAGGTATTGGATCTCGACTCGGTAGGTGCCAGGGGGCACCTGCACGGAGCCGCCGCTAAGCCCGTTGTCCGTTGGTCCTGAGACCTGCACGACGCCGCTCGGAACATCCAGGATTCCTTGGGCCCTTTTGTCCACACTTCCCGGAAGGGATCGTTCAGAGTCCATGCGGACAAGGACGGGTGCATAGAAATTGCGCATGGTGCCTACAGCGATATACCGCTCACCCTGAACGAACATGGATCTGACCGTCTCATCCGTCCATCTCTCGCCAAGGTCTTCGAAACTGGCGGTCGCGTCGAAGACGAGGAATTGGTTGAAGTCGGTGAAGATGTTGAACTCCGCTTCCATCCCATCTCCGTTCTCCTCCGGCAGTTCACGTACGCATCAGGACTGGAACTGCTGCATCACCGACAGGTGCCCGGCGCGCGCCGACACCAGGCACTTGGCCAGGTAGAACGGCCTGTTGCCGTGCCGGACGTACTGGGTAAGCACCAGCACCGGGTCCGAGGGGCGCAGGTCCAGCAGCTTCGCCCGGCTGGGCCCCACCTGGCTGAGGCTGATCTGGCACTCGCCCGGCCCGGCCAGCCTGCCCAGCTGCTTGTTGAGCGCGGCAAGCAAGGTGGCGCCGCCGTCGTCGTCCATTTCCAGCGGCGCGGCGGCGCCCTTGCCGGCGCTGACCGGCTGGGCGGTGACGTTTTCCTGCAGGTGGGCGATGGCCTCGCCGTCGCGGATCAGGACCGATTCCCAGAGCCAGCAGTCCGTGCCGGGCTCGACGCCGATGCCCGGCGCGACGAACTCCGACGCCGCCTGCCGGACCACCTGGGTGCGCTTGACCTCCACCCGCTGCCCGGGGGAGCCGAGGACGTCCTCGAACGGCTGGATGCGTTCGATGCCGATGCGGGGGAGCGTGTCCGAGACGAAACGTCCGACGCCGCGCCTCGCCCTGATCAGCCCGTCCTCCTCAAGCAGCATGAGGGCTTCGCGGACCACGGTGCGGCTGACTTTCATGTCCGTGCCGAGTTCGGTTTCGGTGGGGATCATGGAGCCGGGCGTGAGGAGGCCGTTGCGGATGGCTTCGGCGATCCGCGAGTACACCGCGACGCGCAGGGGAGCGCCCGGCTGGGCGGCCACCGGCTGGGACAGGAACCGGGCGGCGTCCTGGTGCACGTTCTTGCCTCGCTCTTAGATTGGTTTCTCCGGAATTACAGCCTAGAACACATAGCACTTGTTTGTTGGACAACCAGCCTTGACGTGGTGGTGCTGATACTGCATGGGAAGAGCCCCGGCCGGTGGCCGGGGCTCTCCGTGGGATCGGACAAAGGAGAGGCAGCTACGTGTGCTGCGGCTCGTTCCTCACCGCCCGCGCCAACTAGTTGTTGAGAATGCGGACCGGACCGGTCGCGGTATCGCAGACGGTGACTGCTTCACCGGTGGCGTCTACTGCTTCGCCGAGAACCGCGATGGAGCCGATGTCCGCGACATCGCAGAGAGTTGCTGCGACACTGGCGGCTACATTCACGTCAACGGCATCCTCGACGGTGATGTCGCCGACGGTGACACTCACAAGGCCATCATTAAGTGTGTTGTTGTCTGCGGCCGGGGAAGGCCCTGCAACGGCGCCCATCAGGAACAGGCTTCCAGCGGCTGCGGCGGTGGCTTTCTTCAGAACTGACATAGTTTCGCTCCCTTGATATCGGCCCTCGTACCCCTTTCCGGCAGTCCATGATTAGCTCGTGGGCTGCTGGATGCCGTATTGGTGCATGGCGCAGGGGACCGGACGTCTCTGTGGTTGCTTCTTCTGACATCCGCCGGTTCGGCGGGGGAAGGCGGTTCAACCGGCTCGGCGCCCAAATGTCGCTTTAGTCGAGGCGGGCAATAGGCCTTGGAATAGGCCCGGCGTTGAACATCTGTATTGCACTTCCATCAACAACACTAAAGGTAAGTATGCTTAGCAGTCAACGGCAGCGGCAGCATTTTTTCCAAACGAAACGCGACCAGCGACGCCGCCGCCCCGCCCGCCGCGGCAACCGCGATCAGCCTACCGCCACCACGGTGGTCAGCGCAGCGATGGCCGTAGCCCGCTGACCCGGCCGGCGCGCAGGATTCCGGACAGGTTCGACGGCGGCCCGCCTCATCGTGCGGAACTCGGCGTCGCGCCCGCCGCGTCGTCCTGGACGACGGCGCCCGCTGCTCCAGCTGCGGATACCCGCGAGCATCGTGCGCCCGGGGTCCACCCGGCACAATGACATCTTCGGTCAACGCACGACGGCGGCACTTGCCAGTCGCCGGGCGTCCCCTTTATGCGTCGGCATCGTGGGCGAGGATTGCCGCCCATGCTGACGGGGCCCCACCCTGCGTCAGCTGATGGCGGTCATGACGTTCCAACCCGGGCCGACTTCGATGCGCCAGCCGAACAGTCCGTTGCCGGTTCCGGGGTAGGTCCAGAGGGTGCCGTTGGAGTCGCGGGCGGTGAGGTCGGGTTTGCCGTCGCTGGTGAGGTCGCCGGCGGCGCTGATGGCGGTCATGACGTTCCAGCCGTCGCCGACTTTGATGCGCCAGCCGAAGAGGCCGTTGCCGGTTCCGGGGTAGGTCCAGAGGGTGCCGTTGGTGTCCCGGGCGGTGAGGTCGGGTTTGCCGTCGCTGGTGAGGTCGCCTGCGGCGCTGATGGCGGTCATGACGTTCCAGCCCGGGCCGACTTCGATGCGCCAGCCGAAGAGGCCGTTGCCTTGGCCGGGGTAGGTCCAGAGGGTGCCGTTGGTGTCCCTGGCGATGAGGTCCGGTTTGCCGTCACCGGTAAGGTCGCCGGCGGCGCTGATGGCGGTCATGACGTTCCAGCCCGGGCCGACTTCGATGCGCCAGCCGAAGAGGCCGTTGCCTTGGCCGGGGTAGGTCCAGAGGGTGCCG
>NZ_BAAHNO010000032.1:0-63175 GCF_054656615.1 Arthrobacter sp. AD-310 | reverse complement strand
GCGGCGGGCGGCGCGCTGGCGGCGGTGTGGCGCGGCACCACGGCGGGCGTCAACGACGCCCGCGACCGGCTCAAGCTTCCCGCGCCCGCGTCGGCTGCGGCTGCCATACCGGCCGGAGCGGAGGCAGGGGTTGGAGGAATGCAGCCCCTTGTTACGCCCAACCCCGATTTCTACCGTATCGACACCGCGCTCACCGTGCCCGCCGTCAACCCGGAGACCTGGGTCCTCAAGGTCACGGGCATGGTGGAGCGGGAAATCGAACTAAATTTTGCCGCACTCCTGGCGAAACCCCTGACCGAACGCCACATCACCATTGCCTGTGTATCGAACAATGTGGGCGGCGACCTGATCGGCAATGCCCGCTGGCTGGGCTGGCCCGTCAGGGAGCTCCTGGCCGAGGCAGGACCACAACCCGGGGCCGACATGGTGCTCTCCCGCAGCGCCGACGGCTGGACAGCAGGAACGCCGCTGGATGTCCTGACGGACGGCAGGGATGCGCTGCTGGCCATCGGCATGAACGGCGAGCCCCTGCCCCTGGAACACGGCTTTCCGGCCCGGCTGGTGGTGCCCGGACTGTACGGGTACGTCTCGGCGACCAAGTGGGTCACCGAACTCAAAGTCACCAGGTTCGCTGACGACACCGCCTACTGGACGCCCCGCGGCTGGTCCGAGCGGGGACCCATCAAGATCTCGTCGCGGATCGACGTGCCCCGCCGCGGACGGTCCGTGCAGGCCGGCACCGTCACGTTCGGCGGGGTCGCGTGGGCCCAGCACACCGGCATCCGGTCAGTCGAACTGCGCATCAACCGCGGGCCATGGCAGAAAGCGGACCTCGCCCGGGGCATATCCGTGGACACCTGGTACCAGTGGAAGTGCGGCGTCCAGCTCAGCCCCGGCCAGTACGAGGTCCAGGTCCGGGCCACAGACCTGCGCGGTACCGTCCAGGACGAGCAACAGCGCCCGGCGGCGCCGGACGGGGCCACCGGCTTCCACACGGTTAGAGTGGACGTGACTTCCTGACGGCCGAAACCGAAGGCACATCCATGACCAGCACGCACCAGCACGGCCACGGCCATGCCCGGTCCATCGCCGAGCACCGCGCGGCCGTCACCGACCTCCTTCATCCCTTGGGGGACGCCTCCCGGACGGAGGTCCTTCCCCTGTCCCGGGCCCTCGGCCGCAGCCTGGTCAACGACGTGACGGCGCCGCTCAGCCTGCCGCCCTTCGCCAACTCCCAGATGGACGGCTATGCGGTCCGCTGCAGCGACCTGCCCGACGGCGGCGCGGACCTCGGCGTCGCTGCTCCCGTCCCCGCCGGGGCCGGCGCAGCCGTGCTGGCGCCCGGGACTGCGGCGCCCATCATGACAGGTGCCATGATCCCGGCGGGCGCCGACGCCGTCGTACCCATCGAACAGGCTGTCCCGGACCGTTTCCCCACCCCCGGCCAGGACGGACGCGTCAAGCTGCCTGCGACGGTTCCGGGCACTTACATCCGTGCGGCCGGCAGTGACATCGGTGCGGGGGAGCAGGCGCTGGCGGCCGGCACGTTCCTGGGGCCGGCCCAGCTGGGGCTGCTGGCCGCACTCGGCATGCCCGAGGCCGCCGTGTACCGGGCCGTCACGGTGTTGCTGGTTACCACCGGGGATGAGGTGGTGGAGCCGGGACGCGAACTTCCGCCCGGCAAGATCTACGACTCCAACGGCACGCTCCTGGAAGCCGCCATGACGCAGGCGGGACTGCGGGTCCTGCGGGCCGGCATCTCCACCGACAACCCGGACGAACTGCGGACCCTGCTGCGGACCAGGGGTGCCGGGGCAGACCTGATCGTCACCACGGGCGGCGTAAGCCAGGGCGCCTACGAGGTGGTCCGCCAGGCCATGGCCGACCAGCCGGTCGAGTTCCTCCACGTGGCCATGCAGCCCGGAGGCCCGCAGGGAATCGGCAGATTTGAAGGTACCCCGTTCCTCGGCTTCCCTGGAAACCCGGTCAGTTGCCTGGTCTCCTTCGAGATGTTCCTCCGTCCGGCGCTGGCCGCGCTGCTCGGTGCCCCGGCCGCCCGTGTCCCGGTCCGAGGCCGCCTGCGCCAGCCACTCACGTCACCCCCGCACAAGCACCAGGTGCGCAGGGGCAACCTCCACCCCGATGGGACAGTCCAGCTCGAAGGCGGTGAAAGTTCGCACCTGATGCACGCCCTTGCAGGGTCCAACGCACTCGTCCACGTTCCCGAAGGCGTCGACGCGCTGGCGGCAGGGGATGAGGTGGAAGTATGGATGTTGTGAATTCAGAACAAACCCCCGCCGCCCTGACGCACCTGCGCCAGGACGGCAGTGCACAGATGGTGGACGTATCCACCAAAGCCGAAACCACCCGCGAGGCCACCGCCACCGCCACCATCCGCACCACCGCCGAGGTCATGGGACTCCTGGGGTCCGGCGGCCTGCCGAAGGGCGACGCCCTTGCCGTTGCCCGCGTGGCAGGGATCATGGCTGCCAAAAAGACCCCGGAACTGGTTCCGCTGTGCCATCCGCTGCCGCTGTCCAAAGTCACCGTTGACTTCGACATGGATGCAGAGTCCGTAAGCATCCTCGCCACCGTCAAAACCCGTGGTGTCACCGGTGTGGAAATGGAAGCCCTCACGGCCGCGTCGGTGGCTGCCCTCAGCGTCTACGACATGATCAAAGCCGTGGACAAGCACGCCGTCATCACCGACATCAAAGTCCTGGCCAAGAGCGGCGGCAAGAGCGGGGACTGGGCGCTGTGACCCCGCCAGCATTCACTGCCCCCGAACCGCACCGGCACGGCGACGTGCAGGGCCGGAAAGCCGGAGTGGTCATCGCCTCCACCCGCGCCGCCGCCGGAATTTACGCCGACGAAACCGGCCCCGTGATCACCGACTGGCTGACCGAACACGGCTTCGACGTCTTCCCGCCCATGGTGGTCCCGGACGGCGAGCCCGTGGGCGCCGCGGTGCGGGCGCTCCTGACCCAGCGGCCCGCCGTCGTCATCACCAGCGGCGGAACCGGCCTCAGCCCCGATGACCGGACACCGGACGTCACACTGCCTTTGCTGGACCGGGAGATTCCCGGCATCATGGAGGCCATACGTCGCGCCGGTGCGGCCAAGACACCGCTGGCCGCACTGAGCCGCGGCTATGCCGGTGCTGCCGGCAGCACCTTCATTGTTAATCTCCCCGGATCGCCCAAGGGGGTCATGGACGGGCTCACCGTCCTGGACCCGGTGATCGGACACCTCTGCGACCAACTGGAAGGCGGCCATGGGCACTGAATCAGCATTCGAGGTGGTTTCCGCGGTCCTCAGCGCGGAACCCATCTCCGTGGACCAGGCGATCGCCGCGGTGGAAAGCGACACTGCCGGCGCCGTGGTCAGCTTCAGCGGCGTGGTGCGGAACCACGACGGCGGCAAGCCGGTGGACCGCCTCAGCTACAGTGCGCACCCCACGGCACACCAGGTGATGGCCGACGTCGTCGCGCGCCTGGTTGCCGAGCAGAACAACGCGGACGCGGGGGACGGCGGCACGAAGCCGGTCCGGATCTGGGCCGCGCACCGCATCGGCATGCTCGAAATCGGCGACCCCGCACTGGTGTGCGCCGTGTCCGCCGCGCACCGGGGCCAGGCCTTCGCGGTCTGCTCGGAACTCGTGGACCGGATCAAGGAGCAGGTGCCCATCTGGAAGGAACAGTTCTTCTCGGACGGGACCGTCGAATGGGTGGGCGCGGGCGGCTGAGTTCCCGCCGTCCTGCAGCCTGCCGTCCTGGGAGGTAACGCACAGCCCCCGGTTCCTTGGGGCGGCGGGCCCACCGGTAGGCTTAACCCCATGACCGAACAACACTCCGAACCCAAGCTGGTGGCCGTGCTTGGTGCCAACGGACGCATGGGCGCCGAAGCCGTCAAAGCCGTTGAAGCCGCACCCGATATGAAGCTCGTTGCCGCCTTGGGCCGGGGCGATTCGCTGGACCATGTGACCGCCGCAGGTGCCCAAATCCTCGTGGACCTCACCGTCCCGGAAAGCACCGAGGCCAACGTCCGCTTCGCCGTCGAACACGGGATCCACGCCGTCGTGGGCACCACCGGCTGGGACGCGGGACGCCTCTCCGCGCTTGAAGACCTGCTGGCCGGACACCCCGAAACCGGTGTGCTGATCGCGCCCAACTTCGCCGTGGGCTCCGTGCTGGCGTCCGCCTTCGCAGCCAAGGCAGCCAAATACTTCGAATCGGTGGAAATCATCGAACTGCACCACCCGGACAAGGTGGACGCCCCCTCAGGCACCGCTGTCCGCACGGCCCAGCTCATCGCGGCCGAGCGCACCTCAGCCCAGGTGCCGCCCAGCCCCGATGCCACCACCAGCGAACTCGCCGGAGCGCGCGGTTGCGAGGTTGACGGCGTCCGCGTCCACAGCGTCCGGCTTCGCGGCCTGGTGGCCCACCAGGAAGTCCTCCTGGGCGGTCCCGGCGAGCAGTTGACCATCCGCCACGACTCCTACGACCGGGCGTCGTTTATGCCCGGCGTCCTGATCGGCGTGAGGAACGTTGCGGCCCACCCCGGCCTCACCGTGGGCCTGGACGGCTACCTGGACCTGGGACTCTAGGCGATGGGCGGGTTCCTGGCAGCCCTGGGAAAGAACCGCACCAAGATCTGGGTGGGTGCGGTAACGCTGCTGCTGGTCTTCTACCTGGTGGTCTCCTTCCAGCGCTCCGTCCTGCTCCTGACGGACAGCAACCTGACCGCGCAGGCCATCGGCGCCGCCTACCTGGTCCTGCCCGTGATTGGCGCGTGGGCACTGATCCGTGAGCTTCTCTTTGGCGCCCGGACCGAACAGATGGCAAAGGTGCTGGAAGCGGAGGGCGGCCTCCCCGTTGACAACCTGCCGCGCACGCCTGCCGGCCGGATCATCCGGTCAGCGGCCGACGCCGAGTTCGAAAAGTACAAAGCTGAGGCGGAGGCTGCGCCCGGGGACTGGCGATCCTGGTTCAGGCTCAGCTGCGCCTACGACGCCGCAGGCGACCGCAAGCGTGCCCGGGCCTCGATGCGCGACGCCGTCAAGCTTTTCCGCGCCAACGTTCCCGCTTAACGGGGCCGGCGCTCCGGCTGGCGGAGGAGTCCTCCGCTAGCCTGCGGCCCTGACTTGGCGCCGGCCCGCCTGGCTTGCCGTATGGCCAAGCCATTCCAGCGGGCCGCGCCATTTAAGCAGGACGAACACGATGCCCACGGCGATTGCCACGGCCGCCTGGACGAAGTACATGCCGTCCTCCGTCCAGCCCGCCGGCAGCGGCTTGAGGTAGAACCCGGAGACCACCCACACGTGGACCGTATACAGCGTCAGCGTCATGGCGCCCGCACCACGCAACGGGAGCAGCAGGTCCAGATCCACCCATTCCGCCAGCCGGCCCAGCAACAGGCAGGCACCGATCACGGCAGCCGCAACGCCTGACGTATGCAGCAGGTCCAAGGATGTTCCGGAGTGCGGGGCCGCCGATGCCAGCCACCACCATGAGCCCTCCTGCGGGATCCCCGTCAGGTTGACCTGAAGGACGCTGTCCAGTGGGTAACCGGGGGAGTTGATGACCTCCTCCAGGGCGGCGCGGCCGCCCCAGCTTTCCATGGCGGTCACGCCCAGGACCTTTGCCGCCACCGCCACCGCTGTGCCCAGGACCACCAGGACCACCGGAACCAGCGCCTTGTGCAGCATCAGGCGGCCTATCACCAGTCCCACCAGCAGGTAGGACAGCCACTGCACTACGGGGTAGTAACCCGTGAAGAACAGGTCCGCGAGCAGCCGGCCGGGCGTGGCGAGGTCTTCCCAAGACGGGTTGTGGCCCAGCGTGAGCGGTGGTTCGGCGGCGAGCAGCCACGGCCGCAGCAGGTAGGCCAGCACGGGGGACAGCAGGATCCAGCCGGCAGCCCAGGCGCAAAGCTGCTTCAGCTGCAGGCCCAGGAACGGGAGGATGCAGAGGAACAGCACCGCGCAGTGCACAAGGATGATGGCCAGGTTCACTTCCAGGCCGCCCAGCGCCAGTCCGACGGCGGCTATCACCAGGGCACGCAGGGCAACGCCGCGGCGTGCCCCGGTCAGCCCGCCGCCGTCCAGCGGCCTGTCCTTGCCCGTGGACAAGGCCAGGCCCACGCCCGCCAGTACGGCAAACAGCGCCGCCGCCCGGCCCGAGAAGGTCACTCCTATCCAGGTGGGTGTGAGATCGGCGTTGGATTCGAACGTCGGCAGCAGGTGGGTGGCCATCATGCCCAGCAGTGCAAGCCCGCGGGCCGCGTCTATTCCGTACAGCCGTGCGGGCGCGGACGTGCCTCCGGTCTTCCGGGACGCCGTGGCGCGAGTGCGGGGGGTCATGAGCGAATCGTCTCACATGTGCCCATGAGCCAGCCTGTCAAAAGGCAGGCCTGCGGGGGCGGAAGAAAACCGAGGGGCCGGCGCCTGCAGCAGCACCCTTGTATTCGAATATATATTCGAATAACATGGGCGGCATGCTTACACCATCACGCGGTATCCCCCCAACTCAAGGTAGGCAGCCAGAGGCCAGGGATGCCACCAGGCCGGGCAGCGCCAGGCCAGGCAGCACCAGGTCCGGCAGCACCAGGCCCGGCAGCACCGGACCGGACAATGCCATGCCGGGCGGCACGGGGCTTCTCAAGGCCATGAGCCCCGGAGTGGTTGACTTCCTTTTCCGGCAAATGGTCACCGGCCAGCCGGCCCGGGATGTCCAGTGGGAACAGGAAGGCATCAGCCTCTCCAGCCAGCCCGAGGGTGCCGAACTCGCCCGCCGCCTTGCCGAAACCGACATCGACGCGTTGACCCCGCTGGAGCTCTTCCACTACGCACGGGCCGCCCAGCGGCTCGCCACCTGGGCCGAGGAACTGAGGCACGCTGCGGTCCGAAAGTACTGCGGAACGCCGCCCGCCTGAAGTTGACCTGTGTGGCCGCTGCCTGTGTCAGGCCGGCTTCATGCTGAATTTGACGTGCATCACGCCCGTGGCATTGTCCTAACCAGCGGGGGACAAGGTAACGTTTTTGCCATGGCTGACTCTTCTGCGCACATCCCTGCCCTTGGTACCCTCCTGACCGCCATGGTCACGCCATTCACCAAGGACGGCGCAGTCGATTATGAGCAGGCTGCCGCCCTTGCCACCAAGCTGGTGGACGACGGCTGCGACGGCCTGGTCGTCACGGGAACCACCGGCGAAACGTCCACCCTTACCGACGAGGAAAACCTCGGCATGTTCCGTGCCGTCAAGGAAGCCGTCGGCGGCCGCGCGGCCATCATCGCCGGCACCGGAACCAACGACACCGCCCACTCGGTCCACCTTTCCCGGCAGGCGGCAGACCTCGGCGTCGACGGCCTGCTCCTGGTGACCCCGTACTACAACAAGCCCAGCCAGGCAGGCGTGCGGGCCCACTTCGAAACCATCGCGTCCGCCGTCGACGTGCCCGTGATGCTCTACGACATCCCGGGCCGCTCCTCCATTGCGATCGAGCCGGACACGATGATCCGCCTGGCGCAGCACCCCAACATCGTGGCCGTCAAGGACGCCAAGGCGGACCTCGTTGCCGCAACCCGCGTCATGGCCGAAACGGACCTCCTGTTCTACTCAGGCGACGACGGACTGACGCTGCCCTGGATGGCCCTGGGCGCCGTCGGCCTGGTGGGTGTTACCACCCACGTGGCCACCCGCCGGTTCCGCGAGCTCATCGACGCCGTCAACGCCAACGACCTCGGCACCGCCCGGAAGATCAACTTCGAGCTCCAGCCCGTGGTCCGTGCCACCATGACCCGCGTCCAGGGCGCCGTGGCGGCCAAGCAGATTCTTAAATGGCAGGGAGTCCTGCCCAACTCGATTGTCCGTTTGCCCCTCGTGGAGCCGGACGAAGCCGAGATCGAAATCATCCGCGGGGATTTGGCGGAAGCAGGGCTGGTCTACTCCTGAGGACGACGACCGGCACCCTTCCGCCTGGAAAGTAGTGCAATATGACCCAAACCGCCCTCACCGGCCTTGTCACCCCTCCCCGCCTGAAGGCGGGCACGCTGCGGATCGTTCCGCTCGGCGGCCTGGGGGAGATCGGCCGGAACATGGCCGTGTTCGAAATCGACGGCAAACTGCTGATCGTGGACTGCGGCGTCCTCTTCCCGGAGGAAACCCAGCCCGGCGTGGACCTGATCCTGCCCGATTTCTCCTACATTGAGGACAGGCTGGACGATGTCGTGGCCGTGGTCCTCACCCACGGACACGAAGACCACATCGGCGCCGTTCCGTACCTGCTGCGGCTCCGCAGCGACATCCCCCTGGTGGGCTCGCAGCTGACCCTTGCCCTCATCGAGGCCAAGCTGCAGGAGCACCGCATCCGCCCCTACACCCTCACGGTGGAGGAAGGGCAGGTGGAAAAGTTCGGGCCCTTCGAGTGCGAATTCGTCGCCGTCAACCACTCCATTCCGGACGCCCTGGCGGTGTTCATCCGCACTGCCGGCGGCACCGTCCTGCACACCGGCGACTTCAAGATGGACCAGCTCCCCCTGGATGGACGCATCACGGACCTCCGCCACTTTGCCAAGCTTGGCGAAGAAGGCGTGGACCTCTTTATGTCCGACTCCACCAACGCCGACATCCCCGGATTTACCACTGCCGAAAAGGAAATCGGTCCCACCTTGGAGCGGCTGTTCGCCCAGGCCACCAAGCGGATCATCGTTGCGTCCTTCTCCTCGCACGTCCACCGGGTCCAGCAGGTCCTTGACGCGGCCGCAAAGCACAACCGCAAAGTGGCGTTCGTGGGCCGGTCCATGGTCCGCAACATGGCCATCGCCGAAAAACTCGGCTACCTTGACGTTCCCGCCGGCCTGATCGTCGACATCAAGAACATCGACAACCTCCCGGACAACCGGGTGGTGCTCATGTCCACCGGATCCCAGGGCGAGCCCATGGCAGCCCTGTCCAGGATGGCCAATGGCGACCACCGGGTGGTGGTGGGCGACGGCGACACCGTCATCCTTGCCTCCAGCCTCATTCCCGGCAACGAAAACGCCGTGTTCCGCATCATCAACGGCCTCCTCAAGCTGGGCGCGGACGTGATCCACAAGGGCAACGCCAAGGTGCACGTCTCCGGGCATGCCGCCGCCGGTGAACTGCTGTACTGCTACAACATCCTGGAGCCGCTCAATGCCATGCCGGTGCACGGCGAAACCCGGCACCTGATTGCCAACGGAAAGATCGCCATCGAGTCCGGTGTTCCCGAAGCCAGCGTCATCCTCGCCGACAACGGCACGGTGGTGGACCTGAAGGACAACCGGGCCGACGTCGTGGGCCAGGTGGAGGTGGGCTTCGTCTACGTGGACGGCTCCAGCGTTGGCGAAATCACCGACGCCGACCTCAAGGACCGCCGCATCCTGGGCGATGAGGGCTTCATTTCCATCATCACCGTGATCCACCGCGCCACCGGCAAGGTGGTCTCCGGACCCGAAATCCACGCCCGCGGCGTGGCTGAAGATGACTCGGTGTTCGACGACATCATCCCGAAGATCAATGCGGCGCTCGAGGAAGCCGTCCTCAACCATGCCGACCACACCACGCACCAGCTGCAGCAGGTGGTCCGCCGCGTGGTGGGCACCTGGGTGAACCGCAAACTGCGCCGGCGCCCGATGATCATCCCGGTGGTGCTCGAAGCCTGACGTCCCGCCTGTCATCCTGGCCGCACAGCCGCCTGCGAAGGGCCCGGTTCATCTGAACCGGGCCCTTCGCGCAGGAACAGGCCGGAGGTCCGAAATCCCCGGGTTGCAAGTCCTGTTCGGGTAGCGTGGCTACTATGGCCACACGTACTACCTCCGCGCGCAGCGGAACAGCCAGCGGCAGTAAATCCGGCAGTTCCACAGGGCGCGGCAGCGGCTCGGGGGCACCCAAAACGGGCCGTGGCGGCTCTTCCAGCGCGGCCCGCACCCGGCAGCTTCCCGCCGTCGAACACCACCAGCCATGGCTGCTGCGGGTAGTAGGCGGCGCCTGGCTGGGACTGGGCCATCTGGTCGGCGGGGGAGTCCGCCGAATCGGCCACGATGTCAGCGACCTGCCCGCCGACGAACGTCGCGACGGCGCTGCCCTGTTCAACATGGCACTGGGCATCTTTATCGCCACCTTCGCCTGGTGGGGCCTCACCGGCTGGTTCCCGGACGCCGTGTACGCCGTGGTCAACGGAACATTCGGCTGGATGTCCCTGCTGCTCCCGCTGATGCTGTTCGTCTGCGCCTTCCGGCTGTTCCGCCGGCCCTCCGACGGCCGCGGCAACAACCGGGTGGGCATCGGTTTCCTGATCATGACATTCGCCGGCTGCGGCCTCGCCCACGTCCTCGGCGGCCAGCCGACTGTGGCCCAGGGGTTTGACGGGCTGCGCCAGGCGGGCGGCATGCTGGGCTTCCTGGCTGCCACCCCGTTGGCCGCCATCCACGCAGCCGTCCCCCTGGTCCTGTATGGACTGCTGGCCTTCGTGTCCCTGCTGATCATCACCGCCACGCCGTTTACCGCCATCCCGCGTCGGCTGCGCAGCGCTTACGAGCACCTCATGGGCGTCGACCTGATGGACGAGCCCAAGGACACGCACGACCGCAGCTACTTGGAACGCACGGCTTCGGCAGCGCCCAAAAAGAAGAAACGGAAGCTGTTCGGCAAGGACGAGGAAAAGTCCGACGCCGGCCTGGAAGGCTATGTGGGCGACGAAGCCTTCGAGCACGCCGTCATCGACGACGAGGATCCGCAGCCGCGCGGCACCACGACCGGCCCCGCGCCCGGCGTCCGCCGCCCCACCCAGGCCGAGATCGCCGTCGAAAAAATCAAGGCCGCCCAGGGCCTGGGCGCCGGCGCCCCGGCAGGGGAGAACGCCACCGAGGCCATTCCCCTGGTCACCCCCGGCATGGCCCCTCCCGCCGGGAAACCGGCCGCCCCGCCCACGGTCCCCTCCACCCCCGTGGCGCCGGCACCCCCGCCCGTCCCCATTCCGCAGCGCACGGAGCAACTGTCCCTGGCGGGGGACGTGACCTACACGCTGCCGGCGTCGGACTTCCTCACGCCCGGCTCGGTGCCGAAGGAACGCACGGAAGCCAACGACGCCGTCGTCGCCGCCCTGACGGACACCCTCCAGCAGTTCAACGTCGATGCCACCGTGACGGGCTTCAGCCGCGGTCCCACCGTCACCCGGTACGAGATTGAACTGGCGCCGGGAACCAAGGTGGAACGCGTCACGGCGCTGTCCAAGAACATCTCCTACGCCGTCGCCTCTAGCGATGTGCGCATCCTTAGCCCCATCCCGGGCAAATCCGCCATCGGCATCGAGATCCCCAATACGGACCGCGAGACCGTCTCCCTGGGCGATGTGCTGCGCAGCCAGAACGCCCGGCGAACCGACCACCCCATGGTGATGGGCGTGGGCAAGGACGTGGAGGGCGGCTACGTGGTCGCCAATCTCGCCAAGATGCCCCACTTGCTGGTGGCCGGCGCCACCGGTGCCGGTAAGTCATCCTTCGTGAACTCGATGATCACGTCCATCCTCATGCGGGCCACCCCGGACGAGGTCCGGATGGTGATGGTGGACCCCAAGCGCGTGGAACTGACTGCCTACGAAGGCGTCCCGCATCTCATCACGCCGATCATCACCAACCCCAAGAAGGCCGCGGAGGCCCTGCAGTGGGTGGTCCGCGAGATGGACGCCCGCTATGACGACCTCGCCAACTACGGCTTCAAGCACATCGACGACTTCAACAAGGCGGTGCGCGCCGGCAAGGTCCAGCCGCCGCCGGATTCCAAGCGGGTTATCCGGCCGTACCCGTACCTGCTGGTGATCGTGGACGAGCTTGCCGACCTCATGATGGTGGCGCCGCGCGACGTGGAAGACTCGATTGTCCGCATCACCCAGCTCGCCCGTGCCGCCGGCATCCACCTGGTCCTGGCCACCCAGCGACCGTCCGTGGACGTGGTCACCGGCCTGATCAAGGCCAACGTGCCGTCCCGCATGGCTTTCGCCACCTCATCCGTCACGGACTCCCGCGTGGTCCTGGACCAGCCCGGCGCCGAAAAGCTCATCGGCCAGGGTGACGCCCTCTTCCTGCCGATGGGCGCCTCGAAAGCCATGCGTGTCCAGGGCGCCTGGGTGTCCGAGTCCGAGATCCACAAAGTGGTGGAGCACGTCAAGACACAGCTGCAGGCCGTGTACCGCGACGACGTTGCCCCCGAGGCGGAAAAGAAGCAGATCGACGACGACATCGGGGACGACCTCGAAGTCCTGCTGCAGGCCACCGAACTGGTGGTCACCACCCAGTTCGGGTCCACGTCCATGCTGCAGCGCAAGCTCCGGGTCGGCTTCGCGAAAGCCGGCCGGCTCATGGACCTCCTGGAGTCCCGGGGAGTGGTGGGCCCGTCCGAGGGTTCCAAGGCACGCGACGTGCTCGTGAAACCGGACGACCTCGCCGCTGTCCTGGCCGCCATGAAGGGCCAGGAGGCGCCGGCAGCGCCGGACTCGCAAACCGCTGCGCTCAGCGACAACGCCAACGCCAACATCGCCCAGGGCGGCTACGCGGAAGACCTCGTCGCCGCCGACCTGGACAAGAGGAAGCAGAACGTCGAATATTACGACGGCTCGGACACCGCCCCCGGCGGTTACGGCGATGACGACGACGGCTCCGAAGACGCCTGGTCCCTGACCGGGCGCTAGCCCGGGGAATGTAGCCTAGAAAAGTGACTAGCACTGACGCGACTGCCTCCGGCTCCGGCCGTGCAGGCGTCTGGAACCTTCCCAACGTCCTGACCATGATCCGCATCGCGCTGGTGCCGTTTTTCGTCTGGTTCCTTCTTGCCGACGCCCCAGGCCTCCGCAGCGAGTCCGGACCGTGGCGCTGGGCGGCGGTGCTTGCGTTCGCGGTCGCCATCTACACGGACAAGCTCGACGGCGACATCGCCAGGAGCCGGAACCTCATCACGGACTTCGGCAAGATCGCCGACCCCATCGCCGACAAGCTCCTCACCGGTTCGGCCCTCGTCATGCTGTCCCTCCTGGGCGAACTGCCATGGTGGATGACCCTGGTGATCCTGGTGCGCGAGTGGGGCATCACCGGGCTGAGATTCTTCGTCATCCGGTACGGCGTCATCCCCGCCTCCCGGGGCGGGAAGCTCAAGACCGTGGTGCAGACCGCAGCGATTTTCCTCTACCTGCTGCCGCTGGCCGCCTTCGCCTCCTGGCTTGGCTGGGTCGCGTTCGCGGTGATGCTGGCGGCCGTCATCATCACCGTGTGGACCGGCGTCGAGTACGTCGTCGAAGCCCTGCGGCTCCGGGGGCAGGGCCGCCGGCAGGCACGGACCAACCACGGGCAGGAGCAGCCATGACGAACCTCCACCACCTCGCGGCGCAGGCCGTGCGGCAGGCGCTTGAAACGGGGCGCACCGTGGCCACCGCGGAATCCCTGACAGCCGGGATGGTCTCCGCAGTCCTGGCAGACACGCCGGGCGCATCGGGCATGCTGCAGGGCGGCGTTGTGGCGTACCAGAACTTCGTCAAGGAAAATGTGCTCAACGTCCCCGGAGAGCTCCTCGCCCGGGCAGGTTCGGTGGACGACGGCGTCGCCTGCGCCATGGCCGCCGGGGCCCGGACCATCATGGGGGCGGACATTGGGCTGTCGACCACGGGCGTTGCGGGACCAGAGGGGCACGACGGCAAACCTGTGGGTACCGTCTTCATTGGCGTCGCCACTGCCGCCGGTACGACGGCCTTCGAGTATGGCTTTGACGGCAACCGGGCGGAAATCCGCGGCCTGGCCTGCGGTGCGGCCCTCGAGAGGCTGCTCGAAGCGCTGTCCGCCTGAGCGCCCCCCCGGCTGTCCCGGGCCGGCATAAGTTACCGGCCGTAAAGTTGTTGGGAACAAAAGCCGGTACCGATTAGTTATTACATTGTGTCGCTTCCGAAGAGCGGAGGCGCCTAGGATGAAAACACCACGACGGTTCGCCCCAGGGCGGACCTGACCAATGAGGGAGCAAGGCGATACAGATGGTAAAGCAGCCCGTATCCGTAAACGGCGTTGTCCGCTGGAAGGATGTGGGCCTCGCCGATCAGGCTAAGAGCGAACAGAAGGAGCGCAAGATGGTTGTACTTCGTCACGAAATCGGTGATGTCCTGCGCGATGTCCGCCAGCGTCAGGGGCGTACGCTCCGTGAAGTTTCGCACAGTGCCCGTGTCTCCCTGGGCTACCTCAGCGAAGTTGAACGCGGCCAGAAGGAAGCATCGTCCGAACTGCTGTCGTCGATCTGCTCAGCCCTGGACGTCCCGTTGTCCAGCATGCTCCGCGAAGTCAGCGACCGTGTTGCCGTCGCCGAAGGCGTGTCTGTTCCGGACACCGTGCCGCAGGAATTCTCCCAGCGTTACGGACGCGACCTGGAAACCGAGCTGGACGGCGAACTGTCCACCGGTCTCCTCTCCGGCGCCCGCTAACCACATCCCCGCCCGCGGGGGACCCGACGTACGAAGCCCCCGGCCTGTGGTCATCCACGGGCCGGGGGCTTCGCCGTGTACGGCAGGGCGCTGTCCGCCGTCAGTCGTCCTGGCCGGCAGGGGAGGGCGCGTCCTTGGGGAACCCGTCCCCCTCGTAGGTGGAGTTCAGTTTTGCCATGTAGCGCGCCAACTCCTCCAGGTCGTGCAGCGGCCATTCGCCAAGGCGCTCCCGGAACACCTGCCGCCGCGCGTCCTGCACCTGGTGCATCTTTTCCTCGCCCCTGGGCGTCAGCCGGATGGACTGGGCCCGGCCGTCAAGCGGATCTGCTTCCTTCGACACCAGGCCGATGCTCTCGAGGAACGCGATCTGCCGGCTCACCGACGGCTTGCCCACGCCGATGTTCATCGCAAGGTCTGTCAGGCGGATGGGACCCTCCCGCCGGATGACGGTCAGCAAGCCGTAGGCGGCAGGCTCCATGTCCGGGTGCACCTGCCGGGAAAGCTGGTTCGAGATTGCGCGCGCCCGGCGCCAGAACAGGCTGATCTGGTGTTCGACATTCGTCAGCGCGGCATCAACGCCGGAATCGTCGGCGCCGGACCCGCCGGTGCTGCGCCCATCGGTGCCGTGCCCCTGGGTGTTGTGCCCATGGGTGGGGGCCGGCGGTGCGTCGGGGGAGTTGCTCATGGCAACAATTCTAGGTGCCACAGCCGTGAGAGAATCTTGTGGTGCGACTTAGCGACTACTGGCGGCTCATGGACGACGAATTTGGTGCGGGCTACTCCCGGGTCCTGAGCAGCACCCTGGTCCTGGCCGGTGTTGGCGGCCGGACGGCGGACCAGGCACTGGCTGCCGGGATCGAACCACGCAAAGTGTGGCTGGCTGTCTGTGACGTGCAGGACGTCCCCGCCGAACGACGGCTCGGCCGCGACATCAAACCGCTCCGCGACTAGGCAACTGTCCCTCCCGGCCTCAGGATTTCGGGGGACACGCCGCACCGGCGGTTCGAATACCTGTTCGGATAAAGCTATGCTTTTTCGTAGCGGGTTATCCACATAGCCGTCGTTATCCGGCCGGAATGTCAGTGGGTCCCCGTAGCGTCAGAGATGACCAATAAACGGCCGCGAAGGCCACCATCGAGAAAGCATTAGAGGTGTCAACCATGGCGGCAGCCCCGGATCGTGCAAAAGCGCTGGAAGCAGCGCTGGCCCAGATTGACAAGCAGTTCGGCAAGGGCTCGGTCATGCGCCTGGGCGACGAAGTCCGTGCCCCGATCGAAGTCATTCCCACCGGCTCCATCGCCCTGGACGTTGCCCTCGGAATTGGCGGCCTGCCCCGCGGCCGCGTCATTGAAATTTACGGTCCGGAATCGTCCGGTAAGACCACCGTCGCCCTGCATGCCGTCGCCAACGCCCAGCGGAATGGCGGCATTGCTGCGTTCATCGACGCCGAGCACGCCCTGGACCCGGACTACGCCGCCAAGCTTGGCGTGGACACCGACGCCCTCCTGGTGTCGCAGCCGGACACCGGTGAGCAGGCACTGGAAATCATGGACATGCTGGTCGGCTCCGGCTCATTGGACATCATTGTCATCGACTCCGTGGCGGCCCTGGTGCCGCGGGCGGAGATCGAAGGCGACATGGGCGACAGCCACGTCGGCCTCCAGGCCCGGCTCATGAGCCAGGCGCTGCGAAAGATCACCGGCCGCCTGAGCCAGACCAAGACCACCGCCATCTTCATCAACCAGCTGCGTGAAAAAATCGGTGTGTTCTTCGGCTCCCCGGAAACCACCACGGGTGGTAAGGCACTGAAGTTCTACGCGTCCGTCCGCATCGACGTCCGCCGGATCCAGACCCTGAAGGAAGGCGCTGACTCCGTCGGCAACCGGACCAAGGCGAAGATCGTCAAGAACAAGATGGCCCCGCCCTTTAAGGTCGCCGAATTCGACATCATCTACGGGCAGGGCATTTCCCGTGAGGGTGGCATTATCGACATGGGCGTGGAGCACGGCATCATCAAGAAGTCCGGCTCCTGGTTCACCTACGACGGCGACCAGCTCGGCCAGGGCATGGAGAACTCGCGGCGCTTCCTGCGCGACAACCCCGAGCTCGCAGCCGAACTTGAACGTCTCATCAAGGAAAAGCTGGGTGTCGGCGTGAAGCCGGCAGAGGCCGAGTCCAAAGACTCCCCGAAGCTGAAGGCCGTCGACGGGTTCTAGCAGTTGACAGGACAGGAACAGGAGCGGCCCCGCGGCAGGCGGGGCCGCTCCGGACGGGGCAGGTCCGCCACGCCCACCGGTGAACCGGCGGACGGGCTCGACCATCCCGACGCGCCCGGGTTCGGAGACTCCGAACCCGACCCCGTGTCCGTGGCCCAGGCGATCGTCTACCGCCAGCTGACCGCCGCCGCCAAGAGCAGGCACCAGCTTGCCCGCAAACTTGCTGAACGGAACATCCCGGAGGACGTCGCGGAAGCGGTCCTGGACAAGTTCCAGGAAGTCCGCCTTATCAACGACGCGGAGTTTGCGGAGATGTGGGTGCGCAGCCGTGCACAGTCACGCAAGCTGGCCAAAGGGGCCCTGCGCCGGGAACTCGCCGAGAAAGGCATAGACCAGGAGACTGCCGCCGCCGCGCTCGAACAGCTGTCCGACGATGACGAAGAAGCCGCGGCGAGGATCCTGGTGGAACGAAAACTGCGGCCCGGCACCGATCTCACCGACCGGGCGGAGCGGGATAAAACGGTCCGGAGGCTTGCGTCCATGCTCGCCCGCAAGGGTTACCAGCCCTCCCAGGCCTTCCGGATTGTCAGCGACGTCCTGGATGCCCACAGCGCGCCGGACCTCCGAACCGGGCCGGACGGGCTGGGGGCGCCCTACTTGTAACACCCGGTACCCTTAACAGGTGAGTTTGACCATTCCTTCCCCCCTTAACGGAGCCCATCCCATCACGGAGCCCGGGTCCGCCCTTCCTGCCGCCGGCGAGCAGCCGCGCACCTACCAGGTGCGTACCTTCGGCTGCCAGATGAACGTGCACGATTCCGAACGCATGGCGGGCATGCTGGAGGACGCCGGCTACGTGCCGGCTGAGGGAGACCAGGCGGACGTGGTGGTGTTCAACACCTGCGCCGTCCGGGAAAACGCGGACAACAAGCTCTACGGAAACCTCGGCATCCTCGCGCCGGTCAAGGCTGCAAACCCCGGGATGCAGATCGCCGTCGGCGGCTGCCTGGCACAGAAGGACCGGGAAACAATCCTCAAGAAGGCGCCCTGGGTGGACGCCGTCTTCGGCACCCACAACGTCGGCGCCCTTCCCGCACTCCTGGACCGTGCCCGCCACAACAGCGAGGCACAGCTCGAGATCCTTGAATCCCTGGACGTCTTCCCGTCCACGCTGCCCACCAAACGCGACTCCGTCTACTCCGGCTGGGTATCCATCTCGGTGGGCTGCAACAACACCTGCACGTTCTGCATCGTCCCCTCGCTGCGGGGCAAGGAAAAGGACCGGCGCCCCGGAGAGATCCTCGCCGAGATCCAGGCCCTGGTTGATGACGGAGCCATCGAAGTAACCCTGCTTGGCCAGAACGTGAACTCCTACGGCGTGGAATTCGGAGACCGCCAGGCCTTCTCGAAACTCCTGCGGGCCTGCGGGGCTATCGAGGGCCTGGAACGGGTCCGCTTCACCAGCCCCCACCCGGCCGCATTCACGGACGACGTCATCGACGCGATGGCCGAGACACCCAACGTGATGCCGCAGCTGCACATGCCCCTGCAGTCCGGCTCGGACAGCATCCTGCGCGCCATGAAGCGCTCCTACCGGTCTGCCAAATTCCTCGGCATCCTGGACAAGGTCCGCGACAAGATCCCGCACGCCGCCATCTCGACCGACATCATCGTCGGCTTCCCGGGGGAGACCGAAGAGGACTTCCAGGCCACCCTGGACGTCGTCGAAAAGTCCCGGTTCGCCACTGCCTTCACGTTCCAGTACTCCAAGCGGCCCGGTACCCCGGCCGCAGACCTCCCCGGGCAGCTGCCCAAAGCCGTCGTCCAGGAACGCTTTGAACGGCTCACCGCCCTGCAGGACCGGATCGCCGCGGAAGAGAACCGCAAGCAGCTCGGCCGCAAGGTTGAAGTGATGGTCACCGCCCAGTCCGGGCGGAAAGCAGAGGAAACGCACCGGTTGTCCGGCCGGTCCCAGGACCAGCGCCTGGTCCACTTCTCCGTCCCGCAGGGTGCGCCCGCACCGCGCCCCGGCGACCTGGTCACCGTCACCATCACCGAAGCCGCTGCCTTCCACCTCATCGCCGACCCCGCTCCCGGGGACTACAGCCTGCGCCGCTCCCGGGCCGGTGACGCCTGGGACAGGTCCCAGGCGGACTCCTGCGGGGCGCCCGCGCCCGGACCCGCGGGCGCCGGCAAGGGTGTCTCCCTGGGCATGCCCTCACTGCCGCTGCGCGCCCGCTGACAGGTGGGGCACCCGCCAGTCATCGCCGTCGTCGGCCCCACCGGTTCAGGCAAGTCCGACCTCGCCGTCAACCTTGCGCTGGAACTGGACGGTGAGGTGGTCAACGCCGATGCCATGCAGTTTTACCGCGGCATGGATATCGGCACCGCAAAGATCACCATGTCCGAGCGACGGGGAGTGCCGCACCACCTCCTGGACACCCTCGACGTGACACAGGAAGCGAGCGTTTCGGACTTCCAGCAGCAGGCACGGGCCGTCATCCGGGACATCCACGCCCGGGGAAAGCGGGCCATCCTGGCGGGCGGCTCGGGGCTTTATGTGCGCGCGGCACTGGATGTCCTGGACTTCCCCGGCACCGACCCGAAGCTCCGCGCCGAACTTGAGGCGCAACTCGCGGAGCAGGGCACACCCGCGATGCTGGCCCGGCTCCGCGCGGTGGACCCGGCGTCGGCGGAACGGGTGTCCGATAACCGCAGGATCATCCGCGCCCTCGAAGTCCACCAGCTCACCGGCAGGCCCTTCAGTTCCTTCATGCCCACCCGCGAGTACTTCCAGCCCGCCGTGCAGCTCGGCCTTAGCGTGGACCGCGCGGTGCTCCATGAGCGGCTGGCCCTGCGCGTGCACACCATGGTGGACCAAGGCCTGCTAGAGGAGGTCCGCCGCCTGGATGCCCAGGGCCTGCGCCAGGGCAGGACGGCCGGCCGGGCGCTCGGTTATGCGCAGTTCCTGCAGGTCATCGACGGCGACGCCACGGTCGCGGAGGCGGCTGAAAGCACGATTGTGGCCACCCGCCAGTTCGCCCGCCGCCAGCTGACCTGGTTCCGGGCCGACCCCCGCATCGACTGGCTCGACTGGCAGGACCCCCACCTGGTGGAGCGCGCCGCAGCGCTCTGCCGCTGACACCCCGGATCCCGGTTTCGGGGGTGCCCGGCCCGGCCGGTAACCTTGGAAGCATGGACGCCACCCTCGCTGAGACCACCGGACCCGCCTTTCGCGCCCTGGGCGGACTGCGCATTTCCAAGGGACACGGAACGGGGAACGACTTTGTCCTGGTGGCGGACCCCGAGGGCGTGCACACGATCACGCCCAGCCAGGTGGCAGGGCTCTGCGACCGGCACCGGGGCATCGGCGGCGACGGCCTCATCCGCGCCGTCCCTTCGCGCCTGCTCCCCGAAGGGCAGGAACTCCTGGCCACGAACCCGGATGCGGAGTGGTTTATGGACTACCGCAACGGTGACGGGTCACTGTCGGAGATGTGCGGCAACGGGGTCCGCGTGTTCGTCCACTTTCTCCGCGCGGAAGGCCTGATCGACCTGCCCGACGGCGGTGCCCTCACCATCGGCACGCGCGGTGGCGCGAAGACCGTTGTCCGCACCGACGACGACTACGCCGTGGATATGGGCCCGTGGGAGTTCATCTTCCCCGGCGAGGCCACGGCCAAGGCGATGGACTCTTTGGTCAGCGCCGATGGCCTCGAGGTTCCGCGGCCCGCCCTGTCCGTCAGCATGGGCAACCCGCACACGGTGGTGGCCCTCGCCGAACTCTCCGAACTCGCTGCCACCAGGCTCTTCACCGCGCCCGCCGTGGAACCCGTTCCCCCGCACGGGACGAACGTCGAATTCGTCGTCCCGGCCGAGCCGCTGGTGCACGACGGCGTCGGGTCGGTCACCATGCGCGTGCACGAGCGCGGCGTCGGGGAAACCCAGTCCTGCGGCACCGGAGCCTGCGCTGCCGCCGTCGCCATCCGCCACTGGGCCGGAGCGGAAGCCCCCGACACCTGGCGTGTCCACGTCCCCGGCGGGGTAGTGGGCGTGAAGTTCTTCGCCGGACCGGGCGGCCACGAACACGTGGAACTCAGCGGCCCGGCCGTGATCGTCGCTAGCGGGACGCTTTCCTGACCTTCAGGATCCGGAACGACTTCGACGTCGATTCGCGCGTCACCGTGAACGAATCGTCGAGCTCGGCCGCGAGCCAGCGCTGAAGGGAATCCGACCCCAGGTTCTTCTGGACAACCAGCCATGCTGCTCCGCCCGGTGCGAGCCGCGGAAGCCACAGCTTCAACAGGGAATGCAGTTCGTCCTTGCCGATCCTGATGGGCGGGTTGGACCAGATGGTGTCAAAGCGCACTTCCGGGTCCACCGACTCGGGTGTACCGGCGATAACGTTGTCCAGCCCCAGGGCGGCGGCGTTCTCGTTGGTCAAGGCGATGCACCGCTCGTTGACGTCAACGGCGTACACCCTGGCGTGCGGCGCCCGCAAAGCCATGGTGAGGGCGATCGGACCCCAGCCGCAGCCGATGTCCAGCAGGTTCCCGGTGGGGGCCGGCGCGGGGACTTCGGCCAGCAGGACGGCCGTGCCCTTGTCGATGCCGTCCGGGCTGAAGATGCCGGTGGAAGTCTGCAGCCTGCGCGTTTCACCGGCCAGCTCAACCGTCAGGGGCTTGCGGGTGAAGGGGCCGGCGGGGGATGAGCTGAAATAGTGTGCTGACTCCATAACTGGCCAGAGTAGTTCCCCTTGCAGCGTAATGGGAAACTGCGTGCGGGGGCCTCTGCTACGCTGGAAGGCATGTTCCTGATTTTCGAGTAGCAGGCACGGGCCGCGCCCGTCCCCGCCGCTGTCGTCTTCCGACAGCCTGTCCCGCAGCGACGCAGGTTTTTCTTGAACCTTCCGCTTGTGCACCGGACCCGACGCCCGCCGTCGGCCTTCCGGCAGCCGGACAACTCGAAAGTCAGCATCCTGCTGGTCTGTTCGCCGTACTCCGGCATTACCCTTGTCCGCCGCTTGAAGCGGCACCAGCTTCCGCCTGCCCGCTAGAGGGCCGGCGGGACCACGACCACAGGAGAACGCATGACCGCAGGCCGTCAGCCCAGCGCGAATACTTCACCAGAGACCAGCATTCGGCACTATTCTGGAACTGCCGAACCCTCAAAGGAGACCATGACCAGCCAGCACAACACCGGTTCCGAGCCGGCCGCCCCGGATATGAGCCCGGCAGAGATCCAGGCTGTTATCGACCGGATCCTCTCCAAGGACGTACCGGGGAAAAAGTCCGGCACGTTCCGCACCGATGACGCGGCAACCGGCAAGGCGGTTCTGGGCCGGGCCCAGGCAATTTCCAGCCTCGACGAAGAGCACAGCACCTACGACGGCGACCAGCAGGACCTTGAGGAACGGCGGGCTCTGCGGCGTACAGCCGGGTTGTCCACCGAACTTGAAGACGTCACCGAGGTTGAGTACCGCCAGCTGCGACTGGAGCGCGTGGTGCTCGCCGGGCTGTGGTCCGACGGGACCCTCGCGGACGCGGAGAACTCGCTCCGGGAGCTCGCGGCCCTGGCCGAAACAGCAGGATCGGAAGTCCTGGACGGCCTGGTCCAGCGCAGGGACAAGCCGGACCCCGGAACCTTCCTCGGCTCCGGCAAAGCCCTTGAGCTCAAGGACATCGTGATGTCCACCGGCGCGGACACCGTGGTGGTCGACGCCGAACTGGCCCCGTCCCAGCGGCGCGGCCTGGAGGACATCGTCAAGGTCAAGGTCATCGACCGCACCGCGCTCATCCTCGACATCTTCGCCCAGCACGCCAAGAGCCGGGAAGGCAAGGCACAGGTCGAGCTGGCCCAGCTCGAATACCTGCTTCCCCGCCTTCGCGGGTGGGGTGAGTCGATGTCCCGCCAGGCCGGTGGCCAGGTGGGCGGCGCCGCCGCCGGCATGGGCTCCCGTGGTCCCGGTGAAACGAAGATCGAGCTGGACCGCCGGCGGATCCGTACCCGGATGGCCAAGCTGCGGCGCGAGATCGCCGGGATGAAGCCGGCCCGCGAGACCAAACGGGCGAACCGCCGTCGTAATGCCGTCCCGTCCGTGGCCATCGCCGGGTACACGAACGCGGGCAAGTCCTCGCTGCTCAACCGGCTCACGGACGCCGGCGTCCTGGTGGAGAACGCGCTGTTCGCCACGCTGGACCCCACTGTCCGCAAGGCCGAAACCGCGGACGGCCTGGGCTACACCCTGGCCGATACCGTCGGCTTCGTGCGGTCCCTGCCCACCCAGCTGGTGGAGGCCTTCCGCTCCACACTGGAAGAGGTGGCGGACGCGGACCTGATCCTGCATGTGGTGGATGTTTCGCACCCGGACCCGGAAGGGCAGATCGCGGCGGTCCGCAAGGTCTTCAGCGAAGTGGACGCCCGCAAGGTGCCCGAGATCATCGTGCTCAACAAGGCTGATGCCGCGGACCCCTTTGTGGTGGAGCGCCTGAAGCAGCGCGAACCACGCCACGTGGTGGTCTCGGCACGCACCGGCGAGGGCATCTCCGAGCTGCTCAAGGTGATCAGCGAGTCCATCCCGCGGCCCAGCGTCAAGATGGAACTGCTCATCCCCTACAACCGCGGTGACCTGATCAGCAAGCTGCACGAATCCGACGCCGAGATCATCAGCGTCGACCATGTGGAATCCGGGACCCGGGCCGTCGTCATGGTCCGCGAAGGCCTGGCCGCCGAACTGGAACAATTCGCCAGCGATGACTGAATCCGTGGCCCGCGAAGCCACGGAGACAGCCGGCGGGCAGTTCGCCATCGAACTGCTCGACCGGGCCGTCGCGGCGATGGGCGGGCAGAGCCGCTCCGGGCAGCACGAAATGGCCAGGCAGGTGGCACGCGCCATCGAAACCGGAAACCATCTGCTTGTGCAGGCCGGAACAGGCACCGGAAAGTCCCTTGCCTACCTGGTGCCGCTCATCGCCCACGCCCTGGAAAGCAATAAGCCCGCCCTCGTGTCCACGGCGACGCTGGCACTGCAGACCCAGATCGTTGGCCGGGACCTGCCGCGTCTCCTGGAAGCCATCACTCCTGCCCTCGACCGGCCCGTCAAGGTGGCGCTGGTCAAGGGCAGGTCCAACTATGTTTGCCGGCACAAGCTCGAAGGCGGATTCCCCTCGGAGGAACCGTCCGAAGGGCAACTGTTCTCGCTGGGGGAGGACACCAGCGTTCCACATTTCGCTGCGACAGTGGGCGGCCCGTCATCACAGCTCGGGCGGGAGGTGGTCCGCCTGCGCGAATGGGCGGAGAAGACCGCCACCGGCGACCGTGACGAGCTCTTGCCCGGCGTGACGGACCGCGCCTGGCGGCAGGTCTCGGTGACCTCCATGGAGTGCCTGGGAGCGCAGAAGTGCCCGCTCGCCGAGGAATGCTTCAGCGAGCTCGCCCGGCAGGACGCGGCGGAAGCGGACGTTGTGGTAACCAACCACGCCATGCTTGCCGTCAGTGCGTTCGAGGGCCTCGCGGTGCTGCCGGAGTACGACGTTGTGGTGGTTGATGAAGCCCACGAACTCCAGGACCGGGTCACGGGCGCCGTATCCGGCCAGCTCTCCGTGGCCATGGTCCATGCCGCCGCGGCCGGCGCCCGAAAGCACACCGCCATCACCGTTGACGCGTTGAACGCCGCCGCCGCGAATCTCGAACTCGCACTCACGGGCGTGCAGAACGGGCTCCTGCCCAACGGATTGAACGACGAGCAGCTGGACTGCATCGACCAGTTGCGGGACGCCTGCCGCGCGGCGCTGTCCGATTCAAAGGGGGACAGCAGCAACGCGGCCGACGGCGGGCGGCAGCTTGCCCGGTCCAGGCTGATGCTCATCCTGGAACTGTGTGAACGGCTCCTCGCCGCGCGGGAAAACAGGGAAGTGGTCTGGTTTTCCCGCGCGGGCACCTTCGAACCGGGCCAGGGATACTCGCAACCGGACGAAGCCGCGCCGGTCCTGATCAATATCGCACCGCTGTCCGTTGCCGGCCGGCTCCGCGAAGGACTGTTTGCCGGGCACACCGTCATCCTGACGTCCGCAACACTCGCCATAGGCTCGGCATTCGAGCCTGCCGCCGGCGGCCTGGGCCTGGTGGGCGAGGGCGCGCCCGGCTGGACCGGAGTGGACGTCGGGTCCCCGTTCGACTACCCGAAACAGGGCATCCTCTACGTGGCGGGGCACCTGCCCAAGCCGGGCCGCGGTTCGTCGCCGGAATCGCTGGCTGAACTAGAGGCCCTCATCCGCGCCTCTGGCGGCGGGGCGCTGTGCCTCTTTTCGTCCCGGCGCGCCGCCGAGGAAGCCGCAGAGGCTTTGCGGCCGAAACTGGGCATCACGGTCCTGTGCCAGGGGGATTCGACCATGACAGCCCTGGTGAAACAGTTCGCGGATGAGCCGGACACCTGCCTGTTCGGCACCATGTCCCTGTGGCAGGGGGTGGATGTCCCCGGCGGATCGTGCCGGCTGGTGGTGATCGACCGAATCCCCTTCCCCCGCCCGGACGATCCCCTGATGACCGCACGGTCCCGGGCAGTAGCTCAGGCAGGCGGCAACGGTTTTATGTCCGTCTCCGCAACGCACGCCGCCATCAGGCTGGCCCAGGGAGCAGGACGGTTGATCAGGTCCACGGGCGATAAAGGCGTGGTGGCTGTGCTGGACTCCCGCCTGGCCACCGAGCGCTACGCAGGGTTCCTCCGCGCAGCGCTGCCCCCGTTCTGGGCCACGACCGACCGGAAGACGGCGGTGGCTGCCCTGGAGCGGTTGGCCCGGGAAAGCGGTTAAAAGCTGCGGTTACAGGGACCGCAGGACGGATACGACCTTGCCCATGATGGTGGCGTGGTCGCCGAGGATGGGTTCGTACTGGGTGTTCTGCGGAAGCAGCCAGGTGTGGCCGTCGCGCTGCCGGAACGTCTTGACCGTGGCTTCGTCGTCCAGGAGGGCGGCCACGATATCCCCATTGGCGGCGTCTGCCTGGCGCCGCACCACCACCCAGTCGCCGTCGCAGATGGCCGCGTCCACCATCGAATCGCCGGCAACTTTCAACATAAACAGTTCACCCTGTCCCACCAGCTGGCGGGGCAGCGGCAAAACGTCCTCCACTACCTGCTCCGCCAGGATGGGACCGCCCGCGGCAATCCGGCCTACGAGAGGCACCATGGCGGTATCGACGGCGGTGGGCAGCCCGGTCACGGTGGCGGTTGAGTCTCCGCCCGGGGCGGGAGCGGCCTGGGCCTGCTTTGCTGTCCCCGCGTCCAGCGTCAGCGGCATCAGCACCTCCATGGCACGCGGCCGCTTCGGGTCCCTCCTGAGGTAGCCGAGTTTCTCCAGCTGGGAGAGCTGGTGAGTGACGCTGGAAAGGCTCGCCAGGCCAACGGTATCGCCGATCTCGCGCATGGACGGCGGGTAGCCGTTCTCGTTCACCGACCGCTGGATGGTCTCCAGAATCTTCTTCTGCCGGGGAGTCAGCCCCCTTGCAGTCTTTTTCGGCTGCGCGGGTGCCCTTCCCCCGGTGGCTGCTGCTGCCATATTCGCCATGCCTTTCGGTTGCCACCGGGCTTGCGACGGCGCCGGACTGAGTTGCACCCCTGAATGTCAGACCCTGCTGATCAACTTCAAGGGTGGTTGTTCTTGCTTCAAAACTAGGCCAGCCACTTGGCTTTTTCAAACATTTGTTCTAGCGAGTCTCGACAAGGTTCGTCGAAAGATGCTAAAACTAAAAAAGCGTTATTCGAATATGTGTTCTACTCCTGCTGCTGCAGTTCGAACAGGTCGCCGGAATGTCGGTGGGGCGGCCTTTACTGGCAGGAAGCAGGGTTTCCGGCAGCGTCAGGCATTTCCGGCAGCACCAGGCATAACGGGCAGTACACACGGTCCAGGAGGGCTCAGTCCATGTCAGCTATATCCGCACCACAGGCCAAGGGGCCACGCGTTTCCGGCAGGTCCACAAAGCAGTCGCAAACGGCGCCCCTGCCCCCGCTGCGCCTTACGCGCCGGGGCAAGATCGTCCTGATCGGCATCCCGCTGGTGCTGCTGGCGGCCTTGCTGCTGTCGCTTGCCGGCTTCTTCAACTCTCCCGCCAAGGCTTCCGATTCGGCGCAGGACATCATGGTGACGCCAACCGTCACCGTGACCGTCCAGCCCGGGGAGTCGTTGTGGGCCATTGCAGGCACCGTGGCGCCGGAACGCGATGCCCGCGACGTTGTCGCTGAGATCGTGCAGCTGAACAACCTCTCCGCGGCCGCAGTCCAGCCCGGACAGCAACTGTTCATTCCCACCAGCTGACCGCCGCCGGCGGTGCACGCCCTGCGCGAACATTCACTGTCACATTTTCCGGTGGTCGGAACGGCCACTAAACTGTTCGGGTGAACGACCAGCTTGAGCGTCTGAACCGGCTTCCCCTCCGCAGCAACCTCCGCGGGCTGACCCCTTATGGGGCGCCGCAGCTGGATGTTCCCATCCTCTTGAACGTCAACGAGAACACCCATGGGGTGCCGGAGGATGTCCGGGCTGCCATCACCGAGGCGGTCTCGGAAGCGGCCGCAGGCCTTAACCGCTATCCGGACCGGGAGTTCACCCGGCTTCGGAGGGCTCTGGCCGAGTACCTCGGCCACGGACTCGCCGAGTCGAACCTCTGGGCCGCCAATGGATCCAATGAGGTCCTCCAGCAAATCCTGCAGGCCTTCGGCGGACCCGGCCGCACCGCGCTCGGGTTCCCGCCCACGTACTCCATGTACCCGCTGCTGGCCAGCGGCACGGACACCGGGTACCTCAAGGGCGAACGCGAGGAAGGCTACGGCCTCAGCGCAGCCTCGGCGGCCCGCCAGGTCAAGGAACTGCAGCCGAACATCGTTTTCCTGTGTTCACCGAACAACCCCACCGGGACCGGACTCGGCCTGGATGTGGTCGAGGCTGTTTATGAGGCCGGAGCGGAATTCCAAACCATCGTGATCGTCGACGAGGCCTACCACGAGTTTGCGCACGACGGAACGCCCAGTGCCCTGACACTCCTTCCCGGGCGGGAACGGCTTATTGTCTCCAGGACCATGAGCAAGGCGTTCGCCCTCGCCGGTGCACGCCTCGGCTACATGGCTGCCGCGCCCGAAGTGACGGATGCCCTGCGCCTGGTCCGGCTTCCGTACCACCTTTCAGCGATCACGCAGGCAACCGCACTGGCAGCGCTTGAACACCGCGAAGCGCTGATGGCGGACGTCGAGGACATCAAGAAGCAGCGCGACCGCATCGTCGCCGAACTGACCCGGATGGGCCTCAAACCGGCGGCTTCGGACTCCAACTACGTCTTCTTCGGCGGCCTGGAGAACCCGCGCCAGGTGTGGCAGGAACTGCTGGACGCCGGCGTGCTGGTCCGCGACGTTGGAATCCCCGGCCACCTCCGCGTGACTGCCGGCACTGAGACCGAAACCACAACGTTCCTCACCTCACTGGAAAGCATCCTTGCCAGCCAGGCTGCGCTTCCCGCCTAGACTTGAAGTACCGGCGCCCCGCGCCCGCACACACCCCTCCTCCCTCAAAGGACACCTGAGCATGAGTTCCACCGGATCGAACACGGCCGCGGCCAGGACTGCACGCATGGAGCGTGCCACCAGTGAGTCTTCGGTGCTCGTGGAGATCAACCTGGACGGTACCGGCGTTTCGGACATCGACACTTCCGTTCCGTTCTACGACCACATGCTCACTGCGCTGTGCAAGCACTCGCTTATCGACATGACGGTCAAAGCCACAGGCGACATCCACATCGATGTCCACCACACCGTCGAGGACGTTGCCATCACCTTCGGTGAGGTTCTCCGCACCGCGCTGGGGAACAAGGCGGGAATCCGCCGGTTCGGCGAGGCCACCGTTCCGCTGGACGAGGCCCTTGCCCACGCCGTCGTCGACGTGTCGGGCCGGCCCTACCTGGTGCACGGCGGCGAACCGGCCGGCCAGGAATACCACCTCATCGGCGGGCACTTTACCGGCTCGCTGACCCGCCACGTCTTTGAAGCCATCACCCTGCACGCAGGCATCTGCCTTCACATGAACGTGATCGCCGGCCGCGACCCCCACCACATCGTGGAAGCCCAATTCAAGGCCTTCGCCCGTGCGCTGCGCGCCGCCGTCGAGCCCGACCCCCGGGTGGAAGGCATCCCCTCCACAAAGGGCGCACTGTGAGCGGCCAGGTCCTGAAGGACGGCGCCATCATCGACCCGTCCGCCTCCCGGAAACTGCCCTCGCCGGAAGGCAAGCCCACGGTCACCGTGCTCGACTACGGCTCCGGGAACGTCCGCTCCGCCGTCCGGGCCCTCGAGCGCGCCGGCGCAGAAGTCGTCCTCAGCGCCAAGCCGGACGACGTCCTGAACGCCGACGGACTCGTTGTTCCCGGCGTCGGCGCCTTCGAAACGGTCATGCGCGAACTCAAGGCCGTGGACGGGATCCGCCTGATCGGCCGCCGGGTCGCCGGCGGGCGCCCCGTCCTGGGTATCTGTGTCGGCCTCCAGGTGCTGTTCGAAGCCGGCGTCGAGCACGGCACCGAAGCCGAAGGCATTGGCGAATGGCCCGGCAAGGTCGAACTGCTGCCGGCGGACGTGGTGCCGCACATGGGATGGAACACCGTTAAGGTGCCGGAGGGTTCCAAACTGTTCGCCGGTGTGGAGAACGAACGCTTCTACTTCGTCCACTCCTACGGCGTCCAGGAATGGAACTTCGACGTCATCCAGCCGCGGATGGCCCCGCCCCTGGTGACCTGGTCCGAACACGGAGCCCCGTTCATCGCCGCCGTCGAAAACGGGCCGCTGTGCGCCACACAGTTCCACCCGGAGAAGTCCGGTGACGCCGGTGCCCGGCTGCTGCGCAACTGGGTGGAAGCCCTGCACCGCCCTGCGGCCGCCGGTGCGGCACCGGCCGGTGATCCGGGGGAACAGCCCGGCGGCACCGCCTAGATGTGGTGGTCCGTTGTCCTGATGGGGCTCGCCGGCCTGCTTGTGGGTGGCGCCCTGTCCTTCCGGCAGCAGCACAAGCCGTTGTGGACGCAAATTTCGTTTTTCGTACTGGCGGGCATGTCCCTGCTCGCCGCCTACCTGCTGACGCTGCCGGGCAACTGACCTGCGCTTCGTGACAGCCCGCACCCAACCCTGAGGATGATGATGACCACCGCAACCGATCTGCCGGTTCTTGAACTGCTGCCCGCCGTCGACGTCGTGAACGGGCAGGCTGTCCGGCTGGTCCAAGGAGAAGCGGGCAGCGAGACAAGCTATGGCACGCCGCTGGAAGCCGCGCTCAACTGGCAGCAGCAGGGTGCCGAATGGGTGCACCTGGTGGACCTTGACGCCGCCTTCGGGCGCGGCTCCAACGCCGAACTGCTGCGCGAAGTGGTGGGCCGGCTGGACATCAAGGTGGAGCTCTCGGGCGGCCTGCGCGACGACGACACCCTTGAAGCCGCTCTGGACCTGGGTGTCGCCCGCGTCAACCTGGGCACCGCCGCACTGGAAAACCCCGAGTGGACCCGCCGGGCCATTGACCGCTTCGGCGACAAAATCGCCGTCGGCCTGGACGTCCGCGGAACCACGCTGGCAGGGCGCGGCTGGACCAAGGAAGGCGGCGACCTCTGGGAGGTGCTGGGCCGCCTCGAAGAGGCCGGCTGCGCCCGGTACGTCGTCACGGATGTCACCAAGGACGGCACCCTGCAAGGCCCCAACGTCGAACTCCTCCGCCAGATGGTGGAAAAGACCGGCAAGCCCGTGGTGGCGTCCGGCGGCATCTCCAGCCTTGACGACCTGAAAGTCCTTCGGTCCCTGGTGCCCCTGGGGGTCGAGGGCGCCATTGTGGGCAAGGCCCTCTACGCGGGCGCCTTCACCCTCCCCGAAGCGCTCGACGTCGCCGGCCGCCGGTAAGCCGGGGCACACCGGGACCAGCAGCATGGCCAGCAACGAACCAGCCAGCCCGCCACCACGCCAGTTGCCGGGGCATATCGCCGCCGCGCTGGCGGGCGCCGGCGGGGCAACCGACTCCGCCGGGCAGCCGTGGGCAGGGCGCAGCCTCGCCGGGGAAGACGCGAAAATCCACAACTTCGAGGACGACGACGGCACGGCCAACGCGGGCTACGCCGCCGCCATCGCCGCCCTCCGCAGTGGAACGGGCAGCGAAGCGGCCGTCGTCGCCTCCCTGGCCACGGCCCGTGTCTTCATTCCCATCGTGGCGCAGCTTGCCCAGGAGGAGGAATCGGCGCACGGCCTGCAGGCGGACAAGCAGGCGGACATGGCCCTGGTCACGCTCAAGGCAGCGGACGGCAGGACCGCCCTGCCGGCATTTACGTCGGCAGACGCCCTCTCCAACTGGCACCCTGAGGCGCGGCCCGTCGCGGTATACGCGGCCCGGGCGGCGCTGTCCGCTGTCGCAGAGGGAGCTGAACTTCTGGTCCTGGACCCGGGGTCCGACGTCACATTCGTTGTGAGGCGCCCGGCTGTCTGGGCCCTGGCGCAGCAACGCGACTGGGTTCCCGCCTACACCGATGCCGAACTCGCCGCCGCTTTGGGGCAGGCGGCGGACGGCTTCCCGCCTGTCCACCGCGTCGAACTCCTGCCCGGCAGGGGAGTGGCGTCCCGGGCTGCCGACGGAACCCCCGTGCCGGGCGGCGGCTCCGGGCCGGAGCTGCAGGTTGTGCTGTACCTCGAAGACGGCCTCGATGCCGCAGCTGTCCAGGAGCTGGTGGCCGGACTCCAGGCTGAGTGGTCGCGGAATGTATTGTTTGGGGAGCGCGTCGACTCCATGGAGATCAAATTGCGGCGTGCGCAGCAGTAGCCGGCAGCCATACGGGGCGATCCCACGACTGCTGCGGCAGACGTAAGGATTTCTTTGTGAACTTCGCTCTCTACCGGGAGTTGCTCGCTGTCCGTCCCATCCGGCGGCTGCTCCTGGTGGGCATGATTGCCCGGATCCCGCATTCGGCGGCCGGAGTGCTCCTGACCCTCCACATCGTTCTGACGCTGGGGGAGGGTTATGCTGCCGCCGGCGCCGCTGCCGCCGTGATGACCATCGGTATTGCCCTCGGCGCGCCGTGGCGGGGCCGGCGGGTGGACACGGCAGGGCTCCGCAGGGCGCTGGTCCCATCCGTCATTTCCGAAGCCGTGATCTGGTCCGTCGTCCCGCACGTGCCGTACCAGTGGCTGCTGCCGCTGGTGTTCGTGGGCGGCCTGCTGACGCTGCCCATCTTCAGCGTGATCCGCCAGTCCCTCGGCGTCCTTGCCGACGGCGACCAGCGCCGCACCGCCTTTGCCCTGGACGCCATCACCACCGAGATGGTGTTCATGATCGGTCCGGCGGCCGGCGCCGTTGTGGCCACCAGCGGCCATACGGTGGCCGGGCTGACCGTGGTCGGTGTGGCGACGTCCCTGGCCGGGCTGTTCCTTATCTGGTTCAATCCGCCCACCCGAAGCCCCGCGGAGACCCGCGAAAGCATGGAGGACCAGCGGTACGCGGCCGAGGCCGCCGTCGTCACCGCCGCCCCGGCCCATGTCCAGGAAGCAGCCGCCGAACTGGTGCCCGCCGCGGCTTCGAAGCCGGGCGGGTTCCGCGGAAAAGTGAGCCGCAACTTCGCCTGGTTCACCGCCACCCTCGGCGCGCTTTTCGCCGTGGCAGCCGGTGCGGGCATGGTACTCAGCGGTACCGACGTTGGCATCGTCGCTGCCCTGGAAACCGGCGGCCGGCAGAGCGAGATCGGCATCGTGTTTCTGTTCTGGTGCGCCGCTTCCGTCGTGGGCGGGCTGATCTACGGGGCCATGCACCGGCCTGTTCCGCCGATCCTCCTGCTCCTGGGTATGGCAGCGCTGACCATCCCGATGGCGTTCGCGCACGACACCTGGGCCCTGGCCTTGCTCTCCGTCCTGCCTGGCCTGCTCTGCGCCCCGGTGCTCTCGTCGGCGTCCGAGAAGGTGGCCGACCTGGTGTCCGAGGAACGCCGGGGTGAGGCGATGGGCTGGTACGGCTCCGCGCTCACTGCCGGCGTCGCGCTGGGGGCACCGCTCGCCGGTGTCTTCATCGACGCCATGGGTTCCTCCGGCGGGTTCGTCTCCGTGGGCATCGCAGGGGTTGCTCTGTGCGCCGCGGGCCTGGTCCTGCAGGAGCGCCGGGGCCGGGAGGGTTAAAGCCCGACGGCGGGCGGGCCCTTGGAAGGGCCGGCCCGCCGTCGCGCGCTGGCTGGGGGAGTCCTGCCTTAGTTGACAGCCCCGGTGTACTTCTCGCCCGGGCCCTTGCCCGGAGCGTCAGGGATCAAGGACTCTTCACGGAAGGCCAGCTGCAGCGACCGCAGGCCGTCGCGCAACGGTCCCGCATGCTGCGAGCCGATTTCCGGGGCCGCCGCGGTGACCAGGCCAGCCAGGGCGGTGATCAGCTTCCGGGCCTCGTCCAGGTCCTTCAGTTCCGCGGCGTTCTCTTCGGCGGCGAGGCCGAGCTTGACGGCGGCGGCGCTCATCAGGTGCACGGCGGCGGTGGTGATGACCTCGATGGCCGGCACCTCGGAAATGTCGCGGATCTGCTGGGAGACGTCAGCGCCGGCATCGGCGGAGTCGAAAACGTATGAATTACTGTCTGGGGTGGTCATACTGGTAAGCTTGACACAGACCAACTGGATGTCGTTATTTCGGAAAGACTTGGTTCCCACCGGCGCTCACCGCGTTGACGGGAATTTTTTCTGTAGAATGGCATGCAGTTTGCAAGCGGAGTTCTCTCCCACCCGCGTCAGCCGCTGTACCGGCCGTTCCACCGAACCGGCCAGGTACCCAAGGTTGCCGGGTACCTGGTTGGGCATGGTGCCGGCAGTTTTCGGCCCCGTGCATGCGGTCCGGCGACGGGCCTGCAGGGCCAACCATTCAGAGGCCTTCGATTGCTCCGGCAGTTGGAGGCCTTCTCTATTTGCCGGGTACCACGACAAAAACAGGAGCTTTAACATTAGCGAGCCAAGAATCAATGAGCGTATCCGCGTCCCCGAGGTGCGGCTGGTCGGCCCTGCAGGTGAACAGGTAGGAATCGTCCGTATTGAGGATGCCCTGCGTCTGGCTGCCGAGTCCGACCTTGATCTCGTTGAAGTTGCACCTCAGGCGAAGCCTCCGGTGTGCAAGCTGATGGACTTCGGCAAGTACAAGTACGAGGCCGCGGTCAAGGCACGCGAAGCCCGGAAGAACCAGACGAACACCGTTCTGAAGGAAATCCGTTTCCGCCTGAAGATCGACACCCACGACTACGAGACCAAGCGCGGACACGCGCTGCGCTTCCTCGGTGCCGGGGACAAGGTCAAAGCCATGATCCAGTTCCGCGGCCGTGAGCAGCAGCGTCCGGAGATGGGCATCCGCCTGCTTCAGCGCTTCGCCGACGACGTCGCCGAAGTCGGCGTGGTGGAGTCCAGCCCCCGTATCGACGGCCGCAACATGGTCATGGTGGTCGGCCCGCTGAAGAACAAGGCTGAAGCCAAGGCCGAGGCCCGCCGCGCCACGCAGCGTGCCGAAGCGAAGGCGCAGAACGAAGCCAAGGCAGCCGCCCGCATTGATGTCTCGGGCAAGGACCAGGCCCCCATGACGCAGTCACTGGGTGACCTGCTGCCCGAGGGCTTCACGGTCACCGCGGAAACCGAAGCACCCGCTGAGGCTCCCGCGCAGGCGCCCGCTCCCGCCGTCGAGCCTGCCGGGGCCGAAGCACCGGCAGAGGCAGCAGAAGCGCCCAAGCAGGAGGCTCCCAAAGCTCCAGCCGCAAAGGCTGCTCCCGCTCCGAAGGCTGCGCCGGCTCCCAAGCCGGCCGCGGAGAAGCAGGAGGCTGCCCCGGCAGCCGCCGCTCCCAAGCCTGCAGCAGTACCCGCGCCGCCGAAGCCGGTGGCCAGGCCTGCAGCGCCGAAGCCGGGCGCACGCCCTGCCCCCAAGGCAGTGCCCAAGCCGGCGGGCAAAAAGACCACCTAGTCAACAACTGCCGGAGGCCAGCCCTCCGGCGGTCAGCAACCAGCATGCCGCCCTCCGGGGTCCGGCTGCGCGATAGAGCTGCAGGCCCAGCCTGCGGAAACGTAAGGAGATCGGTTCCCATGCCGAAGATGAAGACCCACAGCGGTGCTAAGAAGCGCTTCAAGCTGACCGGCAGCGGCAAGCTGCGCCGCCAGCAGGCCAACCGCCGCCACTACCTCGAGCACAAGTCCACCCGGCTGACCCGCCGCCTCGCCTCGGACAAGATTGTCTTCAAGGGCGACGCCAAGGTCATCCGGAAGATGCTCGGCATCTAAGTTCCAAGTTCTTTGACTGGCAGCCACCAGGCCACCAGTCGCCTGCCAAACAGCCTTCTCAGGCCCGCCGGAACACCGGCAGTAGATGCTTGGGATCAGATTTTCGAAGGAGTACGCACGTGGCACGTGTGAAGAGGGCGGTCAACGCCCACAAGAAGCGCCGGGTTGTTCTTGAACGCGCAAAGGGCTACCGGGGACAGCGTTCGCGCCTGTACCGCAAGGCCAAAGAGCAGCTGCTGCACTCGTTTGTGTACAGCTACGGCGACCGCAAGAAGAAGAAGGGCGACTTCCGCCGCCTGTGGATCCAGCGTATCAACGCTGCATCCCGCGCCAACGGCCTGACCTACAACCGCCTCATCCAGGGCCTGAAGGCCGCTGAGGTCGAGGTTGACCGCCGCATGCTGGCTGAACTGGCTGTCTCGGACGCCAACGCATTCGCCGCACTGGTCCAGGTTGCCAAGGACTCGCTGCCTGCCGACACCTCGGCCAAGAAGGTTGTTGCCTAACAACCGCCTGCTCCACGTCGCAGGGGACAGTTCAAGAGCCGGTGGCACCAGCCACTAGAGTTCTTATATGAACGAAACCGGGCGCCCGCAAGATTCTCCACTGTCCAACCCCCGAGCTGATCGGGTCAGGGATGTGGCGAAACTTGCCGGGCGCCCGGCCCGTTTAAAGCGGGGCCACTTTCTTGCCGAGGGCCCGCAGGCGGTGCGCGAGGCCCTGAAACTCCACCAGGAACGGCTCGCTGCGGGAGAGCCGGGTGTGGTGGCCGAGGTGTACGCCAGCGAAGCCTGCCTGGACCGGTACCCGGAGTTCGAGGAACTCGCCGAGGGTACAAAGGCCAGGCTCGCCACGGACGAGGTGCTGGCCGCCATGGCTGACACCGTCAACCCGCAAGGCATCATCGCCGTCTGCCGGTTTGTCGACGTGCCGCTTGAAGAAGTGCTCGACGCCGGGCCGCGGCTGATCGCCGTGCTGTGCCAGGTCCGGGACCCCGGAAATGCCGGTACAGTTTTGCGGGCGGCCGACTCCGCCGGCGCCGATGCCGTGATCCTCACCGCGTCCAGCGTGGACATCTACAACCCCAAAGCCGTCCGGTCCACGGCCGGATCCCTGTTCCATCTGCCGGTGGTGCTGGGCGCGGACGTGGCCGGCCTCGTGGAGGAGTGCAAGGCCCGCGGCATCGGCATCCTGGCGGCGGACGGCTACGGCACCCTGAACCTGGACGCCCTGCAGGATGAAAACGCACGCCGCAGGCTCACCGGCGGTGGCCCCGATTCCGCCTACGACCTTGCGGCCCCGACCGCCTGGCTGTTCGGCAACGAAGCACAGGGCCTGTCCCAGGACGAGCTGGCCCTCGCGGACCACCGGGTCGCCGTGCCCATCTACGGGGCCGCGGAGAGCCTGAACCTCGGAACCGCGGCCACGGTCTGCCTCTACGCCAGTGCGCGATCGCAGCAGCCGGCCGGGGTGACTGCCTGACCCGGAGGAGAACCTGGCGGCATCCCCGCCGACGGTACGGCTGACACGAATAAGGGCCCCGGAAATCCGGGGCCCTTGGTGCCATCCTGCAGTGACAGAAACATCAGGGAGCGCGCGTTGCCTTCCCGCGGCCGGTGATGGCTCCATAGATGCCGGCAACAACCAGGCCGCCGACGATAGCGAGAATCCAGGTTCCGAGGTCGAAGAAGGCAAGATCGCCCCGGTTGAACAGGAGGCTGCCGATCCAGCCGCCGACGATGGCGCCAACAACACCCAGCACCAGGCTGGTGACCCAGCCGCCGCCGACGCGGCCCGGCATGACCGCCTTGACGATGGCCCCTACGATGAGGCCGAGAATGATCCAAGCAAGAAAACCCATGTCTCCTCCTTTTGGTTACCGGGATTTAATAGCCCCGATGAGCCTCAAGCTAACATAACGCTCCGCTGCTGTCAGCAGGCCAAAAGCCCCGGTACGGCACGGGATTTGCCCGGCGGGGAAGGGTTCACGGGCTGCCACATCTCGAACAGGTCACGGAGGCTGGCCGGGCGCAGGCGGCGCCGCAGCAGTACGCCGCAAATTGTCTCAGGCGGCAAGCGGCTTCCGGCGCTCCAACGTTCCGCTGAGGAGTGCGACGCCGAACCCGAGGACCGCGAGCACAGCGCCTACCAGCGCCGGGGCAACGTAGCCCCAGCCCAGCGCGATGACGAGGCCGCCGAGGAATGCGCCAAGTGCGTTGGCGACATTAAGGGCGGCATGGTTCAGCGACGAGGCTAATGACGGCGCGTCCGGAGAGGCGTCCAGGAGTCTGGTCTGCAGGGCTGGTATCAGCATGGAACCGGATGCACCCACGACGAACACCATCACCAGCGCGCTCCAGGCCCATGATGCGGCAAGGGCGTAGAGCACCAGCGCCACTGCAATGGCGGGCAGGACCCTGTACAGCGTTCCCATCACCGACCTGTCAGCGATCTTCCCGCCGGCGAGGTTTCCGGCCACCATGCCCAGGCCGTAGAGCGCCACCACCAGCGGTATCAGCGAGGAGGGGAGGCCGGCTACGGACGTCATGGTGTGGGCTATGTACGTGTAGGTGGCGAAGAATCCGCCGAACCCGACGATACCGATCAGCAGGGCAAGCCAGACCTGCAACCGCTTGAGCGCGCCGAGCTCGCGCCTAATGCTCGCCCCGGGGTGGGCGTGCTCAAAGGGAACGAACTTCCAGACCAGCACCAGGGTCAGGAGCCCGAGGCAGCCCACCAGGACGAACAGCAGCCGCCAGCCGTAGGCCTGCCCCAGCCAGGTGGCGAACGGGACGCCGACCACATTGGAGATACTCAGCCCGGTCATCACCATGGAGATGGCCCAGCCGCGCCGGGTGGGCGGAACGAGGGACGCGGCAATCACGGCCGCGACACCGAAGAAGGCGCCGTGCGGCAGGCCTGCGGCGAACCGGGAAACCAGCATGCTTGCATAGTCCGGCGCGGCGAAGGACGAAAGGTTTGCCACGGTGAAGAAGAGCATCAGGCCAAGCGCCAGGTTCTTGCGGGGGAGCCGCGCGCCCGCAGCCGCCAACACGGGAGCGCCCACCACCACGCCCAGGGCATAGGCCGAGATCAGGTGGCCGGCCTCCGGCGTGCTGATGCCGAGCCCATGCTCCACCTCTTTCAGCAGGCCCATCATCGTGAACTCCGTGACGCCGATGCCCACCCCGCCCATGGCAAGCGCGATGAGGGCCATGGCCAAGTTGGTGGATGTGGCGGGAGCCGTGGACGTGCGGAGGGCGCTGCTCATATGCCTGCTTTTCGATCGTGCTGCTGATGGTCAGGGGGTGCCACGGCAGTGGGGCAGGTGTTGCCGGCGGCTTGCCGGCCAAGGGCGGAAACCTCCCGCAAGGTGGCGGTATTCCCCGCAGTGGCAGGCAAGAAGCCCATGTGTGACCATTGTCCCCCATACAATGGGCCGGTGACTGAACTGATACAGGTGGTGGGCGGAGCCGTGGTGGACAACCTGGACAGGCCGGCCCTGTTGCTGGCGGCCCGGCGCAGCGCACCGGAGCACCTGGCAGGCCTGTGGGAGTTCCCCGGCGGCAAGGTTGAACCGGGCGAGGACCCGGAGACAGCACTGCAGCGTGAACTGCTGGAGGAACTGGGCGTCGGGGTGCAGTTGGGTTCCGAACTCCCGGCCGGAAACCCGGGCGGCTGGCCGCTGAATGAACGCGCCGCCATGCGGGTCTGGTTCGCCGAGGTCACGCACGGCGAGCCCCGGCCGCTCGAAGACCACGACGAACTCCGCTGGGTGCCCCTTGCCGAGACTGACGCAGTCCTTGGCCTGCCCTGGATCCCTGCGGACTTTCCGATTGTCCATGCGCTGCTGGCCGCCGTGCCGGCACAGGCGGCCGCAAGCCCCAACCAGGCCTGAAACGCTAAAAGAGGGTTGGCTGCCCGGCAGTCCCGCCGGCAGGCGCGGGTGCCGCCGCACGACCGGATGGTTCCGGGACGATTCCGGCCGGGTACTCCGCTTCCTCGCCGCGGGGATCGTCCAGGTCACGGTGGCTGAAGCCGGCCGTGTTCGCGAACCCGTGCCGTGTCTTGAAGTACCGTACTTTTCCTGCCAGCCAGGTGCGGTATTCCTTCGATGCGTAGGAGCCGGATTCATACAGGCGCCGGTAGCGCCCCACGAGTTCGGGGTGGTTGGCGGCAATCCACTTCATGAACCACTCCCTTGTTCCCGGCTTCAGGTACAGGGCCCCCGCGCTCACGCCGGTGGCGCCGGCGGCCGCCAAGGATGCGAAGAGCGCGTCGAGCGCTTCGTCGCTGTCGGAGAGCCAGGGCAGGATGGGCATGGCCATCACCCCGCAGGGCAGGCCTGCCTCGCGCAGCCGGGACACCAGCTTCAGCCGTGCGCGCGGGCCGGGAGTGCCGGGCTCGATGGCCTCGGACAGGGCTTCGTTGGTCATTGCAAGTGAAATGCCCAGTCCAACGGGCACCTGGGTGGCCGCGCTCTTTAGCAGCGGAATGTCCCTGGCCAGCAGTGTGCCTTTGGTGAGGATTGACAGGGGAGTCCCGGAGTCTGCCAGCGCAGAGATAATGCCGGGCATGAGCCGGTACCGGCCTTCGGCGCGCTGGTAAGGATCCGTGTTGGTGCCCAGGGCCACCTGGTTGCGCTGCCACGACGGCTTTGCAAGTTCCTTGCGCAGGACCTCCGCCGCGTTGACCTTGACCACCACCTGGCTGTCAAAGTCCAGTCCGGCGTCGAAATCAAGGTAGGTGTGGGTTTTCCGCGCAAAGCAGTAGACGCAGGCATGGCTGCAGCCGCGGTAGGGGTTGACGGTCCACTCGAAGGGCATGCGCGACCCCGCCGGCACCCGGTTGAGCACCGATTTGGCGGTGACCTCATGGAAGGTGATGCCGGCGAAGTCCGGGGTGGTCACCGACCGGACCAGCCCGGCGAGCGGGAGCAGCGAGGGAGCCGGCCCTGCGGTGGTATTTCCGGGTGCCGGCATAAGTGCTTGCGCGTCCCATCTCATAGCCACTATTCGAAAACATGTTCGAATTAAAGTCAAGGCTGCAGGCTCAGCCGCCCGTGCCCTCCTGCCGGGCCGGCCCAAGCTCCCACACCACGGTTACGGCCGCCTGCACCCGGTTCTGACCGGGTTCGATCGCCACGCTCTCCACGGCGCTGGCACGCTGCAACCCGACCAGCGGAACCGGCCCCTGGGCGGGTCCGTGCTCGACCACGGAGACCACGCGCCCCAGGGTGGCGGAGGCCAGCATGGCGAACTGCTGGCCCGTGCGTAGCGCATCCTCCCACGCGGCGGCCCGTGCGCGCTCCCGCGCTTGGGTGTCGTCGGCAAGGTCCAGGTGGAGGCTGTTGAGCCGGACATCATTGCCGCCGGCAGTGACTGCCTCCGAAATGACCCCTGCTGCGGAAGCCATGTCCCTGAGCCGGACATCGAGCGTGCCTGCAGCGACATACCCGGCCACCCGTTGTCCTTCGCCCTCGCGCCAGACAAGGTCGGCCCGTACGGTCAGGCCGGTGGTCCGGATGTCCGCCGCAGCAGTGCCATGGGCGCGGAAGGCGGCAGCCACCGCTTCCAGGGCTTCCCCCGCGGCCGAGTAGGCACCCGCGACCGCTGCAGCCCGGGACTCCGCTCCAATGGAGACGAGCATCAGGTCCGGCGGCGCCTCTGCCCACCCGGTTCCCGTGGCCGTCACGGTACCGGGGTGTCCCAGGTGGTAATCATTTCCCGCTGTCTGCATCCGGCTGGTCCTTTCTGTAGAAGGCGCGGCGGGGCGCCGGTACGGGATAGCCGCCCGCGGCCAGGCCTGCATGCCGCTCGAAGGGATTCGCTGTTCCCGGGTTCCCGGCACGAAGGACGGACCAGCCCGCGGCCAGGAAATACAGCGGAATGAATGGGGCGCCGAGGCACCACGCGTACTGCGTGCAGTGCCGTTCCTCGTGGCCGAGCAGGTCGGGAAGAGACAAAAGGTCCTCTGCAGGGCCCCGGTACAGCACAACGTTTCCCAGCGTGAAGGCCCGGGCGAACGGCAGCCGCCAGCTGTACCCGCCGGCGAGGACCAGGCCCCGCGGGCCCGGGCGAAGCCGGGTGCGTGCGGCCAGTGCAACGGCCAGGCCAAAGGCCGTGCTGCCGTTAAGCAGGTTGGCTGCCTGCCGGAGCCGCTGGCCAGGGGAAACCGGCCGGGTGGGCGAAGCGGGCGGGGCGGCAGGCAGCGGCCCCGGGGAACCGGGGCGCTGCCGCAGAGTCATGAGGCCATGGTAGCCGGAGCCTTCAATTAGACTGGAGGGCAGTGGCCGCCGGTTTTCCGGTGGGCCCTGACCTGGTCATTGAATGACACTGATATTCAGCGCATTCATCCATGACCTGCCAGTGATGGACGAGCCGCCGGGAAGCCCGGCTGCCCGCTCACCGGCAGCCACGACTCGTAGCTAAGAACAGTAGATGACTGAAACTTTGCCGGGCGCCGCTCCGAACCCCACGGATGAAGCCGCCATCAACGCCGCTGTAGACCGGGCCATCGCCGCAATCGCCGGTGCGGCCACCCTCGACGAGCTGAAGGCGGTGAGGCTCGCCCACACAGGGGAGAAGTCTCCGCTCAGCCTCGCCAACCGTGAAATCGGCAAACTCGCCAAGGACCAGAAGGCGCTCGCCGGGAAGCTCATGGGCGCGTCCCGCGGCAGGGTCAACAAGGCGCTCGCCGACCGGACGGCCGAGCTTGAGGCAGAGAACGACGCGCGGATCCTCCTTGAGGAGACGGTTGACGTCACGGCGGCCCCGCGCCGACGCCGGGCCGGGGCCCGGCACCCGCTCTCCACGCTCCAGGACCGCGTGGCGGACATCTTCGTGGGCATGGGCTGGGAAATCGCCGAAGGCCCCGAAGTTGAATCCGAGTGGTTCAACTTCGACGCTCTGAATTTCAAGCCGGACCACCCGGCCCGGGAAATGCAGGACACCTTCTTCGTGGAGCCCCCCGAGGCCCACCTGCTGATGCGCACGCACACTTCTCCGGTTCAGGTCCGTTCGATGCTGGAGCGCGAGGTGCCCATTTACGTGCTCTGCCCGGGCAAGGTGTTCCGTACCGATGAACTGGACGCCACACACACGCCGGTGTTCCACCAGTTCGAGGGCCTTGCCATCGACAAGAACCTCAGCATGGCAGACCTGCGCGGCACGCTGGAGCACTTTTCCCGGCAGATGTTCGGCGACCAAGCCCAGATCCGGCTGCGCCCGAACTACTTCCCCTTCACCGAACCGTCCGCCGAGCTGGACATCTTCCACCCGGGCGCCAAGGGCGGCCCGCGCTGGATCGAATGGGGCGGCTGCGGCATGGTCAACCCCAACGTCCTCCGGGCTGCCGGCATTGACCCGGACGTCTACTCGGGTTTTGCCTTCGGCATGGGCATTGAACGCACCCTCATGTTCCGCAACGAGGTGGGCGACATGCGCGACATGATCGAAGGCGATGTACGTTTCAGCGAGCACTTCGGGATGGAGATCTAACAGTGCGTATCCCACTTTCCTGGCTGCGTGAATTCGCAGAAGTACCGGCCGGAGCAACGGCCGAAGACGTAATGGCCGAGCTGGTTAAGGTCGGTTTCGAAGAAGAGGCAGTGCACCGTCCCACGGACGCCCTCCAGGGGCCCATCGTGGTGGGCCAGGTCCTGAGCCTGGTCAAGGAACCGCAGACCAACGGCAAGACCATCAACTGGTGCCAGGTGCGCGTTGTGCCGGAGGGCCAGGAGCAGACCCTCACGGGCAAGGGCATCGACCCCTCCGGCGTGCAGGGCATCATCTGTGGCGCCCACAACTTCGTGGAAGGCGACAAGGTGGTGGTCACGCTGCCCGGTGCCGTGTTGCCCGGAAACTTCCAGATCTCCGCGCGCAAGACCTACGGCCACCTGTCCGCCGGCATGATCGCCTCCGTCCGTGAACTGGGCATCGGCGAGGACCACGACGGCATCCTGGTGCTCTCCCGCATCGGCCTGGACCCCGAGGTCGGCACCGACGCCATGGAACTCCTGGGCCTCTACGACGAGTCAGCGGAAATCAACGTCACCCCGGACCGCGGCTACGCCTTCTCCATCCGCGGCGTCGCACGCGAATACGCCCACGCCACTGGAACCACCTTCACCGACCCCGCGGGCAAAGTACAGGCCCCGGCGGAGCTGTCCGGCGGCTACGGCGTCAAGATCAACGACGACGCCCCCATCTACGGCAAGGCGGGCTGCGACCGCTTCGTGGCCCGCACCGTCCGCGGCGTGGACGCCACCCGGCCCACCCCGCCGTGGATGGTCTCCAGGCTCCGCCTAGCCGGCATCCGCTCCATCTCGCTGCCAGTCGACATCTCCAACTACGTCATGCTCGAACTGGGCCAGCCCACGCACTGCTACGACCTGGACAAGTTGTCCGGCGACATCGTGGTGCGTCGCGCTGCTGCCGGCGAGAAGATCACCACGCTGGACGATAAGGAACGCACCCTCGATCCCGAGGACCTCCTGATCACCGACGACTCCGGTGCCATCGGCATCGCCGGGGTCATGGGCGGCGCGGCAACCGAAGTGGGCGACTCGACGTCGAACATCCTGGTGGAAGCGGCGCACTTCGACGAGGTCTCCATCGCCCGGTCGCGGCGCCGGCACAAGCTGCCGTCCGAAGCGTCCAAGCGCTTCGAGCGCGGCGTCGACTGGCAGGTTGCCGGCATCGCCGCCCAGCGCGTGGTGGACCTGCTGGTGGAACTCGCCGGCGGCACCGCCGATGAGACGGGCACTGATGTTGGGACCGCCCCGGACACCGTCACCATCGAGCTGCCCGCGGCGTTCGCCGCCGCCCGGATCGGTATCGACTTCACCGAGGAACAGATCGTCACGTCCCTGGAAGACCTGGGCGCGGCGGTGGAGAAGCACGACGCCGGCTGGACCGTCACGGCCCCAAGCTGGCGCAACGACCTGGAAACCAAGGAAGACCTCTCCGAAGAGATCGCACGGCTGGTGGGCTATGACAAAATTCCCGCCACCCTGCCTGTCGCCCCTCCCGGCCGCGGCCTGACCCGCGTGCAGCAGCAGCGCCGGCGACTGATCCAGGCCCTGGCCGACGCCGGCCTCACCGAGGTCCTGTCCTACCCGTTTGTGTCCAAGGCTGCCAACGAAACCTTCGGAGTGGCCGAGGAAGGTGCGGTCCGCAGCGCGGTCAAGCTCGCCAACCCGATCAGCGAGGAGCAGGGCTTCCTGCGCACGTCCATCCTGCCGGGGCTGATCGAGGTGGCCAAGCGGAACCATTCCCGCGGCTTCCGGGACCTGGCGCTCTTCGAGTCCGGGCTGGTCTTCCTGCCCGGCGAAACCCTGGGCACCCCGTCCATCCCTCCGCTGGGCGCCAGGCCCTCGGATGAAATGCTGGACGCGCTGTACGACGGCGTCCCGGCCCAGCCCTTCCACCTCGCCGCAGTGCTCACCGGCCACGATTCACCGGCCGCCGCCGCGCACGCGCCGCGGCCCTGGGACTGGGCGGATGCGCTGGACATTGCACGCCTCGCCGGTGACGTGCTGGGCGTGGAACTGGTCGTCACGCAGGGCAGCCACCAGGCGTTCCACCCCGGCCGTGCCGCAAAGCTGTCCCTGCGCACGGGCGAAACCGTGGGCTACGCCGGCGAGCTGCACCCCAAGCTGCTGGCCTCCGCTGACATGCCGGCCCGTTCCGTTGCCCTGGAAATCAACGCCGACGCACTGTTCGAAGCGGCCCCGGACGTAATCGTGGCCCGCCATATCTCCGGGTTCCCGGTTGCCACCCAGGACGTGGCGCTTGTGGTCTCCGCCGACGTCCCGGCCGACGACGTCCTTGCCACGCTTCGTGAAGGCGCCGGCGAACTGCTTGAGGACGTCTCGCTCTTCGACGTCTACTCGGGCAAGGGTATTGAAGACGGCAAGAAGTCCCTGGCGTTCGCACTGCGGTTCCGCGCCGCCGACCGCACCCTGACAGCCGATGAGGCGTCCGCTGCCCGGGAAAGTGCAGTGGCGTTGGCCGCTGAACGTTTCGGCGCCGTGCAGCGCTAGCTGCTCGCGGTACCTACAGCAGAAAGTCCCCGCAGCAAGCCTTGCTGCGGGGACTTTTCGCATTCCGGCGGTGCTAGGGGACCAAAAGGACCTTGCCGGTGGTCTTGCGTCCCTCGAGGTCGCGGTGTGCCTGGGGTGCCTGCACCAGGGGGTAACGCGCGCCGATCGTGACGCTGAGGCTGCCGCCGGCTGCCGCGGCAAAGACTTCGTCGGCCCGCCAGCGCCGTTCTGCTGCATCCCGCAGGTAGTGGCCAATCGTGGGGCGGGTCAGGAACAGCGAGCCGCCGGCGTTCAGGCGCTGCGGATCCACCGGCGGGACCGGGCCGGAGGCTGCGCCGAACAGCACCAGCATGCCCCGGACCCCAAGGGCGCCCAGGGAACCGTCAAACGTGTTGCGGCCAACGCCATCGTAAACAACATCCACACCCTTGCCGCCGGTGAGCTCGCGCACATGGTGGGGAAAACCTTCATAGCGCAGCACGTGGTCCGCGCCGGCACCGCGGGCGAGGGCTTCCTTCTCATCGTTGGACACCGTGGTGATCACGCGGGCGCCCTTGGCCTTCAGAAGCTGGATCAGCAGGAGGCCGACCCCGCCTGCCCCCGCATGCAGCAGCACGGTGTGACCCGGCTCCACCTTAAAGGTGGAATTGATCAGATAGTGGGCGGTCATGCCCTGCAGCGGGAGTGCCGCGGCTGTAAAGTCATCCAGTCCGGCGGGGACCGGCAGTGCCGCGTCCTCGTCAACCAGGGCGTAGCCGGCGTAGCAGTTGATGCCCTCCGCCGTCGCCACCCTGTCGCCGGCTGAGAAGGCCGTTACCCCTTCGCCTACCGCTTCCACGGTGCCCGCGGCCTCCGAGCCCGGAGTGAACGGATACGGCACCTGGTAGATGCCGCTGCGCTTGTACGTATCGATGAAGTTGACCCCGGCCGCCCCGACCTTGAACAGCAACTGCCCCGGGCCAGGAAGCGGCCGTTCAATTTCCGTATACTCCAGGACTTCCGGTCCGCCTGCCTGCCGTGCGACGATTGCGTGCGTCATTGCTCCCTTTCCCGGTCCCGGTGTCTCCGGCTCCGGCTGTTTTCTCCATCCTAGGGAGTCCTCCGCCCAACATGGCATGCATAAATATCGGTGCTCATGCATAACTATTGCTGTATAGTCGAGGCATGACTATTTCTGTTGCAGTGTCCGGCGCCAGCGGCTACGCCGGGGGAGAGGTCCTTCGCCTCCTGGCCGGACATCCTGACGTCACTATCGGCGCCATCACCGCACACAGCAACGCCGGCTCCCGGCTCGGTGAACTGCAGCCCCACCTGCATGGCCTCGCCAGCCGCATTCTCGAAGACACTACCGTGGAAAACCTCTCCGGCCACGACGTCGTCTTCCTGGCGCTGCCGCACGGGGCTTCCGCTGAAATCGCCGCGAAGCTGCCCGAAGGGACGGTGGTGATCGACGCCGGCGCCGACCACCGCCTGCAGGACCCCGCAGCGTGGGAAAAGTTCTACGGCTCGGCGCACGCCGGGACCTGGCCTTACGGCCTGCCCGAGCTGCCCGGCCAGCGCGAGGCACTCAAGGGTGCCACGCGCATCGCCGTTCCCGGCTGCTACCCGACGTCGTCGCTGCTCGCCCTCGCGCCCGGGTTCGCGGCCAACCTGCTGCAGCCCGACGACGTCGTCATCGTGTCCGCGTCCGGCACCTCCGGCGCCGGCAAGGCGGCCAAGGTGAATCTGATCGGTTCCGAAGTGATGGGCAGCATGAGCCCGTACGGCGTGGGCGGCGGCCACCGCCATACTCCCGAGATCGAACAGGGCCTGTCCAACGCGGCGGGTGAGCAGGTCACGGTGTCCTTCACCCCCACGCTGGCCCCGATGAGCCGCGGCATCCTCACCACCGCCACCGCCAGGGTGAAGCCGCAGGCACTAAACAGTACGACACCGGATCAGCTGCGCCAGGCCTGGGCTGACGCCTACGACGATGAGCCGTTCGTGCACCTGCTGCCCGAAGGGCAATGGCCCACCACCAAGTCCGTCCAGGGCTCCAACCACGCAGCCATGCAGCTGGCCTTCGACGCCCACACCGGCCGCGTCATCGTCACCTGCGTCATCGACAACCTCACCAAGGGGACCGCCGGCGGCGCCGTCCAGTCCATGAACATCGCACTCGGCCTGCAGGAAACCGCCGGCCTCAACCTGCAGGGAGTAGCCCCGTGACCATCACCGCCCCCCGGGGATTCCGGGCCGCCGGCGTTACCGCCGGACTCAAGGCCTCCGGCAAGCCGGACCTCGCCCTCGTCGTCAATGACGGACCCGCCAAGGCCGCCGCAGCTGTCTTCACCAGCAACCGGGTGGCAGCAGCCCCCGTGCACTGGTCGCGCCAGGTGGTGTCCGACGGACGCGTCGACGCCGTCATCCTGAACTCCGGCGGCGCCAACGCCTGCACCGGACCCACCGGCTTCCAGAACACCCACAGCACCGCCGAGAAGGTGGCCGAAGTCCTGGGCATCTCGGCCACGGACGTCTTCGTCTGCTCCACGGGCCTGATCGGCGAGCAGCTGCCCATGGACAAGATCCTCCCGGGCGTCGAAGCTGCAGCCGCCGCCCTCAGCACCGACGGCGGCCCGGATGCCGGAACCGCCATCATGACCACCGACAGCGTTCCGAAATCCGCGTTGTTCATCGGCACCGACGCCGACGGCCAGGAGTTCAGCATCGGCGGCATCGCCAAGGGTGCGGGCATGCTGGCCCCCGGCCTGGCAACCATGCTGGTGGTGCTCACCACGGACGCCACCGTTGCACCGGAACTGCTCGACGTCGTCCTCCGCGATGCCACCCGCGTCACCTTCGACCGGGCAGACTCGGATGGCTGCATGTCCACCAACGACACCGTCGTGCTGCTGGCCTCCGGCGCGTCCGGCGCGGTTCCCTCCGCCGAAGCCTTCGGCGCCGGGCTGACCCAGGTGTGTGCCGAACTCGCGCGGAAGCTGATTGCCGACGCGGAGGGCGCCAGCCACGACATCGCCATCCGGACGTTCAACGCCGCCAGCGAAGCCGACGCCGAAACGGTCAGCCGCTCAGTGGCCAGGTCCAACCTGTTCAAGGCAGCCATCTTCGGCAAGGATCCCAACTGGGGCCGCGTCCTGTCCGCCGTGGGCACCACCGACGCCGCGTTCGAAGCGGACAAGCTGAACGTGGCCATGAACGGTGTCCAGATCTGCCGCAACGGCAGCATCGGCGACGACCGCGGCCTCGTTGACCTGGAGCCGCGCGAGGTCCTGGTGGAAATCGACCTGCAGGCCGGCGACGCCGAAGCCACCATCTGGACCAACGACCTCACCCACGACTACGTGCACGAGAACAGCGCCTACTCGAGCTAGCGTGCCGGAGCTAAGCCACCACTTGCGGAAGAGACAGCATGAACACCCAGACGCGTGAGACCACCAGCATGTCCGACGCCCAGGACAAGGCAGCCACCCTCATCGAGGCCCTGCCCTGGATCCAGCGCTTCGCCGGCACCACCATGGTGATCAAGTACGGCGGCAACGCGATGGTCAACGACGAACTGCGGCGCGCGTTCGCCGAGGACATCGTCTTCCTGCACCATGTGGGCATCCACCCCGTGGTGGTCCATGGCGGCGGCCCGCAGATCAACTCCATGCTGGGCCGGCTCGGGATTGAGTCCGAGTTCAAAGGCGGCCTGCGCGTCACCACGCCCGAGGCCATGGACGTGGTCCGCATGGTCCTCACCGGCCAGGTGGGCCGCGAACTCGTAGGCCTCATCAACTCCCACGGCCCCTACGCCGTCGGCATGTCCGGCGAAGACGGCGGCCTGCTCCGCGCGGTCCGCACCGGGACCGTGGTGGACGGCGAAGAGGTGGACCTGGGGCTCGTCGGCGAGGTTGTCGGCGTCGACCCCGCCGGCATCGTGGACATCCTCGACGCCGGCCGGATCCCCGTGATCTCCACCGTCGCCCCGGAGATCGTCGACGGCGGCGACGGCGCGGGTGCCGCGCGGTTCCAGCCCACCGGGCAGGTCCTCAACGTCAACGCGGACACCGCGGCAGCCGCCGTCGCCTCCGCGCTGGGCGCCTCCAAGCTGGTCATCCTGACCGACGTCGAGGGCCTCTATGCCAACTGGCCGGACAAGTCCTCCCTGATTTCCTCGCTGACGGCATCCGAGCTGCGGGACATGCTGCCCCGCCTCGAATCGGGCATGATCCCCAAGATGGCCGCCTGCCTGAAAGCCATCGACGAAGGCGTCGAGCGGGCACACATCGTGGACGGGCGCCTGGCCCACTCCATGCTTCTGGAAACATTTACGACGGCGGGCATCGGCACCCAGGTGGTCCCGGACGAGGAGACAAACGCATGAATAAGCACAGCGCGGTGGTTGAGCCCCAGAACCCGGTGGGTGAGCTTGTCGAAACCCAGGGCCACGCCGGCTCAGAATGGCTGTCCCGCTACTCGAGCTCGCTGATGGGCGTTTTCGGCACGCCGCAGCGCGTCCTGGTCCGCGGTGCCGGCTGCCTGGTCTGGGACGCCGACGGCAAGGAGTACCTGGACCTGCTGGGCGGCATCGCCGTCAACGCCCTGGGCCACGCCCACCCGTTCGTCACATCCGTGATCGCCAGCCAGCTTTCGACGCTGGGCCACGTCTCCAACTTTTTCACCAGCCCAACCCAGGTGGCCCTCGCGGAGAAGCTGCTGGAACTGGCCCAGGCGCCGGCAGGATCGAAGGTGTTCTTCACCAACTCCGGCACGGAGGCCAATGAGGCTGCGTTTAAGCTTGCCCGCCGGAACACCGGCAGCGGCGACACCAAGCGGACAAAGATCATCGCCCTGGAAGGTGCATTCCACGGGCGGACCATGGGCGCCCTGGCACTGACGGCCAAGGAGGCGTACCGGACCCCGTTCGAGCCGCTGCCCGGCGGCGTGGTGCACATCCCGTTCGGCGACGTCGAGGCGCTCAAGGCCGCCGTTGATGAGACCGTGGCGGCCGTCTTCCTGGAGCCCATCCAGGGTGAAGCCGGCGTTCGTCCCCTTCCGCCCGGTTACCTGAAGGCTGCCCGTGAGCTGACCGCACGGACAGGCACGCTCCTTATCCTGGATGAGGTCCAGACCGGCATCGGCCGCACCGGCAAGTGGCTTGCCAGCGAGGACGCCGGGATCATGCCCGACGCCGTCACCCTCGCCAAGGGCCTCGGCGGTGGCTTCCCGATTGGTGCGCTGGTCACCTTCGGTGAGGGGACGTCGTCGTTGTTGTCCGCAGGCCAGCATGGCACCACCTTCGGTGGCAATCCGGTGGCCACGGCGGCCGCCCTCGCGACGCTGCACGCCATCGAAAACCAGGGTGTGCTCGCCAACGCGACTGCGGTGGGGGAGCACCTCCGCGCCGGCCTGGCCGCCATCCCCGGTGTCACGGACATCCGCGGCGAAGGACTCCTCATCGGGTTCGACCTCGACGCCGACGTGGCCCCCGCCGTCGTGCAGGCCGCCCTGGACGCCGGGTTCATCGTCAACAGCCCCGGCCCGCGCACCATCCGGCTGGCCCCGCCGCTGGTCCTCACCACGGCGCAGGCCGACACCTTCCTCGCCGCCTTCCCGGCAATCCTCCAGACAGCTAAGGACGCATCGTGACCAGCACAACCCGGCACTTCCTCAAGGACACGGACCTGAGCCCCGCCGAACAGGCGGAAGTCCTGGAGCTTGCAGCGCGCATGAAAGCGGCGCCCTACAGCGTCCAGCCATATGCCGCCGACGGCAGCGGCCGCAAAACCGTGGCCGTCATCTTCGACAAAACCTCCACCCGCACCCGGGTGTCCTTCGCCACCGGCATCGCGGACATGGGCGGCAACGCCCTCATCATCAACCCGGGCGAGGCGCAGATCGGCCACAAGGAGTCCGTGGAGGACACGGCCAAGGTCCTGGAACGCATGGTGTCCACCATCGTGTGGCGGACCGGCGCGCACGCAGGCCTGGTGGCCATGGCCGAAAACTCCAAGGTGCCGGTCATCAACGCCCTCTGCGACGACTACCACCCCTGCCAGCTCCTCGCGGACCTGCTGGCCGTCAAGGAACACAAGGGGGAGCTCAAGGGGCTCACCATGAGCTACCTCGGCGACGCCGCCAACAACATGGCCAACTCCTACCTGCTGGCCGGCGTCACCGCCGGGATGCACGTCCGGATCGCCGGACCCGAGGGCTACCTGCCGGCCGCGGACATCGTGGCCGCAGCGGAGGAACGTGCCGCCCTGACCGGCGGCTCGGTCCTGATCACCACCGACGCCGCCAAAGCGCTGCAGGGCGCCGACGTCGTGGCCACCGACACCTGGGTGTCCATGGGCCAGGAAGCCGAGAAGGAAGCCCGGCTGCAGCTGTTCCGCGAATACTCCGTGGACGAGGACGCCATGGCACAAGCCGCGGATGACGCCGTCGTGCTCCACTGCCTGCCCGCCTACCGCGGCTACGAAATCTCCGCCGGCGTCATCGACGGCCCGCAGTCCATCGTCTGGGACGAGGCCGAAAACCGTCTGCACGCCCAAAAGGCACTGATGGCCTGGCTGATGCACCGCTCCGGCCTGGCGTTCGTCGAGGGGCTTTCCCCGGTTGAGGGCACGGGAGAGAGTACCTTCTAGTGTCCACGTCCCCTTCGGTGCCGGGGTCCAGCCCCGCCACCAAGACTGCCCGGCAGGCGCGCATCACCGCCATCCTCACCGGCCAGTCGGTGCGGTCCCAGGCGGAGCTCGCGGCCCTGCTGGCGGACGACGGCGTCCAGGTCACCCAGGCGACGCTGTCCCGGGACCTGGTGGAACTCGGTGCCGTCCGGGTCCGCGGCAAGGAAGGCGCACTGGTCTACGCCGTCCCCGCGGAGGGCGGGGAACGCGCTGCCCGTAGCGGCGTCAGCCAGGAAATCCTGGACGCGCGGCTCGCGCGGCTGTGCAGCGAACTGCTGGTGACGGCGGAGGCATCGGCCAACCTGGTGGTGCTGCGCACCCCGCCCGGCGCCGCGAACTTCCTGGCCCTGGCCATCGACCACTCGGTGATGCCGTCCATCCTGGGCACCATCGCCGGTGACGACACCGTCCTGCTGGTGTCCCGGGATCCGCTGGGCGGACCCGACCTGGCGGCGCGGTTCCTGCAACTGGCCGAAGAGGCCGGGCAATAAGCTTGAAGACAATCATCCAAACAAACCCCAACAAGGAGCATGTCAAGTGACTGAACGCATTGTGCTGGCCTACTCAGGCGGCCTGGACACGTCCGTAGCCATCGGCTGGATCGGCGAAGCCACCGGCGCCGAGGTCATCGCCGTGGCAGTCGACGTCGGACAGGGCGGCGAGTCCCTGGAAACCATCCGCCAGCGCGCCCTCGGCTGTGGCGCCGTCGAAGCCTACGTTGCCGACGCCCGCGACGAGTTCGCCAACGAATACGCCATGCCGACCCTCAAGGCCAACGCCCTTTACCAGGGCCACTACCCGCTGGTCTCGGCCATCTCCCGCCCCGTCATCGTCAAGCACCTGGTCAAGGCAGCCCGCGAATTCGGCGCCACCACGGTCGCGCACGGCTGCACCGGCAAGGGCAACGACCAGGTCCGCTTCGAAGTGGGCATTCAGACCCTCGGCCCGGACCTGAAGTGCATCGCACCCGTCCGCGACCTCGCCCTTACCCGCGACAAGGCCATTGCCTTCGCCGAGGAAAAGGGCCTGCCCATCGAGACCACCAAGAAGAACCCGTACTCCATCGACCAGAACGTCTGGGGCCGCGCGGTGGAAACCGGCTACCTCGAGGACATCTGGAACGCCCCCACCAAGGACATCTACGACTACACCGCAACCCCGGAATTCCCGCCGGCACCGGACGAAGTCACCATCTCCTTCCAGGCCGGCATCCCGGTGGCGATCGACGGCGTCAAGGTCACCCCGCTGCAGGCCATCCAGGAACTGAACCGCCGCGCCGGCGCCCAGGGCGTGGGCCGGATCGACGTCGTCGAGGACCGCCTCGTGGGCATCAAGTCCCGCGAAATCTACGAGGCTCCCGGCGCCATGGCGCTGATCACGGCCCACAAGCACCTCGAGGACGTCACCATCGAGCGCGAGCAGGCCCGTTTCAAGGCCACCGTGGGCCAGCGCTGGGCCGAGCTGGTCTACGACGGCCAGTGGTTCTCCCCGCTCAAGCGCTCCCTGGACGCCTTCATCGAGGACACCCAGAAGTACGTCTCCGGCGACATCCGCATGACCCTGCACGGTGGCCAGGCCATCGTCAACGGCCGCCGCTCCGACACCTCGCTGTACGACTTCTCGCTGGCCACCTACGACACCGGCGACACCTTCGACCAGTCCATGGCACGCGGCTTCATCGAGCTGTGGGGCATGTCCTCCAAGGTCGCCTCCGGCCGCGACCTGCGGGTCGCGGGGGAGTAATCCCTGTGGCTGAGCACAATTCGAACCCGGGAACGAGCCCGGTGGTTGAGCCTGTCGAAACCCCGGTTTCGACAAGCTCAACCAACGAGGGCGCTCTCTGGGGCGGCCGGTTCGCCGGCGGCCCCGCCGACGCCCTGGCGGCACTGAGCAAGTCCACGCATTTCGACTGGCGGCTGGCCCGCTACGACATCGCGGGCTCCAAGGCCCACGCCCGCGTACTGCACAAGGCCGGCCTGCTGGACGAGGCCGAGCTGGAAGGCATGCTGGCGGCCCTGACGCAGCTGGACGCGGATGTGGCGTCCGGCGCGTACCTGCCGGCGGAGTCCGATGAGGACGTGCACGGTTCGCTGGAGCGCGGCCTGATCGAGCGGGCAGGCGCCCAGCTGGGCGGCAAGCTCCGCGCAGGCCGTTCCCGCAACGACCAGGTGGCAACCCTGGGCCGGATGTTCCTGCGCGACCATGCACGGATCATCGCCCGCGGCGTCATGGACACCGTGGATGCCCTTGTGGAGCAGGCCAAAGCCCACCAGGGTGTGGCCATGCCCGGCCGTACCCACCTGCAGCACGCCCAGCCGGTCCTGCTCAGCCACCACCTGCTGGCCCACGCCTGGCCGCTGCTGCGCGACGTGCAGCGGCTGCAGGACTGGGACAAGCGGGCCGGCGTCTCGCCGTATGGTTCCGGCGCCCTCGCCGGTTCCTCGCTGGGCCTGGACCCGGAGGCCGTGGCCGCGGACCTGGGGTTCTACTCGGCAGCGCACAACTCGATCGACGGCACCGCCGCGCGCGACGTCTTCGCCGAGTTCGCCTGGGTCTGCTCCATGATCGGCGTGGACCTGTCCCGGATCTCCGAGGAAGTCATCTTCTGGGCCACCAAGGAGTTCTCCTTCGTCACGTTGCATGACTCGTACTCCACGGGGTCCTCGATCATGCCGCAGAAGAAGAACCCCGACGTGGCCGAGCTGGCCCGCGGCAAGGCAGGGCGCCTCATCGGCAACCTGACCGGGCTGCTGGCCACGCTGAAGGGCCTGCCGCTCGCGTACAACCGCGACCTCCAGGAGGACAAGGAGCCGGTGTTCGACGCCGCCGACACCCTGGAGCTGCTGCTCCCCGCTGTGTCCGGCATGATCGCCACGCTGAAGTTCAACACCGAGCGGATGGAGTCGCTGGCTCCCCAGGGCTTCGCTTTGGCCACGGACATCGCCGAATGGCTGGTCCGCCAGGGCGTGCCGTTCCGCGAGGCGCACGAACTGTCAGGTGCGGCCGTCAAGCAGGCGGAATCCCGTGGTGTGGAACTGTGGGACCTGACGGACGAGGAGTACGCTGCCATCTCGGAGCACCTCACCCCCGAAGTCCGCACGGTCCTGTCCACTGAAGGGTCGCTCAACAGCCGCAACTCCCAGGGCGGAACCGCGCCGGCCGCCGTCGAACGCCAGCTGGCAGCCCTCGAAAGCGAGCTCGCCGGCGTGCGCGAGTACGCGGGCCAGTAGCCGCGGTTTCGACAAGCTCAACCACCGCCGCTGGTTGAGCTTGTCGAAACCCGTCCCGGCTAGCATGTCTCCATGAGCGAAACTTTCAGGAAGTTCCTTCGCACCCTGCCGGACTTTCCGGCCAGCCTCCCGGATTTCGACCCGCGCAGCGCACCGCAGGATCCCACGGAGCTCTTCAAACAGTGGCTTGACCAGGCCCTGGATGCGGGGGAGCAGCAGCCGCACGCGTTCAGCCTGGCGACGGTCAGTGCCGGGCAGCAGCCGTCGTCGAGGATGCTGATCCTGAAGAATATCGACGGCGACGGCTGGCACTTCGCCACTTCCCGCACCTCGCGCAAGGGGCGGGAGCTGGACGTTGTCCCCCAGGCTGCCATGAACTTCTACTGGCCCTCGCAGGGCCGGCAGGTCCGCGTAGCGGGTCCCGTGGTTCAGCTGTCCGTCGAGGCGTCGGCCCGGGACTGGGCTGAGCGGCCCCGCGCCGACGGCAGTTCCAACCCGGACTGGCAGCTCTACGCAGTCCAGCCCACCGAGTTCGAGTTCTGGCAGGCCAGCAACGACGGCGAACACGTCCGCCACAGGCCCCGCCCGGACGGTGGACTCCCCGACGGCACAGCGGATTAGGATGAGCGCCATGACAGCTCCCGAACCCGACGCCCTGCTCACCGGCATCCACAAAGCCGCCACGGATGTCAGGGCCGATATCGCCAAATTCCGCGACGAGGACATCAAAGCCCCGTCCGCGCTTCCCGGCTGGACACGTGGGCACGTCCTGGCCCACATTGCCGGGATCTCCAACGCCATGGCCCGCCAGCTCGAGTACGCCGCCCGTGATGAAACCATCGAACTCTACGACGGCGGCATGGACGGCCGGAACAGGGCCATCGACATGGCAGCGGGGCATGACGCCGCCACCCACCAGGCCGACGTGAACGCCGCCCTGGACCGGGTGCTCCGCGCATTCGACGCCCTCCCGGACATCAAGGATTCCGCCGCCAACCGCACCGGCTGGTGGGCGCCCATTGCCTACCGCGGGGGAGTGGTGCTCGACGGCGGCCTCGCCCTCTGGCGGGAACTCGTCATCCACGCCTCGGACCTCAATACGGGCCGGGGACCGGAAACCTGGAGCCGGGAGTTCTGCGGGCACCTCTTCGAGTTCCTGGCCGCCCGGGTGCCGGACACCATAAAACTGGTACTGCAGCCACTCGGGCTGCAGCCGGTGACCATCGGCACCGGTGGCCGGTCCGTGGTGGTCAACGGCATGATCACCGATATCGCCGCGTGGCTGGCCGGCCGCGAACCGTCCCTGGGCAGCCTGCGTGCCTCCGCGGCGGCCGACGGCGCTGACCTTCCCGAGCTGCTGCCCTGGCCGGCAGGTACCCCGGCACCAAAGTAACCCCCTCGATGCGGGGGCTCAGGCTGCTTCGCGGGACAGCAGGCTCATCTTGATCGGCAGGCCCCAACGGAACCCGCCCAGTGAACCGTCGGTGCGGATTACGCGGTGGCAGGGAACAAACAGGGCCGCCGCGTTGAACGCGCACGCGCTGGCGGCCGCCCGCACCGCTTTGGGGTTGCCCGCCAGTGCCGCGTACTCGGTGTAGGTCACCGGGGAGCCCGGCTCGACCTGCCGCAGGACATCCCACGCATGGGCGCGGAACGGACCCGACTGCTGCCGCACCGGAACCTCCATCGCGGGGCGCGGGTCGCCGTCGTAAAACGCCTCCACCGCCGCGGCAATCGCGTCCAGCCGCGCAACGCTTTCGAAAGCGTCCGGGCGAAGGGCGGGGTGGATCTGCCCGGTCAGCCGGCCGGGGTCGGCCGTCCAGCCCGAAGCCAGCACGACGCCGTCGCGGGCGAGGATGGTGAAGGGGCCGTCCGGTGTGGTGATCGTGAGCAGTTGGGCTTTCATGGCGTCGCTTTCCGGGTGGCGCCGGCGGCGGCGCGGGTTTTGGTGGGGGCGGCTGCGGCGGCGGCCCGCCATAAGTGCATTGTGGCGTAGGAGCGCCAGGGGCTGACTTCGCGGAAGTCCGGCGACAGTCCGGCGGCCTGCGGCAGCGTACGGATTCCGTTCCGCACTGCGGCGTCGTTCGCGAGGAAGACATCCGGTGCCCCGAGGACCCGCATGGCTAAGTACCCTACTGTCCATGGTCCCACGCCGGGGAGCGGGAGCAGCGCGGCCGAGAGGGCGGCCACATCGTCGCCGTAGCCTGGGTCGATCCTTCCCTCGGCCATTCCGGCCGCCGCGTGGAGGAGGGACTCAGTCCTTTTCCGGGGCCCGCGCAGAAGCTGTCCCGCCTCGGCAATTTGGGCGGGGGTGGGAAACATCCGGTCCAGGCCGTCCCCGGGGACACTGCTCGGGCTCCCGGCAGCGGAGAGCTGGGTCAGGGCTGTCCGGGCGGCGGCCACCGTGATCTGCTGGCCCACCATGGCGCGGATCAGCAGCTCCTGCGGATCGAGGGCTCCGGGCATCCTGATGCCCGGAGCCTCCATCACGCCGGAAGCAAGCCGGGGGTCGCCCGCCAGGGCCCCGTCGATCGCCGCCGGGTCGGCATCAAGGTCGAACAGCCGCCGTACCCGGCTCAGCAGCGCCGGCAGGTCACGAAGGTCCGCGGCGCCGATGGTGAGGGTCAGGGGCCGGTCCTTCGCGCCGGCGTCGTACCCAATGCTGAAGCGCGCGTCCCCGTGCGCCAGCCGGAGGGTCCGGGCGTAGGACGTCGCCGTGCCGGCCTCGATGCCCGGTATGGCCCGGAGGGCAAGGAAGGCGAAGATGCCGGGGTCGAACGGTTTGCGGTAGGGAAGGCTGAGGGCCAGCGCCGTGGATCCGCCGGCGTTGGTTCCGCCGGGTGCATGCCGGCCGGTCAGGCGCAGGGCCGACGGGGTCATGTCGAAGACCTCGAGTACGGTGTCGTTGAACTGGCGGACGCTGCTGAACCCTGCCGCGAAGGCGATATCGGCGAGCTTCATGGATGTTGAAACGAGCAGGGTGCGGGCGGTCTGCGCGCGCCCTGCCCGCGCCAGGGACAACGGTCCTGCGCCCAGCTCCTGCGTGAGGATCCGGTTCAACTGCCGCGAGGAGTAGCCCAGCCGGGATGCCAGGCCCTCCACGCCGTCGCGGTTGATCACACCGTCGTTGATAAGGCGCATGGCCCGGCCCGCGATGTCCTGCCGGATGTTCCACGCCGGCGTGCCCGGAACTGCCTCGGGGAGGCAGCGCTTGCACGCCCGATAGCCGGCGTCGTGCGCTGCCGCCGACGTCTCGTAGAAGGTGACATTGGACGCCTTGGGGGTCCGCGCCGGGCAGGACGGGCGGCAGTAGATGCCCGTGGTCCGCACGGCCGTGTAGAACTGACCGTCGAACCTGGTGTCCCGGGCGTCGATGGCCCGGTAGCGCTGCCAGAAGTCCATGGGTTCATCCTGCCAGCCGCGGCGTGCCCGCACTAGCGGGAATCGGACATGGCCGTGGCTGCCGGGCACGGGCTGCCGGGAGTGGAAAGCGCGCAGAAGGGTAAAGTCTGGCCATGAACGAATACCCGACCCCGGGCGGGCGGCCGCTGCGGGAGATCCTGGCCGGCGATGCCCGGGAACTGGCCCCGCTTCTGCTGGGAGCCGTCCTCACGCATGATTCACGCGAGGGCCCTGTTTCGGTGCGGCTGACGGAGGTGGAGGCCTACCTGGGCCCGGAGGATTCGCTGCATCCGGATCCGGGTTCGCACACCTACCGTGGACCAACCCCCCGCAACGCGCCCATGTTCGGCCCGGCAGGACACCTATACGTCTACTTCACTTACGGGATGCACCACTGCACGAATATCGTGTGCGGTCCCAACGGCGTCGCATCGGCGCTGCTGCTGCGGGCGGGCGAGATTGTGGACGGGATGGAGTTGGCCCGCCGCCGGCGCACCACGTCCAAAAGCCCGGCGGATCTTGCCCGCGGGCCCGCACGCCTTGCCAAGGCGCTGGGACTGACGACGGCGGACTCCGGACGCGATGCGCTCGCCCCGCCCTTCGGCCTCGTGCTTCCGCCGCGGCCGGCAGCGGACGTCAGCTCCGGCCCGCGGGTGGGCGTGTCCGGCGAAGGCGGCTCGGATGAATATGCCTGGCGGTTCTGGCTGACGGACGACCCCACGGTTTCCCAGTACAAGGCGGCCAAGCCGAGGGGCAGAAAGCCCCGCCCGGTGCGGCCCTGACCGCGCTGGTGAACGGATCAGCGTTTCATCAGCGTTAACAGAAATGGTTGTAGAATAGTGGGTCTGTCTTTTGCGATAGGGGAACGTTAAATGCTTGACGCCGATTTGGCCCACGAACGGGAGTATGTAGCCGGCCTGTACGCCCGGCTGGAGGAGCTCCGCGAGGAGAAGCGCCGCCAGCTGGCGCAGGTACGCCGGGCCGGCGCAGTGGGCACCATGCAGAACGTTTCCGAACGCGACGCGTTCGCTGCCCTGTATGAGGACCGGCTGGCACAGCTGGACGCCGTCGACGACCGCCTGGTCTTCGGCCGCCTTGACCTCGACTCCGGCGAGGCCCAGTACATCGGCCGCATCGGCCTCACCACCGAGGACCTGCAGCGCCTCATGGTGGACTGGCGCGCCCCGGAAGCCGGGCATTTCTACCAGGCCACGGCCTTCGACCGGCAGGGTGTGCGCCGCCGCCGGCACCTGATCCTCCAGGGCCGCGAGGTGAAGGCCATTGAGGATGACGTCCTCGACGCCGGGATGCTCTCCGACGACGAATCGCTGCAGGGCGAGGGCGCCCTGCTGGCTGCGCTCAACTCCAAGCGCACCGGCCGCATGTCCGATATCGTCGGCACCATCCAGTCGGAGCAGGACCGCATCATCCGGTCCTCCATCTCGGGAGCCCTCGTGGTGCAGGGCGGCCCCGGCACCGGCAAGACCGCCGTGGCGCTGCACCGTGCCGCCTACCTCCTCTACACCCACCGCGACCGGCTCAAGAGTGCTGGTGTGCTCCTGGTGGGCCCGTCGTCGTCGTTCATGAAGTACATCGAACGCGTGCTGCCCTCCCTGGGTGAGACCGGCGTCGTCATGGCCAGCCTCGGCCGCCTGATGCCCGGTATCCACGCCGTACCGGAAAATGACGCCGACGTTGCGGCCATCAAGGGCCGGCTGGACATGGCGGAAATCGTGGCGAACGCAGTGTCGAACCGCCAGCGCGTCCCGGCCCGCAACCAGATCCTGGAGGTGGACGGACGCAAGCTGACCCTGACACCCCGCCAGGTCCGCCGCGCGCGGGAACGTGCCCGGTCCACCGGGAAGCCGCATAACGAGGCCCGCGTGACGTTCGTCAAGATCCTGCTGCGCGAGCTGACTGAGCAGCTCACCGAGATGGTCGACGCCGCAAACATCGGCAACAACGCCGACCGTTCCTACCTTGCCGAGGATGTCCGCACCGCCCGGGACGTCCGGATCGCGCTCAACCTCTGCTGGATGCCCATGACTCCGGAGAAGCTGATCTCCGAACTGTTCAGCAAGCCGGCCATCCTCGAATTCTGCACACCCAACCTGACGCCGGCCGAACGCGAACTGCTGAAGCGGCCGGCCGATGCACCCTGGACGGAATCCGACGTGCCGCTGCTGGACGAGGCCGCCGAACTCCTTGGGGAACTCGACCCCGCCGCGGGCCGCGGGCTGGCCCAACAGGAGCAGGACCGGGCCAGGGACCTCGCCAACGCCAAACAGACCCTCGCCAACATGGAGTCCGCCGGCGTGGATGCGCTGATGACGGCCGAAGACCTGATGGAGCAGAACCAGGAGCGCGAGGCACGGCTGACCGCTGCCGAGCGGGCCACCAGCGACCGCACCTGGGCTTTCGGGCACATTGTGGTTGACGAGGCGCAGGAGCTCTCCCCGATGCAGTGGCGCCTGCTGGTCCGGCGCTGCCCGCTGAAGTCGTTCACGATCGTCGGGGACATCGCCCAGACCAGTTCCGTGGCCGGCGCCAACTCCTGGCAGGGTGCGCTGGCGCCGATGTTCGGTGACCGCTGGCAGCTCGAGGAACTGACCGTCAACTACCGCACGCCCACGCAGATCGCTGAAGCCGCCGTCCGGATGGCCAACGCCGCCGGCCTGGTCGTGTCAGCACCCAAGGCCGTCCGTGAGGGGCGCTGGGCGCCCGTTATCGACAAAGTGGCGCCCGGCACACTGGTGGACCGGCTGGTGGAAGTCCTGCCGGAGGAACTGGACGCGCTCGACGGCGGCCTGCTCGCCGTGATTGCCGACGGGGACCTTTTGCCGCAGGCCACCGCGGCCCTGCGCGCCGCCTACGGGCGCCGCATCGGCACGGGCGCGGGCAGCTACGAACAGGACATCGTGGTCATCAGCCCACGCGAAGCCAAGGGGCTGGAGTTCGACGGCGTGGTGGTCCTGGAGCCTGCGGCCATGCTCAACCATGAGCATGGCAAGGTAGGGGACCTCTACGTTGCCATGACCCGCGCCACCCAGCGGCTGCGGCTGATCGCCGGCGAACCCGTCCCGGCCGGTATCGTCCGCTGATCCGGCGGCCTGTGGATACTGCTAACTTAGAAGGCGTGCCAGACATCAACAGCCTCGAATCGCAACACAACGACCCCACTTTTGCCAACATCTGGCAGGAGCTGAAATGGCGTGGCCTGGTCCACGTTTCCACCGATGAAGCTGAGCTCGAGAAGCTCCTCGCCGATGGACCGGTCACGTACTATTGCGGCTTCGATCCCACGGCACCGTCGCTGCACCTCGGAAACCTGGTCCAGCTTCTCGTCATGCGCCGGCTGCAGCTTGCAGGGCACAAACCGCTCGGTCTGGTGGGTGGCTCCACAGGTATGATCGGTGACCCGCGGCCGACGGCGGAGCGCACCTTGAACACCAAGGACACCGTGGCCGAGTGGGTTGGCTACCTCCAGGCGCAGGTCCGCCGCTTCCTCAGCTTCGAGGGCGACAACGCCGCGCGGATGGTCAACAACCTGGACTGGACCGCGCCGCTGAGCGCCATCGACTTCCTGCGGGAGGTGGGCAAGCATTTCCGGGTCGGGACCATGCTGCGCAAGGACGCCGTCGCGTCCCGCCTGAATTCCGACGAAGGCATCAGCTACACCGAGTTCAGCTACCAGATCCTGCAGGGCATGGACTACCTGCAGCTCTACCGCGACTACGGCTGCGTGCTGCAGACCGGCGGCTCCGACCAATGGGGAAACCTGACCAGCGGGACCGAGCTGATCCGCAAGGTGGAGGGCAAGAGCGTCCACGCGTTGGGGACGCCGCTGATCACCAACTCGGACGGCAGCAAGTTCGGCAAGAGCGAAGGCAACGCCATTTGGCTCGACGGCGGCATGTGCAGCCCGTACGCCTTCTACCAGTTCTGGCTCAACACCGCGGATGCGGATGTGGTGGACCGCCTGAAGGTATTCACGTTCCTGACCCGTGCTGAGATTGAAGACCTCGCGGTGGCCGTGGCCGAGCGACCCTTTGCCCGCGAAGGCCAGCGGAAGCTCGCCTACGAGGTGACTTCCCTGGTCCATGGCGTGGAAGCGACCGAAAAGGTCATCGCCGCGTCGGCCGCGCTCTTCGGGAACGGCGATCTTTCCGCACTGGACAAGCCGACGCTGCAGGCCGCAACCTCTGAGCTTCCCTCCGCCACCGTGCAGGTGGACGCGCTCGGAATCATCGACCTCCTGGTGGCTTCGGGATTGTCGGAGAGCAAGTCGGCAGCCCGCCGGACCGTGGGTGAAGGTGGCGCCTACGTCAACAACGAAAAAGTGCTGGATCCGGAGGCCGTGATTTCAGAGGATGAACTCCTTCACGGGCAGTACCTGCTGCTGCGCCGGGGAAAGAAGAACCTGGCAACCGTTGAGGTGCTGGTTCCGTAACCCACGCGTCCCGCACTAGCACGTATACGCCCTTCCGCGGCCGATTTGCACGGCCACGGAGGGGCGTGTATTGTTTTCTGAGTCGCCGCCGCTGAGCGGTGACAAACCCCCAACAAATGAGAAGCGATTCTTCAACGGAGCAACGCTCTGGTCGCAGAAAAGCTTCAATTTTTGCTGGGCGGATTCATTCCCACCGAGTGAATTCCGGGAAAACCCCGGATTTGCAAAAGTGAATATGAATGAAATAAGCCTGAAACATCGCAGCGAAGAAATGCGAAACAAATTCTAAATTGTTTCGGAAGTATTCGAATGTGTCTGTTGTTTGAGAACTCAATAGTGTGCCATGTTTGTTGATACCAATTGTTTTATTGGTTGAATTTGCCAGGCTGTGCCGCCCCTGTGGTGTGGT